>JANXTO010000080.1 GCA_025352365.1 Undibacterium sp. | reverse complement strand
ATCGCGTCGCAACGAGTGTTGTTTGGTACATCAGGTCATCGTGGCTCAGCGTTTACTCGCAGCTTTAACGAGATGCACGTGCTGGCGATTAGTCAGGCAATTTGTCTCTATCGCAAGCAACAAGGTATTACCGGGCCATGTTTTATCGGAATTGATACCCATGCTTTGTCTGAACCCGCATTTGCCAGCGTATTAGAGGTTTTAGCTGCAAATGGGGTTGAGGTAATGATGGCAGCCAAAGGAGAATACACGCCAACACCGGCCGTATCGCATGCAATTCTGACGTTTAACCGTGGGCGCCAGCTTGGTCTGGCAGACGGCATCATCATCACGCCGTCACACAATCCGCCAGAGCATGGCGGTATCAAGTACAACACCACCAACGGCGGACCAGCGGATACGATCATCACCGGCTGGATAGAAAAACAGGCAAACGATTTTTTGCAAAAAAGTGCTGAAGGTGGCTCGGGTGATTCGCCCGGCATTTTACGCATGCCATTTGAAAAAGCACTGCGGGCATCGACCACGCATTACTACGATTTTCTAAACACCTACATTAATGATCTGGAGAACGTGATCGACATGACGTCGATTCGTGAGGCGAATATCCACATGGGTGTTGATCCACTCGGAGGTGCTGGTGTGCATTACTGGCCAGCGATTGCCGATCATTACAAACTTAACTTAAGCGTTGTGAATCCTTTGGTGGATACCACATTCCGCTTTGTGACAATTGACTGGGATGGGCAAATACGCATGGATCCGTCCTCACCTTATGCAATCCATAACCTGACTGCATTGAAGGATTGCTTTGATATTGCCTTTGCCTGCGACACCGATCATGACAGGCATGGAATCGTTACGCCCAAAGTGGGGTTACTGCCGACCAATCATTATTTATCAGTAGCGATCTTTTACTTGTTTCGGCACCGACCTCAGTGGAATAAAAACGCTGCTGTCGGAAAAACAGTCGTCAGTAGCCAGATGATTGATCGTGTGGCAGCCAAACTGGGGCGACAATTAATTGAAGTACCCGCTGGTTTTAAATGGTTTTCAGCAGGATTAGCTGACGGCAGCCTGGCTTTTGCCGGGGAAGAAAGTGCTGGCGCCAGCTTTGCCCGGCGTGATGGCAAAGTCTGGACGACGGATAAAGACGGTATGGTTTTGGCCTTACTGTCAGCTGAAATTACTGCAAAAATGGGACATGATCTTGGTGATGTTTATAAGGACTTGACCCATGAATTTGGTGAGCCTATGGCGGATCGCAAGCAGGCATATGCTAGTTTTGAGCAAAAAGCCAAGTTATCTAAACTATCGCCGGAACAGGTGCAGTCAACTAATCTTGCTGGCGAAACCATACAAGCTATTTTGACTCGTGCACCTGGTAACGATGCCGCCATTGGCGGGTTAAAAGTGATTACAGCAAATGGTTGGTTTGCTGCCCGCCCTTCAGGTACAGAAGATATTTATAAAATCTACGCCGAGAGTTTTCTAGGCGATGCGCATCTGCAAAATATAGTAAAAGAGGCGCAAATTATCGTTGATCAGGCCTTGGCAACTTAGACGCTGCCTTAGGCGCTAACGGATTAGCGGATGGACTAGCTAAGTCAGCCGGTGATTCAGATAAATTTTTAAGATGATTAGCACAAAAACTTGCCAGCGCAATCAGCGTAGTGCGTATCGCCTGATTAGCTGCCACCACTCCGCCATAGGGATTATCGGTTTCCGCATTTACATTGGTGTCAAACTCACGCCAAGCAATGATTTGGTGGCTGGTCGTATCGGACAAATAGGCGCGCAAAGTGAAGTGCACTCGGCTTGGTTGACTGAAAAATTCTTGCTGTAGTCGCACCACTTCTAAATCAAGCCGGTACTGGCTGGCGATCGTAGTAGGGGATTGCATTACTGCGCCAAATCGTCCGCTCTGCTCTATCGCGCCAACCGCTAGCGGCAACAACATCGCTGCAGGCGTATCTACCCATTGGCTTTCACGAAAATATTCAAGTTGGTGCGGCTGGCGCATATACATCATTTGCTGCGTATCAAAACCGGCAGCAGCCCGAGGGACGCTCACAATCAATGTTGGCCCGATATTCACTACATTCGCTTCTGGTGGCACTGCTGCTTTAGTGATTGCGTTCGTTTGTACGGTATCAAATGAGTACAGCATTGGTGGCGGCACATTGGCTGGCAATAGAGAGGAGCAAGCGCTCAATGCCACTATTGTCAAGCCTATGCCCAAGCCAATAACCGTACGCGAAGCTGGTTTACTGTTTTGATATTGCAATGACGTTCTGGTTTTTAGTTTCGCTAAATGGATCATGGTATTTTCTTCTCCCCTATTTTTTGTCGGAACTATTGCTAGAACCGTCTTTGGTGCTACCTACCGAGCTATCACCCAAGCCTTCTCCTGGGCCATAAGGAACTGGTTGGCGACCTCGTATTAAGCTACTTGGATTTTGTTTGGTCTGCTCACTTAAACTTTTTAGCGAGCTAGATAAGTCGCCTAATTCTGTCAGCAATCGATTTAATTCTGGTACGGTATCGTTACTAATCTGGCGTACCGCAGAACCAGCATCTTCGACAGTTTTTTTAGTGCTAATACTGGCGGACGTCGCCTCTTTCGCTAATTTTTCTATTGCCTCTGCGCTACCAGAGATACGTTGCAAGAGTGGATCAAGCTGTGCCGAGGCGCGTGCTGCATTGTCAGCCGTTTTTGATGCGTTGGCGATACCGCTGCTCATTGCATTTTTTTGTGCAGCTAAAGTACCGGTGACTGCGGATGTATCAGCCAGAATTTTAGTAAATGCGGCGCGATTTTCATCGTTTAACACGGCATTGATATTGGCAGCAGTACGATCAAGATTAGCCAGCACCGAGCTAAGCACATTTTCTAGTCGGGCACCTAGTGACGGTTTGGTACGGATCATCGGCAACTCATCTGGTCCGCTAGCGACTAAAGCTGGCGCATTGGGAGAGCCACCGCTTAACTCAACATAGGCGATGCCAGTTAGACCTTGAGTCTTAAGTACTGCTAAGGTATCGATCTTGATCGGGGTTCCTTGTTCAATCGCAAATTGCAATTGCACTTGTTGCGGATTGGCCGGATCAAGCTTGATGTCCCGCACTTTTCCAATATCAACCCCCAGATATTTAACGGGTGCATCGACGTTCAGTCCCGCAACTGATTCATTGACAATCGCAAGATATTTCTCATAATGTTTTTGCTTGCCTAAGCCAACCGACAACCACAAAATACCTGCAATAAATGCGGCACCGAGCACCAGTACAAATGCACCTACCGCTGCGTAATTGACTTTTGTTTCCATCATGTTTCCTTTTTATTTTTTTCAATTACGGTGGACGTTTTTTGTTCTTGTGTTTGTTCTTGTGTTTGCGCCGCACGTCCACGAGCACCATCAAAATATTGACGAATAATCGGATGGTCCATTTTGGATAATTCGCTCATAGAGCCCACAGCAAGTACCCTGCCCTCGCCCAACACCGCCACCCGATCAGTGACTTGCCACAATAAATCCAGATCATGAGTAATCATCACAACGGTTAAGTTGTACAAAGCATGCAAATCTCGTACTAAGCTGTCGAGTCCTGCGGCACCGGCAGGATCTAGTCCTGCGGTAGGTTCGTCAAGAAATAGCAGTTCCGGATCAAGCGCCAGTGCACGTGCAAGTGCCGCGCGCTTGAGCATCCCACCGCTTAATTCAGAAGGATAACGCGAGCCAGATTCTGGCTCTAGTCCGCTGAGAGATAATTTCCAGGCGGCCACCTCATCAATGATCTGATCGTCTAATACGGTGTGTTCACGTAAAGGCAGGCCTATATTTTCTATCACGTTGAGGGTGCTAAATAATCCACCTTTTTGGAACATAACCCCCCATCGCTGACGTAATAAATTGGCCTCTTCATCCGATGCGGTGGCAAGGTCGGTTCCCAAAATTTTGATTGATCCAGAGTCTGGCTTATGCAATAAAATCATCTCGCGCAACAGCGTTGATTTACCCGAGCCACTACCACCGACAATCGCAAAAATTTCACCGCGCCGTATGTCCAGATCAAGATCAGTGTGTACTGTCTTGTTGCCAAAGCGAGTGCATACCTTGCGCATCTCTATGATGTTTTCGGGCTCATAGTCGGGTTTGGCATCCTGCCTTATATCGGTAAGATTTTTTGAGGCATTTTGCGCTTCCATCACAAATCCAATAAATTAAAAATGACGGAAAACAGCGCATCTAAAACAATCACTACAAAAATCGTTTGCACTACGCTACGGGTCGTCTGGCGGCCAACGCTATCGGCATTGCCTTCGGTGCGGAAGCCCTGAAAACAGCCAATCACTGCAATCGCCATTGAAAACATGGCAGCCTTGCCGACACCAATCAACAAAGTCTTGAGCGGAATTTCTGTACCAAATCGTTCCGCAAATTCATGAAACCCCACACCCAGTTGCAAGCGCGCCATCACCATCCCACCCAAGACCCCAATCACATCGGCAAATATAGTGAGCAAAGGTAGAGCAATCAATAAGGCAATCACTTTAGGTATGACCAGCAAATCAATCGGCACGATGCCGATGGTACGCATCGCGTCTACTTCTTCTGTGACTACCATGGTGCCGATTTGCGCGGCATAAGAAGAGCCGGAGCGCCCTGCAATAATGATGGCCGTGATTAAAGGCGCAAATTCGCGCAGCATGGAATAGCCGACCAGCTCCACCACAAAGATATTGGCACCATAATGTTTGAGTTGGTCTGCCCCCTGATAAGCAACCACGATGCCCAATAAAAAAGAGGTAAGGCCAACAATTGGTAGTGCCTCAAATCCGGCAAGCTGAATATTGCGCAGCACAGGTCGCCAGCGCCAACGTTGAGGGTGTGGCAATAATCGTGCGAACGTCATAGCGATTTCACCGACAAAGCTGAGCAATGACACACTGTCTTGCCACACGTTCACTGCATTTTTTCCTATATTTTCAACAAAAGAAGCGTTTTTGGAAATGGGTAAAGCAGCATGCTTTTGCTGGCTAACGACGTCCCACATTGTTTGATATTGCGGTGACCAACCAGATAATTGGATGACAATTCCTTGATCACGGATACTTTGCAAGCGCCGCTGTAAGACCCAGATGCCAATGCTATCAATGCTAATTAATTGCGAACCATCGATTTGAATTGTGGGCTGGATTGGATTCTGAACTGCAGGTTTATCGGACCCGTGAGAAGGTGCCGCAGCAGATGCAACATCTGATAACAGCAAAGCTGCTAATTGCTGATCGATATGCCCAATGGTGCGTGAGGTCCAGCTACCAGAGAGAACAAGTTGTCCAGGCGCGGGCTGAGTAATTGCAGCAATGAGTGTCTCAGTAGTTGGCATAAAACACGACACCTCTTGGGAGTAAATAATTATCCTAAGAGTGCACTAAGGCAGACACCTCATCTGTTCGGCAGCGTACGTAGTTGCCCAGAACAATACCGCGATGCTATTGACACGAATAAATCAACGGTAGCTATCAAGGTGTCCAGTGCACATTCAGAGCAACTAAAATTAGCCAAGCTTGATCAGATTTTGTAATATTAATGGACCAGTTAATTGCAAAAGACGTCCCCCTTCCGCCACTTTACCCAGCAAAATTGGAGCAAAGCTAAGCTGGGCAACAAGTCGGCCAATAGTCGCACTAGCATCCTCATCATTGCCTGATACAAAGATCACCCGACGCCCCTCATGCTGCGATGGATGGCTTGCCAAAAGCGCAGCAGGTAGATGATTGAACGCTTTCACTATTTGCGCGCCAGGCAAGGCCGCTGCTACGACATCAGAAGACGCCAGTCCCCCTAACTCTTCAACCGGCACGCCATAAGGATTCATCGCGTCGATGACAATCTTACCGTCCCAGTCAGTCGCTTCGCGGGCAATTTGACGATGTGCCAGAAATGGAATCGCAAAAATAATGATGTCCGCTTTAAGCGCGTCTTGCACTGTTGCTGGCCTCACTGTTGCGCCAAGTTGGTTTGCCAGTGACAGGAGTGTGTCCGGGCCAAGGGTATTTGCGATAACAACGTTGATACCAGTAAGGGCGAAATGACGTGCGAGTGCGGTACCAACTTTGCCAGAACCGATATATCGTCACATATCGTCTTTTCGGTACGATATGTTTGAAAAACTTCACAGATGTTTCAATAAAAAGCCAATGTTGAATAAAATTTTTCTGAAATGAGGGAATTGTTACACTTGACCGAGAACGTAACTAAATCTCTACAAAGGGATACAAAACAGTTGGAAAATTCCCCTTATTCTTTGATTTAAATCACCGTAAAAATCGATATACAGACAAGATGCTCTAGGGTTCTCTTGGCGCTGTATTGGATGATGCATTTATTGATGTATTTCCCGATACATAAATTATTGAACAAAAGAAAAGATTATGTCTATATCGTCAATTGGTGGAAACATATCACCTCTTTCAGCTTTACAAACATCTAATGTCTCAGCAATCAACTCGGCAACTTCGACCGTTGATCGTGACGGAGATGGTGGACGTGTTCGAGGTGGTGGGGGTGGAAAATTTGTATCTGCCCTGACTCAAGCATTAGCCCAACTTGGTATTAATGGCACTTCCACTACGGATAGCTCAGGCACATCGACCACATCTGCTACCTCGTCAACTTCTGGCACCTCGGACGCAACATCGGCACAAGATCCACAGCAGGCATTAGCCGCATTTGCGCAAAGTTTATTCGCGGCGTTGCAATCACAATCAAGCTCAGGAAGCTCAAGTACATCATCCTCAAGCTCTGACTCAGGTACCGATCCAACTAGCGCAATATCGGGGTCTGGCGGTGGGCATCACCACCACGGCGGTGGCGGCGGGACTAGCAAATTGGAAGGCGGCATACAAAATCTGATTCAGCAACTATCCTCCTCCAGTACCGATACCTCGGACTCTACCAGCACAGGAACAAGTTCATCAGGATCATCTAATTCTGCCATCGATGCACTTAAACAAAGCTTTACCAATTTACTCGCGGCAGATGGTCAATCAGGTAGCAGCGCAACTCTGAGCAGTTTTCTAACCAATATAGAAAAAAATCTGCAAGGTGCGACACCAACCGGTAATGTAGTTAGCACAAAAGTATAGATCGGCGATAATCACAACATGAGGCGATTTCACCACGTTGCCCTGTCACGCCTAGTTGATCACACTGCTTAGTGACGTTGAATGGAATCAGCTCTGTGTTGCCAATAAGGGGACTATCCAAATCACCACTCTAGTATTCTTGACTTTATTCCACAGGCCAGTGCCGACACAAGGTCATCACAGTCCCTTCTCTATACTAAAAACCTCTTCAAACCCCATTTAAATTCCGCTCGACTTTGTAATAACGCCGTTAATGATATTCTTCGTAATAGCGCTAGCACACTAATCATTGCCAATACTCATCTGGGCATTGGCAATGTCATAGAGAGGTAATAAATGAGTAATTTCGACTTCGATTTTTTTGTCATCGGCGGAGGCTCCGGCGGTGTGCGCGCTGCGCGTGTTGCCGCAAGCTTGGGTGCACGTGTGGCAATTGCAGAAAACGACCGTTACGGTGGTACTTGTGTCATACGTGGCTGTATTCCAAAAAAATTACTGGTGTATGCATCACACTTCGCTAATGATTTTTCAGATGCAGAAGCTTACGGCTGGTCACTTAGCTCTACGAGCTTTTCCTGGCAAAAATTAATCGCGGCGAAAAACAAAGAGATCGCACGTTTAAGTCAAATTTATCAAGACCTATTGACTAGTTCTGGCGTCACTATGCTCAATGGATTGGCGCGCTTTGTCGATACTCAGACAGTAGAATTAAACGGTAAAAAAATAAGCGCAAAATATATTTTGATTGCCACTGGCGGCAAACCTTACCGCCCATCGATATCAGGAATTGAATTTGCGATTACTTCAGATGAAGCTTTTGATCTGCCCCAACTACCCAAGCGTATTCTCATCGTGGGCGGAGGCTATATCGCTGTAGAGTTTGCAGGCATCTTCCGCGCATTTGGTACAGAGGTCACTCTGTCTTATCGGGGAGAACAAATCCTGCGTGGATTTGACACTGATCTGGGGCTACATTTGCAGGAAGAAATGCGCAAAAAAGGGATTCAGCTCTTGCTGAATAGCACAGTCAGTAAAATTACTAAGCAAGACGATGGCATGCTAACAGCTAGCGTTGATAATACTGATTCCACATTTGATGCAGTCATGTACGCCACAGGTCGTATCCCTAATATAGATCGCCTTGATCTGGCCGCGGCTGGAGTCGATATTGCCTCTGGCGGCATCAGTGTTGATCCATCATCACGCACTAGTACATCAAATATTTTTGCCGTTGGTGATGTTACTAACGGTGTCGCCCTGACTCCGGTAGCTATAAGGGAAGGTTCCGCGGTTGCTAATTCTTTATTTGGCCCAGCAGAACATATTGCTGATCTTAGTCTTGTACCTTCTGCTGTTTTTAGTCAGCCGCCAATCGGCACTGTTGGCTTAAGTGAATCGCAGGCCTTAGATCAGTATGGTGAAGTAGATATTTATAGCGCAAACTTCCGCCCCCTTCGCAATACGATATCTGGCAATCATGAACACACATTCATGAAGCTGGTAGTAGATACCAAAACTCAAAAAATTCTCGGGGTTCACATGATAGGTGCTGATGCACCAGAAATTATTCAGGGACTCGCCGTTGCAATCCGCATGGGAGCGACCAAAGCAGACTTTGATAAAACAATCGACATTCACCCGACAGCGGCTGAAGAATTTATGACGATGCGTGAAAAGAAAACCAAATCTAAATAAGGCTTAAAAAGCCAATTTAAAATTGAATATCTAGCGTTTATCTGGTGTTGAGATTGAGTTTTAATCTAATTAAAAAGTATCAATCATAAAAGAGTAAATTCTTTTTTCTGAATCACTGCCTCAAACGAAATTGATTTACTGACACAGTTTAATTGAGCAACTAGCGAGGCTCCTGTGTCAATCTGTGCTTTGAAAATTAGGGGTTCAACTGATTTGAAAAAATGCAAGGTCAATAGCTCATATACAGCTAACTCTTTTAGTAATATATTTCTCAAAACATCAATAGCGTAATCTAACTGCCTAGATATGGACTCTCCATGCGTCCACAGATCTTCTAGTCCGCCAGAGGTACTGCCGCAAGAAGTAAAGCTACGTCGACCCAATTGCAAAAATGCATGTTCAATTTGTGCGGTTACTTCTTTAGGAACCTGAATCAAGCCTAAATCTACGCCCGGGCTGGCCACCCCGTCCCGAGGGATACATGGAATATGTCCAGATAAAACATAATTAAGTCGTGCAGCGCATGCACGCATCGCAAACATAATGGAATCTAACAAACTCGACTGTGCGTGAGCGATACCTAGTGCTAAAAAACTTGCGCTGGACGTAATTGAATTTTCATCTGGTTCGACTAAAGGATTTCCAGAATATTCGCTTAAGCTGTTATTGATCTCAAATCCCAAAGCAGTAGACCTATTGAATATTTCAATTAACACTTCAGGAATCGCCCGAATCGATACAGAGACTTGCGGCGAATTTGAGAGATGTGAAGGTTTATCAACAATCGATGAGATCAACTTCAACGCTTCGGAGGCACTTGCTTGCTCGAGGGGCATAGGCCTTTCGAACGTCCGGCCAGAGCATCCTGATAAACGGGCAGCAGCAGCGCCAGTGATGGTTACCAAGCTCAACAACTGTTCTACTTTAAAAAAATTCTCTGATGCCAACCCAATATGAATAAAGGCACCATTGATTAATGCAATACCATCTCCTCTTTGCAATCCCGCGCCTTGCCCATGTTGCCATCGGAGTAGCTCTTTTACCCAATGCGCCGCACTAATTACATCGCCGGATGAGTAAGATACACCCACGGGGATTTGCGGAAAAAAATCAGGGGTTGACAAAGCATTAAGTACTAACTCATAGGTGTGTTTTGATATCCCGCTACCACCATGTGACAAGGTATAGACTTTGGCTAAACCAATCAAACGAGCAGAAAACGCGCTATAAAATCCTTGTGAAAAAGAAGGATTAAGACAATGACTGTCTAAAATATTATTTTGCAGACTGGCTACCTCAGCCTCAGAAATACTAATATCATCGCGATGTCCTAACAACGTATTCCATCCATAAACCGGACCCAACGTCCCTTTGGCTTCTTGCCCCTCAAGCCATACTCGTTGACTAGCGATGTTTTCAACGCTAGCAAGTAATGTTGAAGGTAAACTAAATGTTGTTGCGGCTTGAATTAGCTCGCGCAAATACGTTGATGCGGTCATTATTCGTGTTCCATCTCACCACCAGTGGACAAGAAAATTAACAGTAACCCTATGATTGTCACAGTAGTGACTGTAACGATCACATCAGGTTCTACATGGCTAAGAAAATGTAAAAGCCCCCACCAATGGTCTGGCTCATAATGCTCTGCATGGGCTACTTCAGTTAAATGTGAAATAACTGCAATGC
>JANXTO010000066.1 GCA_025352365.1 Undibacterium sp. | reverse complement strand
TCCCTGTGCTTCAGGATACGACGGACGAGGCGGTGCGCTAGGGAATGAGAACAACTCAATCTGCGAGCCATCAGGCAATTGTAAATCCAGTTTGTACGAGTCACGTTCAGCACGAAAATGTTCGGCAATCATCTTCAGCCCCAGATACTCACTATAGAAGCGCTTAGAGACTTCATAGTTAGAACAAATGATTGCAGCGTGATGAATGCGGTTTAGCATTGGCAAGAACTCGTTTTTTGGGATCTGCAGGCAGCAAGCAAATATGGAGCGTTGTCAAAATCAAACAGTCTATTTATGCGATAGAGCGATATGCCCGACTTGATATCGATACCGAATTATTGTCTGGATCTTTTGCATTAGCGAACTGATAGCCATTGGCTTGATGCGTGCTGCTAAAGGCAAGTCCGCGTTCTAAGCTTTGCGCTTTGAAGGTCTCAACATCCGTTACAGAAAAAACGAGTTTCACACCAGCTTGCCCCAATTTCAAACTTTTTGCAGCCTGGTGTATCAAGATTATTGTTGATCCGTCTGCACTAACTAATTCTACCAATCCCTGTGACTCAGGTTTTGAACTAAAACCAAAAAACTGCTGATAGAAATCAGCCGTTTTTTGAGGTTGTCTTGCGTAAATCATGATGGCGTTGAGTTGAGGATTCATGGATATCCTGAATAAACCAGTGATGAATTTTTAATGTTTAAAATTTTTTTTAGACATTAAGGTTCAATAAACTATTTAGATTTTTTTCGTCGAGATACGAACAATATTGCTGGCATTAATACGATTGCAATTGTTCGCCCCAAACGTGATTCTAGATTCCAAAGGAAAAGGACGATTGCCCCATAAATTAATAAGTAAATAAGATAAAAAATACTTGAAATTCCAACAGTCCAGCCGATAACTAATAAGAATAAAAAAACTAATATAAAACCAATTTTGTCATCGGTGGATTTTCGTTTCATCACGTTCGATTCCTGACTTTATTCAATATCGAAACCCATTTTATATTGAAAATGTATTCAACTCGGCAGTCCATACCTAAATAGATTTAGCTCACTCACTTCTTCGATTTCTCGATATCGCAATGCGTATCTAAAAACCGTAAAGCTCCACTAAAACTACTATCCCAATCGTCCAGCAAATACGCATCGGCTTCTTGCACAAAATCATTCCATTCTTCTAGCAGACTGTCTTGCTTTTCATGGGGGGCGGCGGTTTTGATGAACTCGATTGCCAGCTCTGGATGAAAACCATCCTTGCGGATTTTTTTGACCAGTGTTTTTGCATTAGAGTCGGTCAGTACGGTCTTGGGCGCAGCACCTGCAGAAAGGCAGAAAAATACCGTGAGCAGGGCGTAGACATCTGTTTTGCATTTGGTGAGTTTGGTCCATTCTTTGGATACCAGCGCATCGTATTCTGAGGTGTCTTCTAGTTCATAGTCGCGGATGAAATAGCGATCTTTTAGATCGAATACGACGACATCAAGCGCCAGATTAGCGTTCAGAATTTGAGGTAAATCGTGGTTAATGATGTCTTGCTGAATACGATCCGCAATGGCCTGGTATTCGGTAGGAATGGGTTCAAATATGTCTTTAGTGCGTTTGCTGATTTTACCCTTTTTACGCACAGCATCGATGAGTTTGGCGAACTCAACCTGGTTGACTAAGCTTTCTTCGGTTTTGCCGAGCATACGTAACAGCATGGCGGTACGTACCACGGACGCTGCATCCGCATCTTGTTCTTGCAGGGTAGCGCGCGACAACCCTAGTTGTTCTCCAAACCAGAATGCCGCAGCGATTTCTGTCGCATTGGTTTTGCGCTGTTCCAGGGTATTGAGATAATCGACGTCATTGTCTTTACGTGACCAGACTTCTAAAAAATCTTCTACCCGTCCTTTTTCTTCACGACCTAACAACGCATATTCGGGCATGACGAATAGCGTTTTAAGCAAACCGGAGCCGCCGCGTGATAGCGTTAGAAACGTATTATCGCTAATCATCTTGGCGGCTAAAGTCAGGTCACCTTGTGTGCTTTGTTTTAGATATAAACTGACCAGATTGACGATGCGTTTTTGCGCGATGTCGATTTCTGGACGCAGGTATTTGCTACCGAAGACCTCTGCCATCTGCACCATGCCTTTGGGTGCCTCAGCCTCTATGGCGCTAATTTTAACGGCTGTGATGAGGCCGTTTTTTACGCCAAAGCGTAAGGCACTTTCAAAGTAAGGACGGTTATCTAGCGTGGCAAGCTGAAAGCTGTTGTCGGACATAGGGCGAGTCAAATTCTTTAATTGAGATAGGTAAGAGCTAGGGTCTATTAATTGTTAGCTTTTTCAACTGTTAACCCATAATCGCATTCCCGATTAATTGATAACAGACGCGAGGTTTAAGTCGCTTTACAGCGCGGACTCTTCGTCATCATCTTTATCATCGCCGTCATCATTGTTCGGCTTATCGAGCTCATCTTCTTCCTCGCTCTCGGCCAATTCATCTGCGGCTAATTGCAGACTGGCTTTGTAGCGGGCACGTAATTTCATCATTACTTCGCGGAAAATTTCTGGCAACTGATAACGTAATAAATACGTGACTTCCATCCAGTCATGATCGACCAAATTGGCCATGTCAGATGAAGAGCCGCGTGGCTCGTCGTCGCGGCTGATATGCATCAGATCATCATCGAGTGCCTGGACTTTAGAATCGTCACCGTAGTGGAATAAATCAAAGGTCGCATAGCGGTAAAAATGTTCAACCATTTCTGCTCTGTCGTACAGATAATCCACTAGCGCATCGTAGCCGCCGTCGACTTCAGCAATTTCATACAAGAACTCCGCCGGATCGCCACCTTCGCGGAAGATGACGGAGTTGACCATGCTGCGCAATTGCTCATGGGTTTGGTCTCCATAACGACGCTCCAGAACTACTGCTTGTGCGAACTGTTCTGGTGTGACCAGCAAGTTGACCAGCGACTCTTTCGACGCATCATATTCGCGGATAATCGCCAGCAAATCTTTGGCAGGAAAATCATCCAGCGCAGCTACCAGCGCTTTGTCGCCTTCAGTTTCTGCCAGTGTTGCCAAAGCAGATTCTGCACCGACGATGTCGCCGACTTTGATTAGGCTTTGCGCTTGTATCAGCGCGGGGTAGTACGTTTTTTTATCATCCATCTTGATTAATCCTTGCGATCAAAACCTTGTTCGGCCAAAAAGTCTGCGCCAGCTTCTTCTAAATCGTAACCATCTTCGCTGTCGCCGTCATCCATATCATTGCGTACGCCATGGACATCATGGACGCCGCCGTCTTGATGTTCAGCATCTTCATCCTGCTCTTCGTCAGAAGCGTTAGACGGGCTGACTGCGCGAGAGTCTTTGCTCTTATTCAGATATTCCAGTGCGGCGGCAATCACCATGAATTGGTCGCCGTCTGCATGTCCGAGCACGGTTTTGCTGAGGGATTCCGCCCAGGGCTCTAAACGTACGTCTTTGGACAGATCTTTCCAGTGCGGTAATTGACTGATTGGTTTAGAGATCAGTGACTCAATTTTTAAGGGATTCAGATATTTAAATGCATTATGGAAAGCGACTGCAACCATTTCTGGATTGCTCTTCATCATCGGCAATAAAAACGGTACCTGATCACGCTTCTCTTTGAGACGATGGCGCAGGACATCTTTGCCTTCAGAATCGCTGGTTAAATCTTCCAGTTCTGCCACATACACAGACTGGATGTCTTGAAAATATTGGGATAATTTCACTGCAGTACTCCTGATAAATAATTCTTCCAAATCTCGCTGGCGGTTTGCAGCGGATCGTCTAGCAAATTGCGGCGACGGTTTTCGTCGTAAGCGGCACGTGCCGCATCGTCTGATAAAACATCATAGGCTTCTTTGCATTCATGAAATTTTTGCGGCGCAAGGGCAGAACTGTTGCGATCTGGATGAAACTCTGCCGCCTTCAGCCGGAAGGCTTTTTTTACTTCCGCTAAGGTCGCATTTGGCGTGATCCCCAGAACAAAATAGTAGTCTGTCATGCAATCTCGTGTTGGGTTAGATGTTGCTATTGTTGAATATTCGGTTGAAACAAGTGAGTGCGATTTTGCTACGAAGCTTGTGGCACTGAGCGAAAAATTCAAATAGATTGATGGATAGCTTGCTGTTGTAGTCTGCGCTGACTGGTTTTGAACTAGTTTGATTTGTTCCGATTTTTTTTGACATTGCCCCGCATCATACCATTCTTGTGCTGGCTCATTGTTTTCAGCTATGGCAGCCTGGTTTATTTATGGATTGATTGTATAGCGACTTTGTTGTCATTTAGTTTAGATGTCCACCAGTTTCTATGATGTCTTTTTCCAGGAAAAGACTTGTTTGTACGGCGATCTGTAATCCTCTCACCATCGTCGCTAGCGCCATGCTGGGTGCATTTGCTGGTTGTGGACCAGCTTGTGCCACCTGCTCCGGGAGGTAAGGGATATGGATAAAGCCACCTCGCATTGTTCTTGGCTCAGTGGTTTGTGCCTCGGTAACAAGCGTAAGCGTCGCCAGATGATGCATCAAGCCATAAAATAGATGGTTACAAACAAAGGTACCCGCAGTATTAGAGACAGCGGCGGGAATACCCGCAGCGCGAAGCTGATGCACGATGGCTTTGATCGGTAAGTTAGAAAAATAGGCTGCTGGGGCGCCGTTGACGACCGGATGATCAATCGGCTGCTCGCCTGCGTTGTCGGCAATCCGCGCATCGTCGATGTTGATGGCGACGCGCTCAATCGAGATACCGCTTCTCCCGCCGGCCTGACCGACGCAGAGGATGATCGCCGGTTTTAAAGCGGTAATGGCTTGTTCTAACACCGTAATCGCCTGACCGAATACGCAGGGTAGCAATTGCGTCTTGATGCTAGCTCCTTGGCAGCGCCAATCGGCCAGTGCTTTGACTGCCTCCCATGAGGGATTGATGCTTTGCTGATCGAAGGCATCAAAGCCGGTAATCAGGACGACAGTCGAGTTATTGTCATCATTGTGATCAAGGTGAGATCGGCTCAATTGGCTCAATTGAATATACTCCCAATTTTATTTTTTAAAAATGCCTTATTGTCCAATGATTATATGGACATTATTAATATACTAGATACGAGTATATTAAGAATCGTTTACTCAAGCTCACCGACATCGACATTATCATCAAGCTGATAGTCACCGCGGTTGAAGGCGGCGATTACTTCTTGTGATTGCTGCAAATAAGATTCTGGCACCAGAATCCGTACACCACCTAATGCCGCAGTGAGCAGGGTATCGGTCTGCACCAGATTATCGTCGGCGATCACGGCGGGGATGCCCGCAGCCACCAGACAACCTTGGACTATGCAAGCGTCGGTCGGGATATAGTAAGTCGCAACGGTAAATAGATTTCTGCTGAGATTGTCCTCATTCATATCGCCTCCGAGGCTGTAGAAGTAAAAAGAGCTTAAACGCTTTTCGCGCTTAAGCTCTTTTTAATTTTTATATTGCTGCTTAGTTAGGCTGTTTAGTTAGATATCTACGCCTAAGCGTCTGGCGCATTAAAAAAGTTAGCTAGTTTTCTTTTCTCTGGCTACAAAATACAGCAGCAATACGATCAGCACATAAGGAATCATCGACAAGGCGTTCGAATTGATACCCTCGTAAAAAGGATTGTGCGCCGTTGCCCAGTCACCCATGGACTTATCAAAATTAGTTAGAATACCAGCGCTGAAAGCGATGAAGATACCGGCCAATGCACCGCCAGCGATGTAGCCTGAGGACAATAAGACGCCAGAACTGCTATCGCCTGCTGCTTGTTTCTCTTCATCCGTCATTGTTTTGTAGCGATCTAGTTTGCTGTTGCGACGATCTACCAGCCAGCGAATCATCCCGCCGATAAATAAGGGCGCCGAGGAGGATAAAGGCAAATACACACCAACCGCAAACGCTAGGGAAGGGATGCCAGCCATTTCTAAAATCACGGCGATCATCACGCCGAAGATCACCAGAGTCCAAGGTAATTTTTGATCCAAAATACCTTTGATGATGTAAGACATCAATACCGCTTTTGGCGCATCAAATTTAGCAACCTTGGTGCCATCCGGTAATTCTTTGTAAGTGCCGTTAATACCTGGATCAACCATATAGACAACCTTGCCAGCATTGTCTACCAGATACTTGCCAGCTGGGCCGCCGACAGTATCGCTTTTTTGCCAGACTTTATAAGTTGCTTTATCTGCCTCAGCTTGCGTGCCAGTGAGTTGCGCTGTATCCGTCAGTTTGCTGACATCGGTGACCAGATTTGGCGCGACCTGCGCTGCGGGTACATAGGTAGTTGCGCTCTCATTGAGTTTAAGTAAGATCGGACCCAAAACCAGAGCAGAAGTGAGTGCTCCAGCCAAAATCGCAAACTGCTGCAAGCGTGGTGTTGCACCGACCAGATATCCGGTTTTTAAATCTTGTGAAGTTGAGCCAGCGTTACTCGATGCGATACAAACAATCGCGCCGACCGATAACGCCGTCACATAATATTGCCCACCAGTCCAGCCCATCAATAAAAAGATCAGACAAGTGAACAGCAAGGTTGCCACGGTCATGCCAGAGATCGGATTGGAGGAGGAGCCGATTTCACCTGTCAAACGGGATGACACCGTCGCGAATAAAAACCCAAACACCAAAATCAAAATCGCACCGAGGATATTCATGTGCAAAGGCGTTGCCGCGGTGATGATGGCAATAATCGCCAGCGAGCCAATGACTACCCATTTCATCGGAATATCTTGCTCAGTACGCAAAGTGGATTTGACTGCATTAGTGGTGTTGCGCATGCCCGCAATTCCCTTGGACAGACTGCGCCAAATTGTTGGCATGGCCCGCATCAAACTGATTAAGCCACCCGCGGCAACTGCACCAGCACCAATATACAAAATGTACGAGCTGCGGATAGCGCCAGGACTCATTGCGCTAATCAAGGTCGTACCCGGGCTGACCGGCACCGTCAATGCATCACCGAAGAACTTGATCATCGGGATCAGCAACAAATAAGACATCACGCCACCGGCCGCCATGGTAGACGCAATACGTGGGCCAATCACATAACCAACGCCGAGTAATTCAGGCGAAATTTCTGCGCCAATTGATCCTGCTTTTAACGGTGCGCCGAAAGCGACTTCTGGCGTATCTTTCCAACCGCGGAAGGCAACGTTGACGATTTTATACAGCAGACCAACACCAAAACCCGCAAAAATAATCTTGGCGCGTTTGCTGGCTTCTGCAAAGGCATTCGGATTGTCGCCTTCGCCTGCTGCATCGCGCGAGCTTTGATTAGCTGCGGCTTTTAATACTTCTGCGCAGGCAGTACCTTCGGGATATTTGAGTTCTAAATGTTGGTCGACAATCAAGGTGCGACGCATCGGTATCATCAATAAAATACCGAGCAAACCACCCAAGACACCAACCAGCATGACACGCCAGATTTCCAGATCAAAGCCCAGAATCAAAATCGCTGGCATCGTCACGCCAAGACCAAAGGCGATGGATTCACCGGCAGAGCCGGCAGTTTGGGTAATATTGTTTTCCAGAATAGTGGAATCTTTGCCACCCATTTTTTGGAATACGCGGAACAAGGTAATCGCGATCACCGACACTGGAATCGAAGCGCTGACCGTAAGGCCAACTTTTAACACCAGATACAAAGATGACGCACCAAAGATAATGCCCAGTACCACACCCATGATTAGGGCGCGGATAGTCATTTCTGGAAGTTGGGCTGATGCAGGAATGTAGGGCTTAAAGGCGGGTTGAACAGATGTGTCGTTTGGCATTGTTTTACCTTGGTGTCAATCTAATAAAAACTACGCAAAAAATTACGCAACATGAACTGGAAGACATTGTTTGTCCTAGCTCGTTTATTGGGAAATTCAAAAATCTGATAGATGTGCAGCGAGTTTTGTGGCTTGCGCTGTCTCTGTCAGAGAATTTTTAGAACTTACCTATTCCCGCCCGATTGGGGCAGAAGTGCTAATCGAGCATTATATGGCGACATCCCGGTAAATTCGCTCAAATTTCATGCTTGTTTAAATTTGGCAACACTGTGATGCCACGGATGACTGGATTGCGCCATGCCACCAAGGCCAGCAGCAGGGCGGCGACACCCGCAAAGCCGAGTGAGTAGCGCAAGCCAAGGTGCTCGCCCATCCAGCCGCCGATTAATGCACCGGGGCCAGCAGGTAGCAAAATCAGCCAGCGCATCGTGGACGTCATTCTGCCTAGCAGCGGTTCTGGAGTAACTGCTTGCCGCAACGCCAAAAAATTAATAAAAATCAGCACGCCACCAATAGAGAAGCACACCAGCATGATCGTGAAAGCAATTACGCCCCAGTGATCAATTGGTGCTATTGCCAGCAAAGACCAGCCAAACCCACAGATGCTGATACCGAGCACCATGCAAGGGCCGGGGCCTATGCTACGGCTAATACGATGACCATAAATACTGGCGATAACAGTACCGATCCCCATGCCCATATAACTGAGACCAACAGCTTGTTCTGATAAGCCCAAAGTGCGGGTAGCAAATAAAATTTGGACAACCAGCGCCGCGTTGTAGCAAAGTTGCCAGCCACCGACGGTCGCTGCGAGTGAGACTAATAAAGGTTTATTCCAGACAAACTGAATACCTGCTTTAAGGTCATTCCAAAAATGCGCGCCCTCAATAGTAGGTCTGACTTCATTGACTTTAATCCCACGTAAAACGGTGGCAGAGCTGAGTAGTAATAAGGCATCAGTCATCAGTGCCAGTGGTGCCCCCATCAGATTAATTAAGCTACCGGCAGCGGCTGGCCCCGCGATCTCTGCACCGGAGTTTGCCAGCGCATTTTTTGCAAATGCTTCTACCAGCCGCTCTCTGGGGACAATCTGGGTCAAAACGATTTGTGCGGCGGTACCTGATGTTGTATTGACTGCGCCAATAATAAAGCCGACCACATACAACCACATCATATTGATGGAACCTAACCACCAGACCAGCGGGACACTGGCGACCGCAATCGCCACCAAGATTTCACCGACGACGTACACGGGTAATTTGCGCACTCTGTCTAGCCACACGCCCGATGGCAGCGATAAAAACACAAATGGCAAGGTTTCCATAAAAGTCAAAATACCCATTTGAGTCGGCGTGGCATGCAATAAAATCGCAGCCGTCAAAGGCAGTGCCAGCATCGTCACTTGCGCACCAAGCGAGCTGATCAGTATCGACGTCCACAAACGGCGATACACCAGATCGCGTAGTAAGTCAGTAGGAGCTAAGGTGAATCTTTGTAGCAGACGCTTTTTCATATTTTTATAGTATTAAACCGAGATTTTCCATTGTCGCTGTTCCAATGGAAATCCTCGATTAAAAAAAGCCGGACAAAAAAGAGGGATGACGCTTAAAAATATTTTCGACAATTTGAGATCGATATTGGTTTATTCCAAGCTGCGGAGAGGATATGTGCTGGCTGGTATTTCGCCTCTGCTAGCGTTTACAATAGCTGCCTTAGTACGTGTATTCGTTCACTAAGATGTTCACGCTTAAATTCACACTTAGGTCGCGCTCAGTTCACGCTCGGTTCACTTATATTACACAGATTACAAAGATTAGAGAACACAAAAATGTTTGAAAAACCTATCGTCATGATTGACTTTGAAACCTCAGGCATGAGCCCAGAACAAGGCGGTCGCGTGACCGAAGTTGCGGCGCTGCGGATCGTTGGCGATCAGGTGGTGGATCGTTATGTTTCGCTGATCAATTGTAATGTCCGTATCTCTTCTTTTATTACTGAACTAACTGGCATTACCCAGGCGATGGTCAACAAAGCGCCACCGGTATCGGAGGTGATTCCTGAGCTGGTCGAGTTTATTGGGAACGATACTTTAGCCGCCCATAACGCTAGTTTTGATGAGAAATTTTTGCAGGCAGAAAGTGATCGTTTAGGTCTATGGCCTAGTTACGATGGGGTCGTGTGTTCGGTCAAATTAGCGCGCCGGGTTTTCCCTGGATTGGATAGTTATTCACTCGGTCGTCTGGCATCATCTTTGGGAATCCGCTTTGCTGGCGCGGCGCACAGGGCAGAGGCTGATGCCGAAGTCGCCTCGGCTTTGCTGTTGCGCATTGCTGCCCATTTGGGTAAACAGTACGACATGCGCAGCGTTGATCCCCGCTTGCTACAAGAAATCAATAAACTCAGTGCGGCTAAAGTCGGTGCCTTTTTAAAAAAACAGACCGCAGCACCAGAGCCAAAATCAAGCATGCTTGTGCCGGATAAAATACAAGACAAACCAGTACAGCGCTACCGCCATTACAAAGGTGGCGTGTACGAATTATTGTATGAGGCAACGCAAGAATCGGATTTGACACCAGTGATTGTGTACCGTTCGCATAATGGTAGCGTTTGGACTCGTGCCAAAGACGTATTTTTTGAAACCATAGAAGTGGATGGTGTTAAGATGCCGCGCTTCGCTTTGATTGAAGATTAGTCAGATCCTAACGAAGCACAAATCAGACTATCCTCTGCTTTAGCGCTTTCGGTAAATCGTATTGCGCGACACGCCCAAAGAACGGGCAGCAGCAGAGACATTGCCGCCATGATTTTGCAACGCAGTTTGTATTGCGTGAATTTCTAAATCTTGTAATTTCTCCTCAATGTTTCCCTTATTGACTGGCTGTGCTGATTGACCAGTCTGGGCTGAGGATAAGCCGTTAAAAACAGCTTGTTCTGTGTCAGGCGTGACATGGCTTAAATGGGCGACTGGCTGACCGAGTATCGGTTGATACTCAGTCAGCGTCGTGATTTCCTCTAAAAAATCCTCCGGTAAATGTTCACGACAAATTTGATGATTGTCGCCAGCCATCAGCATCGCTGTGCGTAAAAGGTTGTTGAGTTGGCGTAAATTACCAGGCCAGCGGTGGTGTTTAAATAACTGCATGACGTCGCTAGAAATTTGGTAGAGTCTGCCGTTTTTATGACGCGACCGACTTTCTTCTGTCAGCATTTTTTGAGCTAGCACCGCCATATCAGAACGTTCGCGCAGAGCAGGTAGTTTTAATACCAGCCCATTCAGCCGGTAGTATAAGTCCTCGCGGAATTCACCTTTGGCAATTAGCTCGCGCAGATTACGGTGGGTTGCACAGATTAGTTTTATATCGACATGAATAGATTTATTTCCACCCAGCGGCATCACGCTGCGCTCTTGCAATACCCTGAGTAATCGAGCTTGCATACTTAAGGGCATATCACCGATTTCATCTAAAAATAAAGTGCCGCCATGCGCTTGCTGGATCTTGCCGATGCTGCCTTTTTTTCGCGCACCGGTGAATGCACCATCTTCATAACCAAACAATTCTGATTCAATTAAGGTCTCTGGAATTGAGGCGCAATTCACTGCGATGAATGCAGCTTGTCGTCTGGACGAATCTTGATGTATTGCCTGAGCCAACAGCTCTTTACCTGTACCTGTTTCGCCCGTGATCAGTAAGCTGATATCGTGCTCGGCGACTTTGCTGATTTTATTAATTAAACTGGCAATCAGCGGATCACCCGTGTTTAAGGCTTGTAGTTTTGAGCTATTTGAGGAGCTATTTGAGACGCTATTTGAGGCGCTATTTTGTGAGCTGTAATTCGCTGCTGGATGATGGTTTTCTGAAGTCTTTTGGTCGTCTTGTTGTTCTTGCGCGTATTGTGAGAAGCTATTCTTCAACTTAAGTTCTGCGCGTGCTGACACCCGTACTCCACCCGGTAATGAGAGCGATAAAAATTGTGCGGTCGCGTTGCGATAATGATCCAGCAGCGATGACAATGCGACCCCAAACAGCGAGCTAAAACTATGTGCGGCCAGGGATGCTAATGGCAATCCAAGCTGGAATAAGGCACTACGATTTGCCGATAAAAAACGTCCGTCTGGTGTAAAGCAGGCGATGCCTTCCATTAAGGTGCCGATAAACTCAGGTCGTGCATGGAAGTGCAGGGTTATCGCGTCTTCAAATGTGGCGGAGAACAACTGGTTCTCTATCATCTGGGCCGACATACGGACTAAGGCCATCGTATGTTTGTGAAAGCTGCGGTAGTCGCCAGTGACGTCAAGTACTCCTAACACTTTGCCTTGGTAGTCAAAAATCGGCGCGGCAGAACATGTCAGAAAATGATTGGCTTGCAGATAATGATCGCTGCCGTGGATTAAAGTAGGCGCGGCCTCAGCCAATGCGGTGCCGATTGCGTTGGTACCTTTGCTATGCTCTGCCCACATCACTCCTGGGCGTATCGCTACCTGATCTGCTTTTTGTAAAAAATCTTGGTCGCCAAACGCATGCAAGATGTGGCCGTTAGCATCTGTCAGCAAGACCATGCTGTGGGTATCAATAATCTGCTCGTAGAGTGTTTCCATCACTGGTAGCGCATAGGTGTGCAAAGCATGATTTTGTTCCATCAGCAGCGCCAGTTCTTTATTGCTCAAACTGCTGAAGTCAGGTGCGGCTTTACGCTCTAAACCATAAGCGGCGGAGCGCAAGTGCGACGCGGCTAATAATTCGGGATGGGTTCCGGCAGAGATAAATCTGTCGGATTGGCTGGGTGATAGCGGTGTCGCTTGCGCACCGTCGTTGCCTCGCTCCATGATCTGGCGCATTTCTGGACTCCGTATAAAGGATGGGTCTGTATGCTTTTTTAATCGTTGTAATGTAACACTACTGATTTATTTTCGCATCCGCTTGCTGGTCCCTAGATAAGCCCACTTTGGCAAACTTTTAAAATATTTAATATTTATTTATACTGCGGGCAAGTATATTTAATTGTCTACGTATTATATGGTCTATAGGCCATTTTTTATAAAAATTAGGGGGAGTATCTTCATTTTTACGCGTAATCACTGAGTGATTTACTAGCAAATTGGTGCTGTCATTCATTGGTGCAGAGTTGCCCATATTTTTAGAGCACCGCCAACACATTAATTGAATGGCATAACTTTTGCGTAACATCTCTTCGCAGCATCCAATGTGTATCAAGGTGTTCCAAATTGTCACAATAAAATCAGGAGATAAAGATGGCTATCGGTTTCAATATAAATGGCAAAGCAGTGTCGTCCAGTTCGGAAGTGGATACCCCGTTGTTGTGGGTAATCCGTGATGAACTTGGTTTGACCGGGACTAAATTTGGTTGTGGCATGGCGCTTTGCGGCGCATGTACTGTGCATCTGGATGGCGTGCCCGTCCGTTCTTGCCAGACGCCGGTATCGTCGGTCGAAGGTAAAAAAATTGCGACCATCGAATCACTTTCTGCGGACAATTCCCACGTATTACAAAAAGCCTGGATCGCGCACGACGTGCCGCAATGCGGCTACTGCCAATCGGGCCAACTGATGAGCGCCGCCGCTTTGCTGGCCTCGAATAAAAACCCCAGCGATACCGATATCGACAACGCCATGAGCGGTAACATCTGCCGCTGTGGAACCTATAACCGTATTCGTGCTGCGATTAAGTCTGCCGCTGCCGAAATGCGTAAAACAGCTTAAGGGGCGCGCCATGACAACTACTAGACGCAGTTTCCTTAAAACTTCCGCTTTAGCTGGTGGTGGCTTAATGCTTGGCATCAGCTTACCAAGCGTCGTCGGTGTGAGTGACGCGCAGGCCGCGGGTACTTTATATACTCCAAATGCATGGGTGCACATCGCTGACGACAATACGATTACCTTGATCTCCGCCCGTTCCGAAATGGGGCAGGGCGTGTACACCTCCATGCCGATGTTGATTGCAGAAGAGCTGGACGTTGAGCTGAAAAATATCAAGGTAGAAATCGCTCCTCCCAATGCTGCTTACACCAATAGTTTGCTCGGTGCACAAATCACCGGAGGCTCTACTTCCGTGCGTGATGCATGGGAAAAATTGCGCATAGGCGGGGCCCAAGTCCGCATGATGCTGGTATCTGCCGCAGCAAATAAATGGGGCGTTGATGCCGCCAAGTTAAGCACCAGCAATGGTATGGTCAAAGGTCCTGACGGTAAGCAAGCCAGCTATGGCGAACTGGCTGAAGCGGCATCCAAATTACCGGTTCCTAAAGATGTCGTGTTGCGTGATCCTAAAGATTTCAAGATCATCGGCAAAGCGACTAAACGCTTAGATACACCGAATAAAGTGAACGGCAAAATCCAGTACGGGATTGATGTTGTCTTGCCTGATATGGTGTACGCATCCTTAGAGCAATGCCCGGTGATTGGTGGCACGGTCAACAGCTATGACGCTACCAAAGCGCGTAGCATGCCCGGCGTGATTGATGTCGTGCAGATACCCGATGGCGTCGCCGTGGTAGCGAACAGCTACTGGCGTGCGAAAAAAGCACGTGAAACTTTAGTTGTTCAGTGGGATGAAGGTAGTGTTGCAAAATTGAACAATGCCAACATGATGGCTGGTATCCGCGCCGCTGCCGCGACCGGTAAAAAAATCAGCATCAAAAAAACCGGTGGTGATGTTGATGTCGCCATGAAGGGCGCAGCCAAAACACTGAAGGCAGAATACAGCTCGCCTTTGTTAGCGCATGCAACCCTGGAGCCGATGAACTTTACGGCCGACTTCAAAGACGGTAAATGTTTGTTGATCGGACCTACCCAGTTCCAGCAAGGCGCGCAAGGTGCCGTCGCTGCCGCATTGGCGATCAAGCCAGAAGACATCACGCTTAAAACGACCTTCCTTGGCGGTGGTTTTGGTCGTCGCCTGGAATTAGACTTCATCGTGCAGGCGGCGCAGATTTCTAAAGCGGTTGGCAAGCCTGTCAAACTGTTGTGGACGCGTGAGGATGATACGACGCATGACTTCTATCGTCCTATGGCGCTCAACCGGATGGCAGCAGGGCTGGATGCGAAAGGTAAACCGGTTGCACTGACGTTTGAATTGACCTCACAGTCCGTGACACAGCGTGCATTTGGCTTGCCAAAAGATACGCTCGATCCGTTTATGGCAGAAGCCTCAGTCGTGCCGTATGACATTCCAAACATGACGCAAGACTTGTACATCCATGATGCGGGTTTGCGCGTCGGATACTGGCGCTCAGTCAGCCATGCACTGAATGCATTTCCGAATGAGAGTTTTGTCGATGAAATGGCGAAAGCTGCAGGTAAAGACCCTTATGCTTTCCGTATGTCGCTGCTGGACAAGCAACCGCGTTTCGCCAACATCTTAAAACAGGCAGCAACTAAAGCAGGCTGGGGCAAGCCCTTGCCAGCAGGCCATAAGCTGGGTATTGCGTTGATGGAGGGTTACGATACTTATATGGCGCAAATTGCCGAGATATCCGTCAATAAAGCGCATGAAATCAAAGTGCATAAAGTTACGGTAGTGGCTGATCTCGGACACATGGTCAATCCTGATACGGTCGAGGCACAAATCCAGTCCAGCATTGCCTTCGGACTGACTGCCGCCTTGTATGGTGACATTACCTTAGAAAATGGACGCGTGCAGCAAACCAACTTCCATAACTATCCCGTCTTACGCATGTATGAAATGCCTAAGATCAATGTGACTTTAGTACAAAGCACCGAAAAACCAGGTGGTATCGGTGAACCGGCAACTGCATTGATCGGACCCGCCGTAGCGAATGCCTTATTCGCTGCCACCGGCAAACGCTTGCGTAGCTTGCCTTTGACCCCAGAGAAAATTGCTGCCGCATAGTATTTGCACAGTACAGAGCGACTAAGTGGATTCAGCGTAGAATCATTCACTTAGTCGTATCGCATCTGGTTTCCTATTTCCGCGATTTCATCGTGCATACGTTATGCGGCTTCCAAGGCAAAAATGGCCTGTAAGCCGCAGAAGTATTGCACCCTCATTTTGGATTGTTATGGACAGTATTGATCTGGAAGTGCTAAAAGCCTGCGCCTCATGGATACAGGCTGGACGCAAATGTGAGTTGGTTACCGTCATCAAAACCTGGGGTTCTAGTCCCAGACCAGAAGGTGCCATGCTGGCGATTTGTGATGACGGACAAGTGGTCGGCTCCGTTTCTGGCGGTTGCATTGAAGACGATTTGATTGAACGTGTCCGGCAAGAAGGCATACAACGCACCTTGCCAGAGATCGTCACTTACGGCATTACCGCCGATGAGGCGCATCGTTTTGGTCTTCCTTGTGGCGGCACGATACAACTGGCATTAGAACCTTTATCCGCGCACAGCCGGATTTCAGAATTACTACAAAGATTAGCGCAACATGAGTTGGTGGCGCGCAGATTAGATTTACATACTGGTGAGGTCAGACTCGATCTGGCGAAGTCGGCCATGAGCTTACAGATTTCAGAAACCGCACTCACAACGATACACGGCCCACGCTGGCGTTTACTGATTATCGGTGCCGGACAACTATCCCGCTTCCTCGCTAGCATTGCGGTCGGCATGGATTACCACGTCACCGTTTGCGACCCCAGAGAAGAATATCGCGCAGGATGGCAAGTAGAAGGCGTACGATTGGTACACGCCATGCCAGATGATATTGTGCAAGAGATGCATTTAGACAGCCGCAGTGCAGTGGTCGCTTTAACTCATGATCCCAAGCTGGACGATTTAGCGCTGATGGAGGCATTAAAATCCGAGGCGTTCTATGTCGGCGCCATCGGCTCCCGCGCCAACAACAGCAAGCGTCGAGAAAGACTCAAAGAGTTCGACGTCACCGATATACAACTCGCCAAACTACATGGCCCGATTGGCCTATACATTGGCAGTAAAACCCCGGCAGAAATTGCGATTTCCATCTTGGCTGAACTGACCGCGGTGAAGAACAATATTCATTTGCCGGTAGAGGTGCAGGTAGAACATGCCAAGCACGCTGCGGCACAAATGGAAGCAGAGCCAAGTTGTGGCTTGTGACAACTGGCCAATCTTTTTTTGCGCCCGTGGCTAGGTTAAAAAGGATGTGCAATCTGCACAGATAGTTTTTTTGTGGCGATTTCGCGTAAAATCCTATCCAAAATCAAACCAACCTGGGTAGAAAACACATGAGTATTAAAGCCGATAAATGGATACGCCGTATGGCGCAAGAGCATGCCATGATTGAGCCTTTTGAGCCGGGGCAGGTGCGTTTGCGTGGTGAGGAGAAGATTGTTAGTTACGGTACTTCTTCCTATGGTTACGATATTCGTTGCGCTGACGAGTTTAAGATTTTTACTAATATCAACAGCACAATCGTCGATCCTAAGAATTTTGATGAGAAGTCGTTTGTCGACTTTAAAGGCGATGTCTGCATCATTCCGCCAAATTCATTCGCACTTGCCAGAACCATGGAATACTTCCGCATTCCGCGTAGTGTGTTGACGATCTGCCTTGGTAAGTCAACCTATGCACGTTGCGGCATCATCGTGAATGTAACGCCGTTTGAGCCAGAGTGGGAAGGTTATGTGACTTTGGAATTCTCTAACACGACGCCATTGCCAGCCAAGATTTATGCGGGTGAGGGTTGTGCTCAGGTTTTGTTTTTTGAGAGCGATGAAATTTGCGAAACATCGTACAAAGATCGTGGCGGAAAATACCAAGGTCAGCAGGGCGTTACTTTGCCGAGGGCTTAATTTTTTACTGTAGCCGTACTTAAAACACACTTCATCAAACACATTAGTGCGCCAGAATCGGCGCGCTAATGTCGTACCTAATACGTCTTCTCTTAGTCCTCAATTTAGTCCTCAACTTAGCTCTTAATTCAGCTCTTAACTCAGCTCTTAACTCAGATCTTAATTCAGATCTTAATTCAGTCCCAAGGTCGATCTCTATGTTGCTGGCTCAGCCGTGTTGGCTATCGCCAAATATATCAGGATGCAGCATGCTAAGCTGTTAGCCCTATTACGTTTGAGCGCATTATGTTGATACCTGACTCACCTGACTACCAGTCTATTCTTGAAACGATTTATGCCGAGGTGCAGTCTTTGCTTTCGCAAGGTAAGGTTGCCAGTTATATTCCGCAACTTTCTCAAGTATCTCCGTATCAATTTGGTATGGCGATTTATGGCCTGGATGGGCGCAGGTTTTCTATCGGCACTGCGCAAAAAAAATTCTCATTGCAGAGCGTAACTAAATTATTTGCTTTGGCGCTGGCGTTCTCGCGTGAAGGGGATGCGATCTGGGCGCGGGTCGGGCGCGAACCTTCTGGTAATCCGTTCAATTCTTTGGTGCAGCTGGAGTATGAGCGAGGCAAGCCACGTAATCCGTTTATCAATGCGGGCGCTCTGGTAATTAACGATATTTTATCGACTCGATTTGTACAGTCAGACATTGCGGTATTGCAGTTTGCGCGTTTGATTGCAGATCAAGTGGCGGTTGATTTTGATGTGGTCGTTGCGCAGTCGGAGCGCGAAACGGCGCATAGAAATTATGCCATCGCGCATTTGATGAAGGATTTCGGCAATTTGTATAATCCGGTCAAAACGGTGATTGATAGTTACTGCCGTCAGTGCTCTATCACCATGACTTGTGAGGAGTTGGCGAAGGCGGGTAGTTTTCTGGCACAACATGGCACGATACCCTGGAGCGGCCAGCAAATCTTGGACGCCAGTTCTGCCAAACGGTTAAACGCCTTAATGCTGACTTGCGGTACTTATGATGCCGCAGGTGATTTTGCCTACCGCGTCGGTTTGCCTGCAAAGAGTGGTGTCGGTGGTGGGATTTTGGCGATTGTGCCGGGTGAGTTGTCGGTGGCAGTGTGGTCGCCAGGATTAGACCCCACCGGTAATTCTTTAGCTGGCACGTATGCTCTGGAGCGCTTTACGACCTTGACCGCACGATCTATCTTTTAAAAAAACTCCCCGACCTTTGATTAGATAAATTATACATACTCCATATGAGTATATTTAATTGTCCATATAATCATTGGTCTATACGGTATTTTTATTAAAAATGTAGGGGAGTATATTGAATTATTCTCAACAATATACGCAAAACCAATCAGCCTTTTCCATCGATGAAGAATAACTGAATTGATTTTGCGCAGATCGTATCGAACTATTCGCCTATCGTCTCTAGCTCATAAAGCCTAAGTTCTGGTTGCTAAAGTTTTTAATGTTTGGGAACACGTCGCTAATTTGCGTGGTGCTGAGACCAAACCAGCTAGCTAGTGTTGCACCGTACTGATCAACCGAGAACTGTGGCAGCAAACTTCCTGAGCCTACGTCTTGCGCATGTTTTAGTCCGGTGACGGGGAAGGTGCCGTAAATATTATTGCCTTTGACTGCGCCACCAACGATAAAGTGATGCGAGCCCCAGCCGTGGTCGGTGCCGTCGCCATTGCTGGTAAAGGTACGACCAAAATCGGATGCGGTAAAAAGTGTGGCTGCGCTACGCAAGTCAGTGCCTTGCAGATTGCCCATAATGCCATCGAAATAAGCAATAGCATGTGAAAGCCTTGCCATCAGATCGGCTTGATTAGCTCGCTGAAAATCATGCGTATCGAAGCCTCCCATGCTGACAAAAAACACTTGCCGTTTCGCACCCAAGGCATTGCGACCGGCGATGATACGAGCCACGGTTTGCAATTGCACTGCTAATGAATTAGTCGCTAATAAACCGGTATTGGGATTGGTATATTGGGTTGGATTGGGCACGCCAGTTGGCCCTGCGACTGCCATTGCCGGGCTAAGTATGCTTTGCGCATTGATGGAGCGATTGGTGACTGCCGCATGTTCCTTTTGAAACAAGTGCGGATTATCGGCAGTGATAATTGCTTTCAGCGGATTGGCACCCGCCGTGGATCCAAACAGGGCGCCGCTCAGGCCACCGATCGGTACTGCACCTGAGGAGCTGATCTGATATTGATTGACTGTTTTACCTGCTAAAAAAACAGCATTGCCAGAGGCAGAGATGGAGGTAAAAATCGGGTTGCTATTATTCGCCGCCATCAAGTCACCCATGCGCCCGCCCCAGCCATACGCCGCACCTTCTGGCGCGTAGGCTTGCCATAAGGATTGCTGATCATTGTGTGAGAACAGTTTGGGTGGCAATGGCACGCTGGCAGCTTTATATTGCGCTAATGTAGTTGGTACGATCAATGGCGCAACGTTGCTGATAATGGCAGCCCGACCGTTGTCAAACAGGCCTTTTAATTCAACCAAGTTAGGGTGCAGCGCAAAGCTACGCCCGGCTTGTGTCGTCGCGGGCGTGATTGGTAATACGCCGCCCGGCGCACCGACTGCAGGCAATGCGATGGAGCCAGTGTCCGTGGTCGTTCTTACTGCAAGATATTGGGTCCACGAGGTACTGTCTGTCGCCAGCACCGTGTTGCCGTGATCGTTACCGCCATTCATAAACAGGCAGATCAAAGCTTTGTAATCTGTGGGTGCAGATTGTGCTGCGGCAGATGCCATGGTGGCGAGGTTGATCGCGAAAGGGGCAGTGGTTGCGCCGACGACCGATAACATCGACGACATACGCAAAAACTCACGACGAGAAGCATTCATTTTATGGCTCATGTTGGGCTCCGCTTATTTTTGTACGATGTATTCTGGGGACGCCATCGTCAGAAAAATACTGAGATAGACACGATTTTTTCTGGCGGTATCGGCCGCAGTAGTACTTGTGGTCGAGATCGCAACGGAATTGACTGAATCCAGTATTTGGTTACGCAAGGTGGTACTCATTTGACCTGATGTCAGCAATAGACTTACCTGATCTAATAATTTATCGGGTGTGTCTGCGAGTGCAATCAAGCTGGTGTAATCGGCTTTGACATCACGTGAAGAACCGGTCCCGTTGGGGATGACATCGCGCATAAAGTTTAAATATCCGAC
>JANXTO010000055.1 GCA_025352365.1 Undibacterium sp. | reverse complement strand
TTATCAAGCCCACTACGCCCTCTATCGCCTGATTTTCCACGCAATAAGGGCGCAATACGTTCCCATTGATCATCTCTTAACATCAGTCGCAGCATCGTTTCATTCTTTAAAATCCCGAATGTAAACACACTTCGGGAAAAGCTAACAGCTTTTTATATGTCAACACGCCCTAGTCAAATATCTTCCTATCCAAATGTAATCAATTCCAAACTTAGTTGGAAGAAACCGTAATTAGCGTAAATGATTCTGGCTTCAATTTTGGACGCTGATTCTCTGCAGCCTTAGCAGGCACATCCAATTCTGCAGCAACTAGGTAAATATTGTGCGATACCGTATCCAATGCCATGGTTCTTGCACTCACCATAGTCTTTACAGTTTGTTTAGGGACAAAACTCTTCTTCTCATCCAAACCAACAATTGTTAAGGTTCCTTCGCCATTAGAACTAAAAGCAAGCTGACGTTCCTCATCATAAACAGTGGCATCACTTCCCTTACCAATAGCGGGAGAACCTATAGTTTTTCCAGTTTTTCCATCAACGATAGCCATCTTTTGGTTGTGGCATCCAGAGAACAGTATTTCATGCTGTGTATCAATAGATAATCCTGCTGGTTCATCGCAGATAGCTGACAAATCAATCTTTTTTAATACCTGCATTTTTTGAGTATCAACTGAGACTAATTGATTTTTATCTTCGACGTTCACGAATAACTTCCCTTTGCCGTCAACAGCTGTAAATTCTGGTTTACCGTCCAGCATAATAGTCCCCAGTATTTTGGAGGATACTGCATCAATCACGGTTAAGTTCATTGAATCACCATTTGCGACAAATACCCGCTTACTAAATGAATCAAAAATAATTGCATCTGGCTTTTTTCCTACTGACACTGTGCCTATTATTTGGAGTGAAGACAGTTCAAAAATAGTTACTGAATTATCTTTTCCATTACTAGTAAATCCTTTATTTAATGCAGGTGCTAGTGCTACTCCATGAACACCGTTCGTATTCGGGATCGTTGCTGTAACAGTCTTTGTAGCCAGATCAAATACATCGACGTGATCCCCTCTCGTAATAAATAGTCTTTGATGATCCGCATCAAATGTTAAATAATCCCATTTAATATCACCATCCAAATGCTGTGTATTGGTTACCCGATAATTCAAATCAGTCGCCATTGCGGGAGCCATAAAAACTGCAGCAGTAACCATTGAAAGCAACACAAATGCGGTCGATATCATCGTATTCTTTTTAATCATAGTAAGCATTTCGATTTCCATTTAAAGTTAAGATACGTGTTTATCACGCATCATATAAAACACCACCGGCATCACCAATAACACTAGTGGTAATTGAAAAATAAGACCTGAAATAATGGCAATAGCTAAAGGCTGTTGCATCTCAGATCCCTGTCCGATCGCAAACGCCAATGGTAGTAAAGTTAATATTGCTGCGATCGTTGTCATTGCGATGGGACGCATGCGGTTAATGCCCGCATGTACCATTGAAGTAAGTAGATCTTCTTGGGCGATCAGCTCTTGTTGTTCAGAAAAATAAAAAATGGCGACTTCAGTCACCATCCCAATAATCATGGTCATACCCATCATTGCGGAAATATTCAATTCTGTATGGGTAATCCAAAGACCAATAAATACCGTCGATACCGCAAGCAAAGCGGTCAACAAAATAGTAATCGCTAGCCGGAAACTTTCATAGATAAACAGAAGTAATAGAAAGACCAAGGTACTTGCCGCAGCAAAAACTGAGAGTAATCCCTGGAAAGCAATCTGCTGTTGCTCATATAGGCCACCTAATTGGTAGTAGCTACCTTTTGGTAGTAGATTTTTTTGAGTCATAGCTACTTTTACATCTGCAATAACAGATCCAAGATCTCTGCCACTAATCCGCCCGGTAACAGCGATCATTCGTTTCAGATTTTCACGTGAGATTTGAGGTTGACCTGTGGAAGCAATGACGGTAGCCACTCGATTTAATGGAAACATATGTCCATCCGGTGCTCGGATCTGCAGGCTCTTCAAATCGGTATCAGTGTTTCTAATCGACTTTGGCACCCAAACACGTACACCAATAGTTTTTATACTATTAGCGATCTGGGTTGCTACATTCCCGTTCAGTGCTGCGTCTATACTTTTAGTCACGGCATCAATATCCATCCCCTCTGCTGCAGCTTTCACTTGATCAATGCGAATTTCAAGTGCATCGCCTGCTGGTTTGATACCGTTTTTCACATCTACGACGCCGGGAATCTTTGAAATTATGTTCGCCACTTTGTCTGCGATTATCTCTGACTGATTTGGCGTAGTTAAAAATAACTTGATTTCAATTGGCTGAGGAACTGCGGTCAGGTCTCCGATCAAATCCTCCATTAACTGTGCCATTTCAATTTTTAGCCCAGGAACCTGATGCTCTACTTTGGTACGGATGTCATCCATCACCTCATCTACCGGTCGACGTGGGAATGGCTTCAGACGTACAAAAAAATCTCCCTGATTAGCCTCACTCAAACCACCACCAAGACCCGTACCTGTGCGTCTCGAATAAGTTTCTACATCCGGAGTCGCTCTGACAATTTCTTCAACTTGGACTAATAGACGATCTGTTTCTGTCAGTGCCGTCCCGGGTGCACTTTGATAATCAAGTACAAATCCACCTTCGTCCATTGAGGGCATAAAGCCCGATCCAACATGTTGAAATGCAAGTAAACCTAATAAAGTTAATGGCAGAACACCAAGCAAAATCAAGATTGGACGAGTAAGAAGACTGTGTAAAAGTTTTTCATATCTAGTGTGCATCCAACGAATCAAGCGTGTCTCAACTTTATGGGCAGCGTCCTTTGAAGTTAAGAATTTATCGGCAAGTAGTGGAACCGCCAACCATGTGACCAGAAACGAAATAAACAGAGCCGCAGCCATGGTCAAAGACAGTGCTTTAAAAAATGCACCAGTAACTCCAGTCAAAAAAGCCAGAGGAACAAAAATAATTAATGTGGAGGCACTCGAGCCTGCAAGTGGTCGAACAAACTCTAAAGCGGCAGCCATGACCCTTTCATGCATCTCGCCATTATTGTCTTGTAACCTGCGGATGATATGTTCGATCATGACAATTGCATCATCAATGATTAGACCCACTGCCGCTGCCATTCCACCTAAAGTCATAATGTTGAAACTCATCCCTAATACGTAGAGTAAGACGACGGTTGTCGATAAGACGGCAGGAACAACGACGATAGCGATCAGCATCACCTTTATATTGCGCAGAAAGAAAAGTAAAACCAGCGCGGATAAGGCAATCCCGATTAAAACTGCATCGCGCACGCTAGATGCAGATGCCAGTACCAACTGACTCTGGTCGTACCAGTTCGATATTTTTATCCCCGAGGGTAACTGCGTTTGGAATTCATTTAGCTTTTTCTTGACGTCTGCTGCAATCTGTACGCTGTTACTACCAGGTTGCTGATAAACGGAAAATAAGACGGCATTTTTTCCATCAGCAGTCACTCGGGTCCATCCTGGAACAGTTGACTGCTCCACCGTCGCAATGTCACTTAGATGCACTATCCCATTTGATTGATTTTTTATAATACTATTTCGAATTTGCTCAATATTTTCAAATCGGCTATTCGCAATCGCCAAATACAATTTATAGTGATCTTCCAAACGTCCTACCGCACTAATGATATTAGAACTAGAGAGCATTTTAGAAACATCGTCAAACATCAAACCATAGGATTTTAGTTTTATCGGATCGATCGTTACTCTATATTCCTCGATACTACCGCCCAAGACCTGTATCCGTGATACGCCATCAATACTCGATAGCAAGGGTCTAAGATCGTATTCTGCAAGATCTCGTAATTGGGTAGACGTAAGGCTATTTGTCGTCAAGCTATAAGCAATGATGGGGAAAACAGTAGGATCCATTTGTCGAGTCGATATAAGAGTGCCTTGAGGTAATTGCACCGATATTTGGGCAATGGCAGCATTGATCTGCAAAGCAGAGGAGGCCATATCTCTTCCCCAATCAAAATTGACCGAAATTTCTGCAGATCCTCGACTCGTCGTAGAACGTACGTTGCGTACGCCAGGTACACGTCGTACCGCTTCCTCAACTGGGCGGGTTACTAACATCTCCATTTGCTCTGCTGGTTGATCTCCGGCATCCAGTGCAACCACAACTCTTGGAAAATCGACGGTTGGAAATAAAGATACCGGTAGTTTTAACGCTGCGATGACGCCAGCGAGAGCGAGAATGAGCAATAAAAATAGTATCGATCGACGATGAGATTGTGTCCAAGTTATTGCGCTCATCGCACAACCTCACGTACCGACATTCCGTCTTGTAGTTCGTAATTGCCCAGCACCACTACTGGAATTGAAGGATTTAGATTTCCATCGACGCCATAGGTACTGGAGGTTTCAATCACTTTCGTCACCGGAATACGATGTGCTTTTTTGTCTAATATCTGAAAAAGATAGGTACCTTTGTCGTCAGTCAATACGGCTTGCCTTGGAATTTCCCATACAAGATTCTTCCCAATTTGAATTATTCCTTGCACTCGCATGCCCGCAATAAGAGCTGAATTTGTTTTTACAGGCAAATCGGCAAATGCGTTAACGAGTTGTGTTTTTGAATCAACCAGATTTTGTACATCGCCTATTTTTAAGACAGAAATTTTAGAAACGTCTTGTACAGAAGTAACGCTGACCGACATACCCGATCTGATCAAACGACTTTGCGCAGGTTCAATTCCTAATTGAACTCTGAGGGTATCTGTGCGTCCAAGCTGTAATATCCCCCCTCCTGCGGGAATACGTTCTCCCAGAGCCACTATTAGATTTGCTATAACCCCGTCAAACGGAGCTAGTATTTTTGAATTTGTGACATTGCTACCTAATTTTTTTTGTGTCAGCAAATTAGACTCGGCATCATCTAGCTGTTTTTTCGCTGCATCTAACTGAGATTGAGTAGCCAATTGAAGTGAGACTAACTCGTCAATTCTTCGAACTTCATTAACAGCAAATTTTTCTGAAGTAAGTGCCTGCGCGTATGACGCTTGAGCAATTGGGTCAGTCGATAAAATCGCAAGTATTTCCCCCCGACGCACTTGCTGGCCAACGATCACAAGTATTTGGCTAATTTGTCCTGCTTGTGGGACGTTGATAGTGCTTATTTTCCCTGTAATAACTTCTCCAAACGCAGTCAATGTACGATCTAAGGAATTCTGATTAACTATTTGCGTTCTGACTAAAACACTGGGAGCTTCCTCGACCTTATCGGCAGCGTCAGTCGTTTTCTGCGCATTACCATTAAGTTTAAATAACACCAATGTACTTATCACTGCAATGGCAGCAATTAAGCCGGAAAAAAGAATTTTTGGTCTCATGGGCGCTTGCTTTTTAGAGAGGTTGTAAAAGGTAGGTCGCCACCAATTAAGGTCTGCAACGCGACTCTTTGTTCGAGAATATTTTGCTGAAGGTTAATCTCTTCGATTTGTTTTGCTAGCAAAGCTGCATAAACACTTGCATAACTAAGAGAGTCGATATTTTTATGCTGTAATGCAATTTCCGAATTGTTAGCTGCGACTAGCAGCTGCTCTACCCCTACCTTCACCTGTCGTAACTGCCGTTCATTGATTTGTTGATCGTCCAGAATTTTATGAATATCGTTATTAGTAACATTCAGCCGTTGCTGATATTCATCATGTAGTTTTTGCCGTGTCGCTTTTTCGATTGCGATGACGCCTCGATTTCGGTTCAAAAGCGGTAACGATAACGTGAGTCCAACACCATTTGAATAAATGCCACTGGAATCCCGTGCGCGGGTCAACCCGAGGTTTAATGAGGGAAACTGAGCAATAATCGCCGCACGATAGCGCTGATCTTGCGCCTGGTAACCTGCCTCTAACGCCATTAAATCAGGGCGCCTTTCAGTAATTTTATCGAGCGCAGCAAGGATCAATTTTTCGTCTAAAGCCGGTAGTGATACCGAATCTTGTAGAAAAATAATTGTTTCTGGTTTTAAGCCTAATAATGAATTTAAATCGTGACGGTATTGATTCGTTTGTCGTTCTAAATCATTTACTTGTTTCTGTACATCCTGAAATGCAGTTAAGTTGGGAGTAACCATGTCACTGGTTAAAAGCCCTCGACGTAACGCCATGTTCGTTCGTTCATAACGATCAGAAAATAATGCTTGATTGTGTTGAAGGATTTCTTTTGATTTTTGTCCTTGTACTAATTTGACATAAAGTAGTTGCGCCTGCGACACGACCTGCCACTCTTGCCATAGGAGATTAAGATCTGTTTTTCTTACTTCGGCTTGAGCCGCAGAAATTGTCGATGATCGAGTAATCAACGTACTAATATCAAAACTAAGGCCGTAACTAAATGCTCTAGTCGAACCTGGCCCAGCGGAGTTTGATAAATCTCCACTCAAGGCTAACTGAGGATCTGGCAATAATCCTGCTGCAAAAGCTTGTGCTTGCACGATACCAGCGTCGTCTCGTCCTATTTTCAGATCCGGATTATTTAGTACAGCGATAATCGCCACATCCGTCATACTTAAGCGCTCAGCTGACTGAAACGGTTGTGTTCTATTCTCTTCAAATGGCAATGACTTGAAATTCGCAATTAAATGAGTTGGGTATTCTTGTGTCGAAAACTCTTTGGCAAGTGGCATTGGTTGATAGGTTGCGCAAGCAGTAAGCAAGCTGCACAGTAAGGCCAAGTAATATCTTTGCATGAGGTTTGTTCTATATAAGACTTGGGAAATAGATATTTAGTTATCAAACACCACTGGAGCTAATGTAAGTAACTACATCATAATTTCTGAATTCTTAATCAATCCTTAAGCCATCCAACAAAATTGTTATTAATGCTGTTTGTAATTATCTTAAGTGGCTTTTAAGACTTCCCAAACTACAATCGATTACATAATTTATATCTAAAAGGGAATCCAAGTGCGTGTGCTATTGATAGAAGACGACAGGATGATTGGAGAAAGTGTTGAGGAGGGTTTAAGAGCTGAACATTATGCTGTTGATTGGGTGCGTGATGGCTTAAGTGCATCAATGGCTCTATCGAATGACGTATATGACGTTGTCCTGCTAGATCTAGGCTTGCCAAAAAAAACCGGATTAGAAGTACTTAAAGATTACCGTCAGCAAGGCGGAGCCACTCCCGTATTGATCTTAACTGCACGCGATACGACTGCTGAGCGTATTTTAGGTTTAGACATCGGTGCGGATGATTATTTGATTAAACCATTCAATCTAGATGAGCTATTTGCTCGTATTAGGGCGATATTGCGGCGTAATGCAGGACGCCCTCAGCCTACTATTTATTGTCGAGGGGTTAGGTTAAATCCCGCCAGTCATACGACAACTCTGAACGGTGAGCCTCTGCAATTGTCTTCCCGTGAATTCGCCCTTTTACAAGCACTCATGGATCCGCCAGGCCAAGTTGTTTCCAAATCTAGATTAGAAGAAAAACTGTATGGCTGGATGGAAGAAATTGAAAGTAACACCGTCGAAGTTTACATTCATCATCTTAGGAAAAAGCTGGGAGTTGATTTTATAAAGAATGTTCGTGGCGTTGGCTACATCGTGCTTGATCAACTATGAGAACCATACGGCAACAATTACTTTTATGGCTGTTTGGAGGAGCGTTTGTCTGCTCAATGATTGCCGGAAGTGCACTTTTTCTAAAAATAAGGGAAGAAGCTAGCGAATTATTTGACGCGCAATTAAAGCAAGTGGCAGGTTCATTGCCTGTCCCGATTGCAGCGGGTAGTAACGACAATATTGATGGTGGGCCTGAGGAAAAAGTTGTACTCCAAGCATGGGACTCCAAGGGACATTCCGTCTATTCGTCCGATCCTGAATCTGCATTGCCATTTTATCCGGTGTTAGGATTTAAGACGGTCACTCTTGGCGATGAGCAATGGCGTGTGTATAGCAGGGCGAAGCAAAATTTGATGATACAAGTTGCACAACCGATGTTGGTTCGACAAACCTTGGCTGCAAGAATTGCTCTTCGATGCTTACTACCTTTTCTCATTTTAATTCCTATACTGGCCTACTTCATATGGATAGCAGTCGGTCGAAGCTTGCTTCCGTTGACGCAATTTGCCCATGCAGTAAAGAGCCGATCACCTAATGCTTTGCAACCGCTTTCGTTGGATGGACTGTCTCCAGAAGCCGTTCCTGTCGGTGAGGCGCTAAATGATTTATTAAAGCGCCTTGATATCGCACTGACGACCCAACGAGCTTTTATTGCCGATGCTGCACATGAGCTAAGAACTCCTCTTGCAGCATTGAAACTACAACTACAGCTGGTAGAGCGCGCTGTAGGCGAAGATCAGCGATTAATCGCATTTAATAAATTACATGAGCGCCTGGATAGAACCAGTCATTTAGTTCATCAATTACTCACCTTGGCACGTCATGAACCTGGACGAGAACAACAGTTATTTCACGACATCAGTCTGCCAAAATTAGCTGAAAAAGTCGTTGTAGATTATTACCCTTTGGCAGCGACTAGAAATATAGAATTTGGTATGGAGTTTGATCCATTAACACCCAATATCCGCGGGAATATCGATGACCTCAATATACTCTTGAATAACATTGTAGATAATGCTTTACGTTACACCCCAATTGGCGGACGTGTTGATATTAGTGTGATGTGGCAAGATAATAAATCGATCATCCGCGTGGTAGACAATGGACCTGGAATTAGTCCTGAGGACCACACCCGAGTTTTTGATCGGTTTTATCGTTGCGACGGAGTTGAACCCTGGGGAAGTGGTTTAGGATTGGCGATTTCGAAAAGTATCGCCGATATGCATTCAGCGCAAATTAAATTCGACGATAATCCAATCGAGCGAGGACTCGTCGTCACAATTATCTTTAGATAAATAAAAGTAGTTACATTAGGGCGTGTTGACATATAAAAAGCTGTTAGCTTTTCCCGAAGTGTGTTTACATTCTGGATTTTAAAGAATGAAACGATGCTGCGACTGATGTTAAGAGATGATCAATGGGAACGTATTGCGCCCTTATTGCGTGGAAAATCAGGCGATAGAGGGCGTAGTGGGCTTGATAA
>JANXTO010000008.1 GCA_025352365.1 Undibacterium sp. | reverse complement strand
CAAAGGTCGTGGCGGTTCATCGGCGATGCCGCATAAGCGTAATCCTGTGTCTTGCATGATCGCCTTAGCTGCAGCAGCCAGAGCACCACAACGCGCTGCCGCGCTACTGGCCAATATGGGGCAAGAACATGAACGTGGCTTGGGCAACTGGCAGGCCGAACTAGCAGAATGGCCGGACTTATTTCTAAGCGCGCATGGTGCAGTCAATGCCTTGTCAGAAGCGATGGCGGGTTTGCAAGTTGATACTGGCCGTATGCTGACGAATATCGATGCGTTGCAAGGACTGGTTTTTGCCGAGAGTATTTCGATCTATCTGGCGAGTGTAATCGGTCGTCCAAAGGCACATAGTCTGATGGAAATCTTGACCCAAAAAGCAGTCGCCGACCACACGCATTTGCTGGATGTCGTTACAGAGGTGGTGCGTAACGATGCCCGTTTATCCGAAGTGATTGATCTGGCTATATTACAAAAACTGTTTGATCCGCGTGTAGCAACCGAAGTCGCCGCGGCGCTGGCAAGTACGCAACTGGCGGCATTGCGGCAGGGCGTAGCAAGTAAGCATATTTAGTAACCATATTTAGCAATGATGACTTCACGCTGGTGATCACAATCAACACGGATGTAGCTTATTTTGCGTACATCTGCCCACTTACTTTAACTATTTTTCCTAGATAAAAACGATGAGCTACGACCCAATGAATCATGATCTGGAACGCGGTTTACAAAACCGTCGCACTATACTCGGCGATGACTGGGTTGATCGGTCAATCAATCATGCGAATAGTTTTAACGCTGATTTTCAGGCGTTAATTAGTCGCTTTGCCTGGAATGATATTTGGGGCCGCCCCGGTCTGGATTACAAAACCCGCCGCGTCATCGTCCTGGCGACGACGATTGCGCTTGGCCGTTGGGAAGAATATGAGTTGCATGTGCGTGCCGCTTTGCTTGGTGCGCCTGACAATCGTTTATCACCGGATGAGTTAAAAGAAGTCCTGATGCAATCTGCGATCTACGCAGGCGTGCCCGCAGCCAATACAGGCTTCTCATTGGCGCTGAAGATTTTGCGTGAAGTCAGTGCAGAGATAGGCTATGTATTAGAACCGCTCTCACCGTTTGACATCAGTCATCCCGGCAACGGTAAACAAGGGCGCACTAACAGCAAGCCAGCTTTGCATTACAGCGTGCGAGAGGCGCAGAATGGTAAGGTGCCACGTCATACTATCGTACTGAGTCACGCACTGGGTTGTGACTTAACAATGTGGGATCAGCTTGCCTATGTGCTGGCGGCGGATTGCCGTGTCATTTGCTACGACCATCGTGGACATGGCAGTTCTGACGCGCCATTGGGGCAATATAGTATTGCTGATTTAGCCGATGATGCCGCTAGCTTATTACGCGAGTTAGATACTGGGCCGGTGGTCTGGATTGGTTTATCGATGGGCGGCATGGTGGGGCAGGAGCTGGCACTAAGTCACCCTAGTTTGTTACGCGCACTGGTGATTGCTAATTCCACCTCGCAATATACTGCCGCTGCACGCGATGTATGGTTTCAACGCATTGCAACTGTGCGTACACAGGGTATAGAAGCGATTGCTGATGCAGTGGTAGCACGTTATTTTCACGAAGATTTTCGCGCTGCTCATCCGGCAACGGTTGCCCGTTTTCGTCAGCGTGTCGTCACCACAGATGGCGATGCTTATATCCGATGCTGTGATGCGGTTGCCAATATAGATACGACTGACCGTTTGTCGCAAATGAGATTGCCCTGTCTGGTAATCGCCGGTGTATTAGATCAAGGCACGCCAGTAGCAATGTCACAGACGCTGGCAGACGGAATAGCAGGCGCCTCGCTACATATTTTAGAAAATGCGTCGCACCTGAGTGCGATAGAACAGCCAGAGGCATTTGCTCAAGCGGTGACGCATTTTTTGAGCGAGATTTGAAGCAGGTCGGTACAGGGTGCTAATGGTGCTAAAGGGTGTCAAATATAAAACCGCTGGAGTGGCTTCACTCCAGCGTTGAACATGGTGATGTTGTGTCGAGAGACTTCCCGATTTACGCCCCTAAGGTGTAAGGACCGCCACGTTCCAATCCACGGATATATGCGGGATTGGCATGCAGACGTTTAGCATACTCTTGCAGATTTGGATAAGCGCCCAGCATCTTGCGTGCTTCTGCGATTTCCACAACAAAACTGATTTGAATATCGGCGGCACTCAGTTCATCTCCCAGCAAATATGCTTGGTCACCCAACTCTGCGCTGATATAGCTAATGTGGTTGTCGATTTCACTGCTGATGCGTGGCCCCAGGGGCGCACCAGCCTCATCTAAACGACCAACATACAAAGCCAGCAAGAGCGGCAACATCGCAGAGCCTTCAGCAAAATGCATCCACTGAGAGTATTTGATATAAGCCGCAGTATCTGACTTTGGTCGCAGACGACCATTGCCGTATTTATTGACCAGATATTCAATGATGGCACCGGACTCTGCTACCACTAAATCATCGTCAGAAATAACCGGTGATTTGCCGAGAGGATGGATTGCCTTCAACGCTGCTGGTGCCAGCCGTGTCACCGGATCACGCTGATAGTTGACGATGTCGTAGTCAACTCCCAGTTCTTCTAATAACCACAAGATACGCTGAGAGCGCGAGTTATTCAGGTGATGGACTTTAATCATAGTGGTGCTCATTTCATTAGTTGCTGAAGAGGTTATCTGGTAGGTCGCTTCATCTGACATGAAGTCGGTTGCGAGGCCACAAAGGTATCAATTTTTTGCTCAGTTTTCCAGCCAAAGCCTGTATTTTCCTGATCAAATTTGACATCCTTGCCGTTGATTTTTACCCAGTTAGTAATGTAGATCGGTTGCTGCGCCTGATGATCCGATTTACGCATTTCTACATTGCCGTTATAGCTTTTGATTGTCATGCCTTCCATCGCAAAAGCGACTTTGACCGGATCGGTTGATCCGGTGTCTTTGATCGCCTTGGCCAGCATGGTGATGGCGCTGTGGCTAGACATTAGCCAGTAATCTTCATTGTATTTCTTCTTAACTGCCTCAGCCATCTCTTTACCGGCAAATACCTCATTATTGATATTCCAGTTGCTGACATTTTTAACCCGATCAACACCCGCGGCACCCATTGCCGTCGGTACGCCAGTGGTGTAAGCGGTGTAGGTATAAAAGTTAGCTTTAAGGTCAGCATCTTTTGCGGCTTTAATCAGTAAGGCAAGATCATTACCCCAATTGCCAGTAATGACGGCATCGGCACCCGAGGCTTTGATTTTAGCAACATACGGAGAAAAATCTTTAACGGTGGCAATCGGGTGCAAATCATCACCGACGATCTGAATATCAGGGCGCTTGCGCTTCAGATACTCTTTGGCCGCGCGGCTGACCTGATGCCCGAGTGCGTAGTTTTGGCCGATGATATAAATTTTCTTAATGCTTGGGTCTTTCGCTAGATAACTCGTCAGCGCTTCCATCCGCATGTCAGAGTTTGGCTCAAAGCGGAAATGCCAAAAACTACATTTGCTATTCGTTAAATCCGGGTCTAGCGCCGCAAAATCCAGATACACAATTTCTTTCCCCGGATTACGTTCATTATGTTTGTTGATGGCATCAACCAAGGCCAGCGCGACGCCTGATCCGCCGCCTTGAGTAATGTAATGATAGCCCTGATCAATCGCGATTTTTAGTTGAGTCAATGACTCTTGCGGACTACCTTTGCCATCGAACCCCACCATTTCTATCGTGTTAGCGGGGCCCGCCCATTTGTCCTTATTCGCTACTTCAGTCACCATCTGAAAATTTTTCAAAGCGGTCTGACCCGTCGGTGCGAACGTTCCCGACAAAGCATCGATAAAGGCAATTTTGACATTCTCTGCATGCGCTGCCGGAGCGAATAGGCAAGCGGCGGAAAGTGATAACAAAGCTGAGGCAGAGAATGCCTTTGCAAAAGGACGTAATTGATGAGCCATGGTGTCTCCTGTTGGCGATTGAGGCTTTGATCGGTATCAGCCTGACGTTATTAGATCGACGGGTCGGATACGCTTAGATGTTTAGAAATTACTTGCCTTAAATGGTGGCGCCATTTGAGTAGTGAGAGTTGAACTTGGTGCCAACATTGTCCCAAAATCAAACGAAGATACAGCAT
>JANXTO010000351.1 GCA_025352365.1 Undibacterium sp. | reverse complement strand
GCAGAACTGGAATAAGGGACGTTAGCACGGGTTGCGTACTGCGTACCATTTTCTATAGATGGAGAAAATTTCTGATGCGCCTGTAAATAACTATCCAGCCGAGGATCACGCAACATTTCTATCTGATCGGATAATTTAGCTTTTACTTCTGGTGCATTGGTATTAGAAACTAACTGTACTAAATCTCCATTTGTCAGAGATGAATTTTGTGACGCTGAGCTTGGCGTATTGACTGGCGCATTCATCTGGGCGACATTGGCTTGAGTGTTGAGATTAGCTTGCAAGTTATCACCACCTAAATTGGATGGTATTTGCGGCACTAATACAAACGCAAGCAACACAGCTGCAGCAACACCCGACATTGTCATGTAGCGAGAAAAACGCGAGCGATTGGTGAAGCTCAGCGTTGGCTCTGCTGGAGTCGAACTTGCTTGACTTAGCTGGCGTTGTGGCGCGAGGACGACAGGTTCAGCGTCTAGTAGCACTTTCATTTTTGAAGAAAAATCAGCACTTAAGTTAAACGACAAATCATCGGAGCGCAATACATCACCAATTTGATGATAAATTTCCCATGCTTCTTTCGATTCCGCGTGATCTGCAGCGCTCAGGCTGGCAAGCGCCATATCGAGTTGTGCATCAGTTAGCTCATTATCGAGCAAAGCTGAAATGCGTTCTTGTTTAGTGGTATCTGTCTTCATGATCTTATCCGCAATTTTTACTACTTAATATATTCAAATCTGCTTTGTCAGTCTGTCTTGTAAGTGTTCGACGCTGCCTCAGTCTGGCTTCACCATCGCTGATCCAGAGTTGTCCCCAGCAAGGGACGCAACTTCTCAGCGATCGCCTCCCTTGCCCGAAAAATGCGGCTCCTCACGGTACCAATCGGGCACAACATGACTTCTGCAATTTCGTCATAACTCAAGCCTTCAATTTCACGCAAAGTAATCGCATTACGCAATTCTTCTGGCAGGGCAAGCATTGCATTATTCACAGTATCTGCGATCTGCTTACTGGCCAACAAAGACTCTGGTGTATTGATATCCCTTAGTCCGTCCGCGTCGACAAAAGTTTCTGCCTCTTCGATATCAGCATCTGTCGAAGTGGGTGCACGCCGTCCTTGCGTCACCAGATAATTTTTAGCAGTATTCACACCGATTCTGTACAACCAAGTATAGAAAGCGGCATCTCCACGAAAACTCCCAATCGCGCGGTAAGCTTTAATAAAAGATTCTTGCACCACGTCTTCAGCTTCTGCCTGATCATGGACGAGACGAGACACAAGCCGCATGAGTTTCCTTTGATATTTAGAAACCAATAGCTCAAATGCTTTTTTGTCACCACGCTGGACGCGCTCAACAAGTAGTTGATCAATCTCGCGCTCTGTCGTCACTCACTGTTTCCTATTTTCGGGAGAATTTAAACGCGATATTCTGTGTAGATCACATACACCGGTTAAAAGTTCCCAGGTTGTGCTGCTGTATTTTTCTGCGCCTGCTGATGAATAGCGATCCAGCGCAAAGCTACAGATAATTTACGCCAGGTCTGCGCATCAACGCAGTCAGGCAAAATGGGGACAATATGTATGTGCCGTCCCTGATCATCTTGCGACTGCAAATGTAGCAGTAACAAATGCGGCCATAAAGTAGTTGCGTCAGTCATGGTAACTACATATGACTGCCATGCGTCGGATTGTTTTATAAAGCGCCGCAAGATAATTCTGCCAGAAGCAGCAATATCTATTTTTACTGACAAACGATTATTTAAAAATGCAATAAATCGATATGCTATAAATACTAGACTTAGGAATATTAATAACAATCGGAAAAATAAATGCCAACTTAGTTGCCACCCAAACGACCATACACTGCACACAACGATACCAGTTACCAGAACACACATACAGGCGGTCGCTAATAATAAGCAGCGTGATGGTGCAATAGTGGCAGACAGGCTTATCGACATGAGTCACCAAAAGAAAGCGGCACTTCATTCCTAAGAACTGAAGTGCCGAATTATTTCATTTAAACTAGCAAATTAGATTTGCAAATCAATTACAAAAATAGTGATTTAAACTTTACCAAAAATTAATGTGCCGTTTGTACCACCGAAGCCAAAAGAATTTTTCATCGCAAAGTTGATGTTCATTTCTCTAGCTGTATTAGCACAGTAATCGAGATCACATTCTGGATCTTGATTAAAAATATTAATTGTTGGTGGTGAAATTTGATGATGCAGCGCCAAAACGGTAAATACAGATTCCAAACCACCAGCGCCGCCTAATAAATGTCCGGTCATCGATTTGGTCGAATTCACAGTTATTTTATAAGCATAGTCACCGAAGGTTGCTTTGATCGCATCTGTTTCATTCTTATCACCTAAAGACGTGGACGTACCGTGTGCATTTAGGTAATTAATTTGATCAAGATTGATTTCTGCATTTTTCATTGCATTGACCATACTGCGACGAGGCCCATCCATTGATGGCGATGTGATGTGATACGCATCTCCACTCATACCAAAACCTAGCACTTCTGCATAAATTTTTGCTCCGCGTGCTTTGGCGTGTTCGTATTCTTCCAGCACCATGACACCGGCACCCTCACCTAAGACAAAACCATCTCTATCCTTATCCCATGGACGGGATGCAGTAGCTGGGTCATCATTACGTGAAGAGAGTGCGCGAGCAGAAGCAAAGCCGCCTAAACCCAGTGGAGAAATAGTAGATTCCGCACCCCCAGCAATCATGACGTCAACATCACCGTACTCGATCATACGAGCGGCAGAACCAATACAATGTAAGCCGGTAGTACAAGCAGTAACAATCGCCAGATTTGGCCCTTTTAAGCCAAACTTAATCGATAAGTGACCAGAAATCATATTAATGATTGAGGCAGGAACGAAGAACGGGCTGATACGACGTGGGCCACGCTCAGTCAAAATATCTTTAGTTTCTTCAATCAGTGGCAAACCACCAATCCCAGAACCAACGATTACGCCGATACGTTCAGCATTTTCTTCAGTAACGTTGAGACCACTATCGCGAAAAGCTTGCATTCCAGCAGCCACACCGTAATGGATAAACGTATCCATATTGCGAGCTTCTTTAGCGGGTATGTATTCCTCGATATTGAAGCCTTTAACCTCTCCCGCAAAGTGCGTTGAGAAAGGTGTTGCATCAAATTTGGTAATAGTGGCAATACCGGATTTGCCTGCAGTTACGCCACCCCATGCGTCGGCAATAGTATTGCCAACTGGGGAAACGCAACCGAGACCGGTGACCACGACACGACGTTTAAGCGTACGGCTCAAGCGCTTCTCCTGGACTTGAAAACTGGTTATGCTTAGATTTCGTTGCGGCAATACAGCGATGACCGCAGACGATTACATTACAACTCAACAGACTCAAAGCCGATATTAGGCCTTAACATGCGCAGTAGCGTAGTCGATTGCTTGTTGAACAGTAGTAATTTTTTCAGCTTGTTCGTCAGGAATTTCCATTTCGAACTCATCTTCAAGAGCCATGACCAATTCAACTGTATCAAGGGAATCAGCACCCAGATCATCCACGAAGGAAGATTCGATTTTGATGTCTGCTTCAGCGACGCCCAATTGTTCAGCGACGATTTTCTTAACGCGTTGTTCGATATCTGACATGTGATTCTCCATTAGTGGTTTCAGAAAGTGCGCGCATTTTAGCAGGTTTGCGCGCAAAAAAAGCAAGTAAGCATTTTACAGGCATATCTCCGCTTATTTGCAGCGATTAACCCGATAAATACCAATAAAACTAAATTAATCGAAATTAACTTAAATACATCCCACCATTAACATGCAGCGTTGTACCAGTAATATAACCCGCTGCAGGTGATGCGAGAAAAAGAGTTGCGGCTGCAATATCTTCCGGCTGACCTAATCTAGCCAATGGAATTTGCTGCAGAATTGCCGCTTTTTGATCGGCTGTCAACGATTTGGTCATGTCTGTGTCAATAAAACCAGGCGCGATACAATTAACTGTAATGTTACGGCTACCAATTTCACGCGCCAGCGCACGACTCATACCGGCAACACCAGCTTTTGCGGCTGCGTAGTTCATTTGCCCAGGATTGCCAGCAGAACCGACGACTGAGGTGATATTGATAATGCGGCCATGTTTTGCCTTCATCATACCGCGCAATACGGCGCGTGAGAGACGCCCGACGGAACTTAGATTAGTCGAGATAACACTATCCCACTCCTCCTCTTTCATACGCATCGCCAATTGATCTTGGGTAATACCAGCATTGTTAACCAAGATAGACAAGCCGCCAAATTCTTTTTGAATTTCTTCTACCAAAGAAGTGCAACGTGCGACATCGTTGACGTTCAGAGCGACGCCCTTACCTGCATTTGGCCCTACTTCAGCAAGATATTCTGAAATCGCGGCGGCACCAGATTCAGATGTGGCAGTACCAACCACACGCGCGCCAGCTGTAGCTAAAGCAATGGCTATTGCCTTACCTATACCGCGAGATGCACCAGTAACAAGTGCAACCTGATTTACTAATTGTTGTGTCATTTTAAAATTTCCATCACTTTTTCTAACGACGCCTGATCAAAGATTGCATCGCCAGTCAACTCACCATTAATGCGCTTGGTCAAACCAGTCAACACTTTGCCCGGTCCGCATTCAATTAAATGCGTCAATCCGCTAGAGCCAATTTTTTGTACTGTTTCAACCCAGCGCACAGGACTTGCTGCCTGACGCACCAGCGCATCTTTGATTGCAGCAACGTCATTAATAATCGCCACATCGACATTATTTATCAAAGGAATAACCGGCGCAGAAAAATTCAAACCTGCCATGTAATCCCGCAATTTATCAGATGCAGGCCTCAGCAATGAAGAATGAAATGGCGCTGAAACAGCCAAAGGCAAGGCGCGCTTTGCGCCTTTTGCCTTTGCAATCTCACAAGCCCGCTCAACCGCAGCTTTATTACCGGCGATAACAACTTGTGCCGGAGCGTTAAAATTCACCGCCTCGACCACTTCATTTGCGTGACCTATGATCGCTTCGGCGCAAGCCGCGATTACATCTTCGTCTGACAATCCCAAAATAGCGGCCATACCGCCATGACCAACAGGCACAGCATCTTGCATTGCCTGCGCACGAAATCTCACCAATGGCACTGCATCTTTAAACGCGATTACGCCGGAAGCAACTAAAGCGGAATACTCACCCAAGCTATGTCCTGCGACCAACGCAGGCATGGCACCACCAGCCGCAATCCAGGCGCGGTAACAAGCTACCGCTGCTGTCAGCATCACAGGCTGAGTATTGGTCGTTAAATCAAGTAATTCTTTTGGGCCACCGGCAATCAATTTACCCAGATCGAACTGCAATGCATCCGACGCTTCAGTAATTGTTTGCTGCACAATATGATTATCGGCAAAGCCATTTAACATACCAATGGCTTGCGAACCCTGCCCTGGAAAAACAAATGCAAATTGAGTCATAGATTTTAAAAAGTCTCTGTATTTATTTTAAATATTTGCTTCTTGAATATATTTTTAAACTGCATTTTAAGCTTAGATTCTTGACCAAGTCATGAGCTACATTTTTATAATAGCAGCACCCCAAGTAAAGCCACCGCCCACGCCTTCCAGCATCACTGTTTGACCCGGCTTAATGCGACCATCCCGGACTGCCACATCAAGCGCCAACGGAATTGAGGCCGCAGATGTATTGCCGTGCTGAGCAACAGTCACTACAACTTTATCCATCGACATACGCATTTTTTTCGCGGTACTTTGCATGATACGAATATTTGCCTGGTGCGGAACCAGCCAATCAATTTGAGCTACATCTAAACCAGCGATCTCCAGCACTTCATGAGCAACTTTCTCTAACAAAGAAACCGCTAATTTGAAGACAGCCTGACCATCCATATACAAAAAAGCATTACCTGTAATTGCACCTGAATTAACGCTACCTGGCACACACAAAATATTGGCATAGCTGCCATCTGCATGTAACTTGGTAACCAATACACCAGGCTCAGATGAACAAGACAAAACAACTGCGCCTGCACCATCACCAAACAGCACGCAAGTAGTACGATCTTGAAAATTTAAAATACGCGAAAATACTTCGGCACCGACTACCAAGACGTTTTTATGCGCACCAGATTTAATCATGCTGTCAGCCATGGCCAACGCATACATAAAGCCACTACATACGGCTTGCACATCGACAGCGGCGGCGCCGTTAGTAATACCCAATTTATGTTGCAGAACACAAGCGGTACTTGGAAAGCCACCTAAAAAATCAGGTGTTGATGTCGCCAGAATAATCAAATCAATATCATTGGCTTGCATCTTGGCTGCATCCAAAGCTCGCTTAGATGCCTCAACCGCCAAGTCACTGGAGTTGACATCAGCCGTCGCGTAATGACGCGCCGAGATTCCGCTACGCGAAAATATCCACTCGTCTGAGGTTTCTATCCCGGTTGCTGCTAACTGCTCTGTCAACTGTTGATTGCTTACTTTGTTGGGTGGCAGATAGCTGCCCGTACCGATAATTTTACTAAAAAAAGTCATGCCGTTTTCTGTACCAAAGGTTCATTGATTTCGGGAGATATCGATTCTATAGCAGGCATCAGCTCTGCCATTGATGTCGAGATACGCGACAATACATCATTTTTAGCAGCATCAAATGCACGCTGAATTGCCCACTCGTAGCTATATTTATCTGCACTACCATGACTCTTAAAAACCAAACCGCGAAGCCCTAGTAGGCTACCGCCATTATAATTTGACGGATTCATTGTGCGAGAAATCGACTTCAGTGCACTGCGGGCAATCAAGGCACCCAACATATTGAGCGGGCTGCTTTTAAAAGCATCGGTCAAAGTGGTCTTAACAAAACGCCCCATACCTTCGGCGGCCTTAAGGGTGACGTTACCGACAAATCCGTCACATACAACAATGTCAGTTGTACCCTTAAAAATGTCATTACCCTCTACATTGCCATAAAAATTCAGCAAGCCTCTTTCGTGATCAGCGCGTAGCAATTGTGCGGTTTTTTTAACGACATCATTACCTTTGATGTCCTCTTCACCGACATTCAGCAGACCGATAGTAGGCTTACTTTTACCTTCTAGCGCCGATACCAAAGCAGAGCCCATGATCGCAAATTGATGCAAATGTAGAGGTTCACAATCGACGTTAGCACCAAGATCTAGCATGTAAGTTGGTTTGTTTTTTTGATTCGGCAGCATACTGCAAATTGCCGGCCGATCCACACCCTGCATGGTTTTCAGCACGTAGCGCGAAACTGCCATCAGTGCGCCAGTATTCCCTGCGGAAACACAGGCCTGCGCATGGCCGTCTTTAACCTGATTCAATGCGACACGCATAGAAGAATCTTTTTTACGACGCAAGGCAATTTCAATAGGATCATCCATCGTCACTACTTCAGTAGCGTTGACAATGGAGATGCGAGGATGATTGAGTACGCGGTTTTTTTTCAGTTCGGATTGAATATGCGACTCAAGCCCAACTAAAATAAATTCAGCATCTGGTTCACGATTAGCGAAGGATACTGCTGCTGCGACTGTAACTACCGGGCCGTGATCTCCGCCCATGCAGTCAATGGAAATTTTTATTGTCATGTAGTAATACTAAACTTCATTCCGAGGTCGCTATCTTATCAAGATTGAGGTGATCAAGTCGTACTATTTCACGTACTATTTCAGCAGAAAATTTATAAAATTACATTAATTCGCCGATTTAATTTATGTCAGCATGACTAATGTCTCACACATCGAATCGGTCATACTTTTAAAAAATGAGGATATAAAAAAAGCGGCGCCAAGTACAGGACTTGTAACGCCGCTTTTTTTGCCCAAGAAAACGATTACTCGTCGTTCTTAGTTTTCAATACTTTACGACCACGATAGAAGCCATTTGGGCTAATGTGGTGACGCATATGCGTTTCGCCAGTTGTTGGCTCGATACCTAATTGCGGAGCAACCAGGAAATCGTGTGAACGATGCATACCACGCTTGGATGGTGATTTTTTGTTTTGCTGAACGGCCATGATAACTCCTAATACTTCAAAAAATGTTTCTAAAATTTAACACACTTGCTTGTACGATTTAATAACAAACAAGAATCCCTAACAATACTTCGACCTGAGTGTTTTTTCAGAATAATGCCACTAGGTACGCCCATTTATCTTCTTCAGCACAGCGAATGGCGATGCTTTTTTACTCGCGTCTGCCGCAACTTCTGCAACACTCGCTGCCACTGGAGAATCCAAGGTTACATCCGGGCATACTGCATGTTTGGGCGATTGGGGTATTTCTAACAGCGCCTCATCTTCAATCAAATCCATGACATCTAATGTTTTACTGCCTACGACTACATCAACCTCGTCATTGTTTAATAAAGCGTCTATTTCATCGGCTTTATCTTCATCTTTGGCGAGAATTAATACTGATTCTGAATCTAGCTTAAACGCAAATTGTGTCAAACAACGCTGGCACATCACCTGCATCTCCCCACGAACTGACAAAGTCAGTTGAGGGTGGCCAATTTTATCCTTACCGCCATCCAAAGACCATTGCAACGAGCCTTGGTTATTGGCGATTTCCTCAGAAAGCCGAGGTAAATCTGCAATTAATACACTGCCTTTACGGTGCTCGTTAAGCTGGCAAAACGAGAAAGCGTCAATCACAAATGCTTGCATAGGATTATTTGAACCCAGAAAACCTGCGATAATAACAGGACTACCTCTACCAAGTCAAAGCTTAGGCGCAATTATTGTGCTTTAGGTACGGATTAAGTTCCAATTGAAGTGCCAATCTTTGACTGAGTTCTGATTTTCTTGTCAATTCCCTCAAACATGTCCGCCAGCAAACCGACTTTTTATCCGTCCCCTCGCCTGATTCTTGCATCCAGTTCCGCTTATCGGCGTGAATTATTAAGCCGATTGCAATTACCTTTTGAAGCCGTCGCACCAGAGATTGACGAGCGAGCGGCGGCAGGAGAATCGCCAAAACAAACGGCAATGCGCCTGGCGCAACAAAAAGCAAAGGCAATTAGCAGGTTGTTTGTTGGCGATGCCAATAATACTGGGAATGCTAGGGCAACAGGGGCATTGATTATAGGCTCAGATCAGGTCGCGACGCTAGATGGCGAGCAAATTGGCAAACCCGGCAATCATGAAAACGCGTTAAGACAATTACAAAAGATGCGCGGACGTAATGTAATATTCCATACAGCCTTGTGCTTGCTGGATACTCGTAAAATGACCGGCGAGAAATTCGCTCTGCAAATTGAGAACGTGCAAACCAAAGTGCAGTTTCGCCAGTTGGATGACGCCGAACTAGACGCTTATCTGCGCATAGAACAGCCTTATGATTGCGCAGGCAGCGCCAAAAATGAAGGGCTAGGGATTGCGATTATTGAACGCATTGATAATAGCGACCCTACGGCGTTAACCGGGCTACCACTCATTGCACTCACCAGTATGCTACGTAACGCAGGTGTGAGATTTTTCAACTAAGTTAGCTAACAAGTTAGCAGACACGAGCAAACGCAAGATTAACGTACGCAAGAAAAATCAAAAAAAAGGGGAGTATCCCCATCAATATGCCTAATGTCCAGACTTTACCTGGACAACTAATCATAAAAAACTTATACCCAACCCAGTATCATCATTAAAATTACAATATGAACGGCACACTTTACTTGATTCCCAATACGCTAGGCTGTACAGAAGATCAGCAAGCAAGCCTGCTACAAAGCATCATCCCCGACACCGTTCAGCAGATGACTGCTGGCTTATCGCATTTTGTGGTGGAGAACGCCAAAACTACGCGCGCCTATTTAAAACTGCTCAGCCAGCATCATGCGCTGAGCAAACCAGTGCAAGAAATCCAGATGAGCGAACTCAACGTCAATACGCCAGCACAAGCATTAGAAGGTTTATTAGCGCCTCTATTGCAAGGTCATGACGTAGGTTTAATTTCAGAAGCAGGCGTCCCGGCGGTGGCTGATCCCGGCGCTAATCTGGTTCGGCTGGCACATCAGCGCGGCATCACCGTGCGCCCGTTGGTTGGTCCCTCATCTTTATTGATGGGTTTGATGGCTAGCGGTTTAAACGGACAAAGTTTTGCCTTCCACGGTTATTTACCGACCGACGCGGCGCAACGTGCCAAGCGGATTAAAGAGCTGGAAGATCGATCTCGCAAAGAAAAACAAACACAATTACTGATTGAAACGCCTTATCGCAACGCCGCGATGCTAGAGGCGCTGGCGACGACCTGCAACCCAAACAGCCTAATTTGCGTCGCAACCGATCTTAGCCTGACCAGCGAAAGCATCATCACAACCAGCGCAGCAGAGTGGAAAGCAAAAATACAAGCAAACAAAGCACCCGACTTCCATAAAAAGCCCAGCGTGTTCCTGTTCCTCGGGCAATAAAAAAGTACGGCCGATCACAAAATCAGAATATGCGCTAGGATAGTGCCCACTCGCTTTTCAAACCGCGCTCACCAGATCGGGATCGAGCGTTTGAGCAACCCTCACCAGGAGCAGCACATGTTAAATTTTGATTTCTATAACCCTACTCAAATTCTGTTCGGCAAAGGCCGTATTGCCGACTTAGATAAAGTCATTCCCGTCAATGCCAAAGTCTTAGTCTTATACGGTGGTGGCAGCATCAAACAAAATGGCGTTTTTGATGAAGTCATGACAGCGCTCGGCAACCGTAGCGTGACAGAATTCAGTGGCATTGAGCCAAATCCTAGCTACGAAACTTTGATGCAGGCAGTCGAATCAGTCAAGAAAAACGGTATTGATTTTCTGCTCGCTGTTGGCGGTGGCTCTGTGATTGACGGCGCTAAATTTGTCGCAGCTGCCGCTTTATTTGAAGGCGATGATCCTTGGGCAATTTTAGAAAAGCGTGGCAGCAATATCACGCAAGCACTGCCCTTCGGTAGTGTGCTGACATTACCCGCTACCGGGTCAGAAATGAATAGCGGCTCAGTCGTAACCCGCAAATCAATCAAAGCCAAAATGGCATTCTCCAGCCGTCATTGCTTCCCCAAATTTTCTGTCCTCGATCCGACCAAAACCTTTACCTTGCCGATCCGCCAAGTCGGCAATGGCGCAGTCGATGCCTATGTGCATGTCATGGAACAATACATGACTTATCCGGTCAATTCGCCAGTCCAAGATCGCTTCGCCGAAGGGATTTTAAAAACGCTGATCGAAGAAGGACCAAAAGCACTGGTCAACCCAGAAGACTACGATGTCCGCGCCAATCTGATGTGGTGTGCCACCATGGCCTTGAATGGCGTAATCGCCACCGGCGTACCGCAAGACTGGGCAACGCACATGATCGGCCACGAACTGACAGCGCTGCACGGCTTAGACCATGCACAGACATTAGCAATCGTATTGCCTAGCATGCTACGTGTTCGTAAAGAAGCTAAACGGGCAAAACTGTTGCAATACGCTGAGCGCGTCTGGGATCTGCGTGAAGGCAGCGAAGACAGCCGCATCGAAGCTGCCATCAGCCGCACACAAGACTTCTTTGAGCAAATGGGTGTCAAGACACGTCTTGGTGATTACGCACTGAAAGATGAGAACATTGCACCGATTCTGGCGGCGTTAGAAACACACAAAATGGTCGCATTGGGTGAAAAACGGGATGTGACTTTGGATATCAGTCGCAAGGTACTGGAATTAAGTCTTTAACTAAGCACCAATAAAATCCAACAGCACCACATCCTAAACGCCGCTCGTTTGTCTCTGATCATGATGTTTGATGAACAGAAAAACGAGCGGCGTTTTTTCATCTATATTAAAAGTATTAAATCTCAAACCTAGTGTCCCGAAACATGGTGTAGGTAATGCAAGAAAGCAGACTGACTTAACAAGGAATAGCCATGCCCACACTCAAACATGCCGTACAAAAATCCATTCTGTTTGGTTTATTATTAATCGCTAGCGCCGTGCAGGCAGAAGAAATCAAGGTCATGACTTCAGGTGGATTTACCGCCGCCTACAAAGCCTTACAACCTCAATTTGAAGTAGCCAGCGGTCATATGCTTGTTACCGCTTGGGGACCGTCGATGGGTAAAGCACCAGAAGCTATTCCCAACCGGCTTGAGCGCGGCGAACCCGCCGATGTGGTCATCATGGTGGGCTATGCCCTTGGTAATCTGATCAAACAGGGCAAAGTCATTGCCGATAGTCGGGTCGATTTAGCTGATTCCCGTATCGGCATGGCGGTCAAAGCAGGCACGACTAAACCAGATATCAGCACAGTAGAAGGTTTGAAAACGGCAATGTTAAACGCCAAATCCATTGCTTATTCTGATAGTGCCAGCGGGGTGTATATCGAGAAAGAATTATTCAAAAAACTTGGGATAGAAGATCAGGTCAAAACCAAAGCGCACATGATACAAAAGACGCCTGTCGGCTCGCTCGTCGCCAGTGGCGAATACGAATTAGGCTTCCAGCAAGTGAGTGAAATTCTGCCCGTACAAGGCATCGATTTTGTCGCAAAGATTCCAGAACCAGTCCAAAGCGTAACGACTTTTTCTGCCGGCATCCCGGTTGGTGCAAAACATCCCGAAGCAGCTCGTGCACTGATACGCTATCTGGCCTCACCAGCAGCACGCGAGGACATCATCAAAAGTGGACTTGATCCTAAATAAAGTACAACAACTTAAAATGAGTCTACGGTAGTTTTAAATAACTGCCTTATCTAAACGCTACAGTGGGTACTTTTCATCACTAAACTAAGAAATTAAGTGTGCAAATGGATTACCGTTCAAAATCAGATTCGTCAACTCTCTGACAGAGAGAATCGCGCTGCCGAACGGAGATGTCTCATTGAGGTCGCATAAAATATGGCCACTTTATATATTGCCACGCGCAGTCAGAGCCATAAAGCACAGCTAAACCATACTTCAAGCACATTCGATATTTTTGTCATTGAATAAGCAAACGTACAACAGACGAGCGGGTCGCATCTGATTTTAAATATTTACTAATTCTTGTGACAAGCCATACAAGCATGGCTGCTGCTGATCATCATTTTTTGATCGCTTTGAACCGCCGTGTCCAGGCGTCTGAATTTCTCGCCATTTTCTTGTGCATTTTTAATCCGACTTTCTAATTCGCCTTTATATGTCCAGCTTGAATAGGTTTTTGACAAGCGGGCATTGGCATAGACCTGCTGTGCGGTTTGCCAGTTTCCTGCTTTGACTAACATGTCACCCATATTCATAAAAAATCCCTCAAAGTTATGGGGCGCAATCCATGAGTTCCAGCAGACGCGTTTATTACCAGTCGTGGTTTCCAGCGCCATATATTTTTTGAATGAGGGGTTATTTCTGTCCACCGTTTCGCCGGCACAAAGATCGGCATTTTTCCATTGCCAATCTAATCCCTCTTTAAATTGAGGCGAGTCAGCAGGCGTCCGGCTGAGGACATAACCGGCTGTAAATAAATTGAACTCAGGCCATGCATCAATGCTGTGGCGCAAGGTGTAATAACCCTCGCGTATCTCTTTTTCATTTTTATGGATAGATCCTTCTGCCAGCGTCGCGCTTCCTAAAAATCCGAGGAAGCGTGCGTCTTCTGGTTTGAGTGCTACCGCCTCCTGGAAAAAGCGGCGGGCAAGCGTGGCGTCATTAATAATGCTTGGGGGAACCTTGTCTAAACGTGAGCGTTCCGATAGCCGCCAGATGTGGAGCCAGCCAATATGGGCGGCCGTGGTTGCATCGGAGGGGTTGTCGATGTACGCAGCGGTCAGCGTGTTTAAGGCACTCTCAATCTCTGCGTAATCTCCGTTATGCAGAATTTTCCAGAACAGTGCATCGGCGTTTTCAGCAGACGGCAGACGCTTTATAGAAGCCTGCTTATCCGCAGCGGCACGAATGGCAAGATATTCGCAGCCACACAAGGTCATTGTGATCACTGCCAATAGGCATAGGCTAATCCGAATTTTATTTTTCATCACAATCCCCTTAATGTAGGCAACGACAACATTATTGACATGGAATGTAGATGGTGTCAACATGCAGCCTTAAAATTAAAAATCCTATGTCTACCGAAAACACTAAAAGCTATCACCACAAAGATCTGCGCCACTCCTTAATCGATCAGGCGCTTATCACACTAAGCAAAGGAGGATCGCAGGCAATCAGCCTGCGGAATCTGGCGCGCGAAATTGGTGTGTCTCATTCAGCACCATTGCGCCATTTTCCGACGAGGGAAGCACTGCTTGCCGAGCTTGCGGTATTTGGATTTGAGCAGCTGACTGAGGCGATGGAAGTGGCTAAAAAAAAGCCCAATAGTAAAAACATGGGCGACGCGTTAAAAAGTGTGGGGATTGCCTACGTCCGGTTTGCGATACAACGGCCGCATCTTTTTCGGCTGATGTTTACCGCTGACCGAGTCGATTCAACCCGCTATGAACAGCTTCGGCAAGCTGGGGATCAATGCAAAGCTGTCATGGTGGATTTGGTTGTGCTCGCGGTTAGCAGCGGCGATCTGGTGGCCTCGTCCACAGATATCTTAGCGTTATCGTGCTGGGCAATGGTTCATGGCGTAGCGTCGCTGGCAATTGACCAACAAGTTGACATCAGCAATGAGCAAGCGATTGTAATGGTAACTAGTCATCTATTAAATCATCTGGAAAATGGCATAGCAGCGAAGCTTTAGACTTACCTTTGCCACGTCCAAAAACCATATACTCCCCATCAATTTTAATAATTATCTCTTATAGTCCAATGATTACATGGACAATAAAATATACTCATTACCAGTATAAAATTTACACGCCTATTAATGACACGTAGAACTGAGCAGCTCAGCCTCACCCACTATTGGTCTGATTTGATCTAACCACACGTCCAAGCATTCCCTGCCAGTCAGATTAACTTACTCCATTTTGATTTACATCAAAGTGATTCGTAAGCAAGCTGACTAAACTCCATCCATCTTATGCATGCCCGCACGCGTGCACCTACGTACTCACCCGTTTGGAACATCGCAGGAAATCACTATGGCAGCCGCCAACTTAACCATCAGCACAGCACATGGCATCGACTTTGATGCTGACCTTATCCGTAAGATGAAGCAATCCGGACCGCGTTATACGTCCTACCCGACTGCGGATCAGTTATCAACCCAGTTCACATCTTGGGACTACCTGCATGCGGTTGCCAGTGTGCGGGTTCAGGGTGCGCGTCCTTTGTCGTTGTATATCCATATTCCTTTCTGTGACTCGATTTGCTACTACTGTGCCTGCAATAAAATTGTGACTAAGGACAGGAGCAAGGCCGCCACATATCTGGGTTACTTAAAACAAGAAATTGAAATGCAAGGCAAGCTGTTTAGCGGCATCAATCAGGTAGAACAATTACATTTCGGTGGAGGTACCCCCACCTACCTCAACGATGAGCAGATGGATGATTTGCTAGCGCATATCCGCTGCTGGTTTAAGCTGGCATCAGGTGAGGTGGGTGAATATTCAATCGAAGTTGATCCCCGTACGGTGACGCCACAACGTGTCAGAACTTTGCGTAATCAAGGGTTTAACCGCATCAGCCTTGGGGTACAAGACTTTGAGCCTGAGGTGCAAGAAGCCGTCAATCGTATTCAGCCAGAGGAAGAGACAGTCGCCATCATTGATGCGGCACAGGGGGCGGGTTTTCGCTCGGTCAGCATCGATCTGATTTACGGCTTGCCGAAACAAACTGTAGCCAGCATGGAGCGCACTCTGATAAAAGTGATTGCTGCCTCACCAGACCGGATTGCGATTTATAACTACGCTCATTTGCCGCATCTGTTTAAACCGCAACGACGGATCAGCGAATCGGATTTACCTAGCGCGGACAGCAAGCTGGACATGCTGCATTTGTGCATCACTCGTCTGACTGCGGCGGGCTATGTGTATATCGGGATGGATCATTTTGCCAAGCCAACCGATGATCTGGCCATCGCGCAGCAACAGGGACGCTTGCATAGAAATTTTCAGGGTTACTCAACCCATGCAGATGTAGACATGATCGCTTGCGGCGTGTCTGCCATTAGTACCATCGGTACGACTTACAGCCAAAATGAAAAAACCTTGGATGCGTATTACGCCAGATTAGATCAGGGTGAATTGCCAATGGCAAAAGGTTTGCGTCTGAATATGGATGATTTAATACGACGGGCTGTGATTCAAAGTCTGATGTGTCATTTTGAAGTCTCATTTAGTCTGATTGAACTGTCTTACCCTATCGTCTTTAGCGATTATTTTGCGGACGAGTTGGCGGAGCTGCGCCAATTTCAACTAGATGGCCTGATTCAATTTGAGAATGATTGTTTGTGTGTCACCGACAAAGGGCGACTGTTGATCAGAAATATTTGTATGGTCTTTGATCATTATCTGCGCGATAAAAAAAATCATCCTCCGGCAGAAACGATACGTTTTTCTACGACGATATGAGTAAGACAGGAGCAAAAAAAAAGCAAGATAACAGCAAGACATCAGCGTGAAATTAAAGGCAGAGCACCAATATGACAAGCATCAACCTGCTCCCCGTTTTCCTGACCGGACTGATTGGTAGCGTCCATTGTGTTGGCATGTGCGGCGGGATTGTCGGTGCTTTTTCTATGGCATCGAGCAAGTTATCCAAGACGGGTATAAAAAAGCAACGGGTCTTCCCTCTCCGGCTTGTTTCTGCCAACCAGTCTGGCGGTCTGAATCCCATGAGCTTAGAGACTAGCGAGGCTGCCACAGCAACATTGGCACACGCCTCAGCATTTGACTACGCCACCCGCGCAATCAGCTACAACAGTGGCAGAATTTCTAGCTACATGCTGGCTGGTGTGATTGCGGGTAGCGTTGGCAGCGGACTGCTGAGTCTGTTTGCATTATCCACCCTGACATCGCTGCAAAATGGTTTTTACTGGATGGCGAACTTCGTCCTGCTGGCAATCGGTTTGTACATGATGGACATCTGGCGCGGGATTAGCAAACTGGAGTTACTAGGCCAATCGGTATGGCGGCGCATCAGCCCTTTGACGCGACGCTTATTACCTTTGGATAGCAACCCTAAAGCTTTTGCAATGGGTGCGTTATGGGGTTGGCTGCCGTGTGGCATGGTGTATTCCATCCTATTCACCGCTATGTTGTCCGGATCGGCGTACTCGGGTGCAATGGTGATGCTGGCTTTTGGTCTGGGTACTTTGCCGACGCTGCTATTGATGGCAGCGGTTGGATCAACGTTGGGGGCAAAGCTCGGTACAAAACTCAAGTCACATTTACAAAATAAAAAATGGCGCTTGTTTGCAGGATCGCTGCTATGTGTATTTGGACTACTAGGATTGTTCCGCGCATTTTCTGGTCACTCCGGTCAGCATGCCCTGTGGCTTGATGCTTTCTGTATTAATCCTCCTGCACCCAACACTACATTCATCCCAATAACTCCACGCAAAGCAGGTCTGTGATGAACACTGAACATGCCAGTCACGATTGTTTTCATTGTGGTGAACCAGTACCTGCGGCAACATATTGGACAGCTACAATTAACGGTCTTACCCAAGCAATGTGCTGTCCGGGTTGCCAGGCTGTGGTAAAAGCCATCGTTGCCAGCGGCTGCGAGGATTATTATCTGACGCGCAGTGCGTATTCGCTGACGGCGGACAAGATAGATACTATTGTTCCGGCACAACTGCGTGCTTACGATGTCAGTCAAAATCAGTCTGCTCAAATCACTAGTGACAACTCACTGGCTGATAGAAAAACTACGGCAGAAAATACCAGCATCACGAGCACTATTTTTTCGATTGAAGGCATACGTTGCGCCGCTTGCGTGTGGCTGGTTGAACGGCGCTTGAGTAAGCTGCCGGGTATCCTGAGCGCCGACCTGAATGTCTCCAGCGAAAAATTATCTCTGCGCTGGGATACGTCACTCTGCCAACCGAGCCAGATCATTTCGACCTTACACGAAATTGGCTATACCGCGCATCCGTTTGAGGCACTCAAACATGGAGAGTTGATTCGTCTCCATAGTAAGCAATTATTCCGTCAACTGTTTATCGCTGGCTTGTCAATGATGCAGGTGATGATGTACACCTTTCCTCTATATTTTTCTCATCCGGGTGAGATGGAAGCAGATCACATCGCTCTGCTACGTTGGGCAAGCCTGCTGTTGACCTTGCCCGCTATCGGCTATTCGGCACAGCCTTTTTTTAAGGGTGCCTGGTTCAATATTAAAACCCGTCAAATGGGTATGGATGTGCCGGTCAGTATAGGATTGCTAGCAGCGTTCTTTGCCAGCGCCGTGGCGACTTATCGTCAACAAGGAGATGTATATTTTGATTCGGTCACTATGTTCATCTTTCTACTGTTATGCAGTCGCTATCTGGAGTTGCGTGCCAGACGTAAAGCCTTTGACGGATTAGAAAAACTACAGCATGCATTGCCTTTGACAGCGACGCGGCTGCAAGATTATCCGCATCATCACAGTAGCGAACTGGTAGCGGCAAGCGAGCTACATGCTGGCGATATTGTTCTGATACGGCAAGGCGATGTGATCGCGACCGATAGCATAATTATTGAAGGCAGCACGACGATAGACGCCTCGTTATTAAGTGGAGAAAGTAAGCCGCTCAGCAAAAATACTAATGATGAACTGCCGGGCGGCGCCATCAATATGGAGCAAACCATCATCGCCAAAGTCAGCCGCTGTGCTGCCGACAGCCATCTTGCCGTCATCATCCGGCTGACGGAAAATGCTAGCGCAACTAAGCCGCACATGCTGCTATGGGCAGATAAAATCGCCTCCAGGTTTGTGACCTGTCTGCTCGTTTTTGCCCTATTCGTTTTTTGTATCTGGTACTTGGTTGATCCGGCGCAAGCCTGGCCGGTTACGATTGCGGTATTAATTGCCTCCTGCCCCTGTGCCCTATCGCTAGCGACACCCACCGCCCTAGCGTCAGCTACTGATCGCCTGTTAAAACAAGGTGTCCTGATTATGCGATCAGCCACATTAGAAACCATGACCCATGTTAGCCATGTTGTTTTTGATAAAACAGGTACGCTGACTCAGGGCAAGCCAACAGTGCAATCCACACACACATTTGGCGCAATGACCGGAGATCAATGCCTGCAACTGGCTGCCAGCCTAGAGCAAGCCAGCTCGCACGCAATCGCCCATGCAATCACCCGCGCGCTGAAGGCTGCTGCAATAAAAAATCTGGTTAAGTCTGATGCTACTGCGGCGCTGGACTACGCAATCCACGTCGCTGATATCGACTCCAAACCAGGTCAAGGTTTGCAGGCAAGCAAAGACGGTATTACCTACAGAATTGGGAATCAACATTTTATTGAAGACCTGCTCGGCAAAAAAATGATCGATCCCACGCTACCGGAGGTGACATCAGTTTATCTGGCAAATCAGTTTGAATTACTAGCTCGCTTTGATTTGCAAGATACTTTGCGTAATGACGCTTTGGAGACGATCAGACAATTGCAAACGATGGGCAAAAAAATCATCTTGTTGAGCGGCGATGATCGAAACATAGTGGAGTCCATCGCCCGCCAGTCGGGGATTACTGAGGCATATGGCAATCGCCTGCCAGAACAAAAATTGCAATTTATCCAGACGCTACAACACGCAGGTGCGGTAGTAGCGATGGTAGGTGATGGCATCAACGATGCTGCCGTACTCAGTGCAGCAGATATCTCGTTTGCGATGGGTGGCGGAAGCTCCTTGGCGCAAGTCAGCGCAGATGCTGTATTACTATCGGATAAGCTGAGTGCCTTAATTGATACCATCAATCACGCTAAAAAAACTACCACGATTATCCGGCAAAATTTGGTCTGGGCGAGTATCTATAATTTGATCGTCATACCTGCGGCTGCGTTCGGTTATATGCCTCCGCTCATCTCTGGCGTGGGCATGACGATTAGTTCGATGGTGGTTGTACTCAATGCCCTGCGTTTGCATCGCTTGCCCAAATCGCGTAACGCAACGCTAGCATCGAACTTAGAAAAGCTTAACTTAGAAAAAATGAGTGTAGAAAAAAATCCCCTGATAACGCTGACGACATCAACACCATCGCCTGAAATCTGAAAACCAAAATGGAATCACTTTATTTGCTCATCCCGGTCAGCGTACTCATCGTATTTTTTTCAATTTGGGTATTTCTTCAGATGTCGGACAGTGGTCAGTTTGACGACATGGTTGGTCCTGCTTTGAGAATTTTGCAAGATGATGATAATCCTGAAGTACCAGCGGAGACATTGGCAGAAGTACCGACAGAAGCGGTAATCAAGCCATCAGAAAATCCACCTTAAAAAGTTGTAAGCTCACCTTAAAAGCCTTCTTCAAAGCTATCTTCGGAGCTAAATTCAAAGGTCACTTCACAGTATTTTTTAACAAATACGTTCACAGAACTATTCGTCGTGTTGACTATGCTGAAGTGGGTTTAGATTGAAAATATACATCACATAAAATTTATACTCCCACCATGTATATTATAGGTGTCCATATATTTAATGGACTACTGATCTATTTTTTAATTTTTTAATGGGAGTATATGGATTTACAGGCTACTTTCAGATTAAATACTAATGCTTTTCACACTGATGTTCAAAATCAGTAGAACGTCATTCCGGTAAGGTTTTAGCGGAAACTAGTAACTTTTTTGCGCGATCTATATGGACAAAAAAATATGGCTAGAAATTAGCGACCTCATTCTGAAATTAACGACACGGGATTCCAGCTAAACCCATGTTGGAATGACGTACAAAAGAATTGAGCTTCTAACAAAATACATACCACATCAGTCCAGGCAGATTGCTTTTAATGCGATCTTGTTTGCGCCATCAGACTAAATACGCATTAATCTCTACATCAATAGCGACAAGTTGAGCCTTACTTGATACACATCAAGGAATCTTTATCAATCGCCACTTATGCTACTTCCATGATCGAAATATCCTGGGAGAATCTGAGTGGACAAAGCACTAAACTATAACTACAAAGTCGTGCAGCAGTTTTCTGTCGCGACTATTGTTTGGGGTGTGGTCGGTATGCTGGTTGGTGCGCTGATTGCCGCTCAGCTGGCATGGCCGGAACTGAATTTTGATATACCCTGGCTTACCTATGGCCGCTTGCGTCCGCTACATACTAATGCAGTGATTTTTGCCTTTGGCGGCAGCGCATTAATGGCGACCTCGTTTTATGTCGTACAGCGCACTTGTCAGGTCAGATTATTCTCCGATGGCTTGGCTGCTTTTACTTTCTGGGGCTGGCAACTAGTGATTGTGCTGGCAGCGATCACATTACCTTTGGGGATGACTCAAGGTAAAGAATATGCTGAGCTGGAGTGGCCTATTGATCTGTTGCTGGCGGTGGTCTGGGTGTCATATGCAGTGGTATTTTTTGGCACTCTGCTTAAGCGTAAAGTGCCACATATCTACGTTGCCAACTGGTTCTTCGGTGCGTTTATTCTGACAGTCGCGTTATTACATATTGTGAATAGCGCTGCGATGCCTGTCTCGCTGACCAAATCCTATTCTGCTTATTCCGGCGTACAAGATGCGATGATTGAATGGTGGTACGGCCACAATGCGGTCGGCTTCTTTTTGACGGCGGGCTTCCTCGGAATGATGTACTACTTCATTCCTAAACAGGCGGAGCGTCCTGTGTATTCATATCGTCTTTCTATCGTCCATTTCTGGGCGCTGATCTTCACGTATATGTGGGCGGGTCCGCATCATTTGCATTACACCGCTTTGCCCGATTGGACACAATCGATAGGCATGGTGTTCTCTCTGATACTGCTTGCGCCTTCATGGGGCGGCATGATCAACGGCATCATGACCTTGTCTGGCGCATGGCACAAATTGCGCACCGATCCTATTCTTAAATTTCTGGTGGTCTCGCTATCCTTTTACGGTATGTCTACCTTTGAAGGTCCGATGATGTCGATCAAAACGGTCAATGCTTTATCGCATTACACCGACTGGACGATAGGTCATGTGCATTCAGGTGCTTTGGGTTGGGTTGGCTTTATCACAATGGGTTCGATGTATTACATGATCCCTCGTCTGTCTGGAAAAGTAGAAATGTGGAGTAAGTCCTTGATAGAACTCCACTTCTGGGTCGCCACCGTCGGTATCGTTTTATATATCGCTGCTATGTGGATTGCCGGTGTGATGCAAGGCTTGATGTGGCGCGCAGTTAATCCTGACGGCACCTTGACCTATACCTTTGTAGAGAGCGTGAAAGCGACTTATCCGTATTACGTAGTGAGATTTAGTGGCGGTTTATTGTACCTGAGCGGCATGTTGATGATGGCATTTAACGTGTTTATGACGATGCGTGATAGTCAGCCGGTAAATACCCGCATCCCTGTCTTTGCTGGTGCGCATGCGTAGCTTGATTCGCCTTGCTGAATGAGCTCAGTCCCAACAGCAAATAACACTATTGAGGAGTAATCAATGAAGTCCCCTTCTAAGTTGTCATCGAAGTTTTCACCGAAGTTCTCACATGAGTGGATAGAAAAAAATCCATGGTTATTAATCGTACTGATTGTGTTGGTTGTCAGCTTTGGCGGACTAGTTGAAATCGTACCACTATTTTTCCAAAAATCGACGACCGAACCAGTCACGGGGCTGAAACCTTATTCAGCACTGCGACTGACCGGCAGGGATATTTATATACGTGAGGGTTGCTACAACTGTCACTCGCAAATGATCCGCCCTTTCCGTGCCGAGACCGAGCGTTATGGGCATTATTCGGTCGCTGGCGAGTCTGTCTACGACAGACCTTTTCAATGGGGATCAAAACGTACTGGTCCTGATCTGGCGCGGGTCGGTGGCAGATATAGCGATGAATGGCATCAAACGCATTTAAACAACCCGCGTGACCTGGTACCAGAATCGAATATGCCTGGCTATCCATGGCTTGCTAAGACCAAACTCGACCCAGCTGATATCGCACCCAAAATGCGTGCTTTAAAACGCTTGGGCGATCCCTACACTGACGATGAGATTCTGCACGCACCGGAGGCCTTAGAAGGAAAAACAGAGCAAGACGCACTGATTGCCTATCTTCAAGAGTTAGGCATCTTAATTAAGAGCAGGAGATAAAAATGGAATTCGTCACTTTCTTAACTGACATGCGCAGCATTACGACGGTTGCTTGTTTGCTTGTATTTCTCGGCATTGTGTACTGGTCATATAACGGTAAACAACAAACTGCATTTGATGAGGCAGCAAATCTGCCCTTTGCAGATGAGTTTGCAGATACACCTGAAGCACAGTCCGCTAGTAGCAACAACAGTACTCACTCAGCGGAGTCTCATCATGGCTGATTTTACAAGTGATTTTTGGGGTGCTTATATCGCTCTGCTAACGGTGCTAAGCATTATTGGTTGCGGAGTATTGCTGTGGACTCAGGCAACAGCGAAAGTCAAAATATCAACCGATGCAAATGGGGAACCAGGCCCTGTTGAAACGACAGGTCATCTATGGGATGAGGATTTGGGTGAGTTAAATAATCCTCTTCCTCGCTGGTGGATGTGGCTGTTTGTATTGACGATTATCTTCGGCGGAATTTATCTCTATCTGTATCCCGGCTTAGGAACTTATGCCGGCAAATTGGGTTGGCAATCAAGCGGGCAATACCAAAAAGAATTGAAAATCGCCGATGCTGAATATGATCCACTATTTGAAAAATATTTACATCAAGATCTGAAGACCGTAGCAGCAGATCCACAAGCACATCTGATTGGGGAGCGTTTGTTTCTGACCTATTGTGCGCAGTGCCATGGATCCGACGCGCATGGCAATAAAGGTTTTCCTAACCTGACGGATAAAGACTGGCTGTATGGTGGCGCTCCAGACGTCATCAAAACGACCATCATGTATGGACGTAACGGCCAAATGCCGCCGATGGGCGCGGTCGTCGGTACGGATGATGAGGTCAGAAACGTGGCTCACTATGTGTTGAGCTTGTCTGGGTCTACTCATGACCCGATTAAAGCCGCGTTTGGCAAATCAAAATTTACGGCTTGTATCGGTTGCCACGGCGCTGGTGGTGTGGGTAATCAGGCAATCGGTGCACCTGCACTCAATGACAAAATCTGGTTATACGGCGGCAGTTTGGACACCATTATGGAGACGATCAACAAAGGTCGAAAAAACGCTATGCCACCGTTCAAAGATTTTTTGGGTGAGGCAAAAGTACAAGTGCTTGCGGCTTATGTCTGGAGTTTATCAAATGAAACAGAGATAAAAGCTGTACAAAAATGAACTCACTAATCATCATTCAATGGGACCTTGCGCGCTATGTCTGATATACAGCCGCCCGGAATACGAGATCACGCAGATCCTGTAGAACCTCAATACGCGACCATTAAAATGTACGCGTCAAGAGAGGATATTTATCCGCGCGAAGTAACAGGGGTTTTTGCCAACTGGCGCTGGGCTTGCGTTTGGCTTACCCAACTGGTGTTTTATGGTGTGCCCTGGCTGGCATGGAATGATCGTCAGGCGGTGTTGTTTGATTTGACCGCAAGGAAGTTCTATTTGTTTGGCATCGTATTATGGCCGCAGGATTTTATTTATCTGACAGCGCTCTTAATCATTTGCGCTTACTCATTATTTTTATTTACGACGGTTGCTGGCCGTCTTTGGTGTGGCTTTGCTTGCCCACAAACAGTTTATACCGAAATTTTTATGTGGGTAGAACGGAAGATTGAAGGTAGCCGCAGCGCCCGTATCAAATTAAGTAAGCAAAATTGGACGCTGGCAAAAGTCAGTAAAAAATGTGTCAAACATGCGATCTGGCTAGGAATCGCTTTGTGGACAGGTATCAGCTTTGTAGGCTACTTCACGCCGATCAAAACATTGATGCAAGAAATATTATTAGTCACACTGGGACCATGGGAATTATTCTGGGTTTTATTTTATGCACTGGCAACTTATGGTAATGCGGGGTGGATGCGTGAGCAAGTGTGCAAATACATGTGCCCCTATGCGCGCTTCCAGAGTGTGATGTTTGACCAGGACACGTTGATCGTGACCTACGATCAGCAGCGCGGGGAACCACGGAGTACCAAATCGGTCAAAAATCCAGTACTTGGATCATGCATCGATTGCTCAATTTGCGTTCAGGTATGCCCGACCGGTATCGATATCCGGGACGGCCTGCAATACGAATGTATAGGCTGTGCCGCCTGCGTAGATGCCTGCGATACGGTGATGGATAAGATCGGAGCACCAAAGGGCTTGATTCGTTTTTCTACCGCAAATGCGATCAAAAATAATCTGTCAGA
>JANXTO010000338.1 GCA_025352365.1 Undibacterium sp. | reverse complement strand
GCAGAAGAATTGCCAGCGAAAGAATTAGAACCCGATGAGCTGGCAAAAAAAGTAAGCGGTTTGCGTGAGCGCTGGAAGTCGTTAGAGGCGAGTACTGGCGGTGCCGCCAGAGAACTCTGGGATCGTTTTGATACTGCCTGTAACGTCGCCTATGCGCCTGCTGCTGCACATTTTCAGCAATTAGCCGAAGAGCGCAAAGTTAATTTAGAAAAGGCCGAACTGCAATTAAGTGAGTGGCGTATCACGACCGACGCCTTGTTGCAGACAATCCAGACAGCGCCAGATTGGAAAGTCATCTCGCAAACTGCGATGCAGATGAAGCAAACCTGGCAAACAATATCTGCGGTTGATCGCAAAAATAAAGCGCGGGTTGATGGACAATTTTATGCAATTTATCAGTCCTTATCGCAGCCCTTAGAGCAGCAAAGAAAAGTCGAAGTCGCATCGCGTGAACAATTAATTGCGCAAGTCGCCGCTCTCGATCCTCAGCAGCGTGACTCAGTCGATCAATTGCGTGCCTTGCAAGCGCGCTGGCAAGAGCAGGCACAAGCGTTGCCTTTGCGTCGTAAAGATGAGCAAGCGTTATGGGAGAAGTTCCGCGCAGCCTGTGATGGCTTGTTTGCTCAGCGCAAAGCAGTGTCTGACAGTGCAGATGCAGAACGTAAGGCTAACCTGCAAGCCAAACAAACTTTATGTATAGACTTAGAGCAAGCAGCATCGGCAGATGCGTTATCCGAATCAGCTATCAAACAATTATTGCAAGAAGCGGCAAATACCTGGCGCTCTATTGGCTATGTGCCGCGTGGCGAAGAGAATGAAATTGACCGCCGTTATGAGAACGCCGTCGCGCAATTAAAACGACTTTTACAACAAGTACATGATGAAAAAAGTCAGGCTGGTAAAAAGCTGCTACAAGCGAAGCTTCGTTTGTGTCAGCAGCTAGAGGCAGCTTTTGTAGAGGATGCGAGTAAGGCACAAACACTGATGTCACAACTCTCGGCGGAATGGCAGCAATTATCATCTCAGGCAATACTGACAGCAAAGCCATCAATCAAGTTACCAGGTAAATTAGATTCAGAATTAGATAAGCGGTTTGCGGCGATTAGTCAGGCGGTACAAAATAGTGACGCTGCTTACGTCAATCTGCTACAAAAAAATGCGGACTCGGCAGCACAAAGTATTTTGCAATTAGAGATTTTGAATAGTATCGATAGCCCACCAGAACTGGCGAGAACACGCTTGCAAATTCAAGTAGATGTATTACAAGCAGCGCTCAGGTCTGGCAATAATGCAGATGCTACCAAAGAGCAGTTGCACCGTTTGTGTGGTTTGCCGGTGCTGTTAGACCAAACCCAGCAGCAGCGCTTGGATAAGCTGTTGATGCTTAACCTCACTTAAGATTACTGAATATATTACGTAAGATTGTCTGATTAATTATTAGTGAGAAAAATTATGTCTTATTTATTTCCGCCTAAAGTTGTGAGCGTACCTGTCGCTAATTCTGAGCTGCTTTTTCCTGTTCATAGAATTTACTGTGTTGGACGTAACTATGTTGAGCATGCCAAAGAAATGGGCTGGACTGGCCGCGAAGCACCATTCTTTTTTATGAAACCAGCAGATGCCGTGCTGCCAGTTGCCTATGGACAAACCGGCGAGATGCCTTATCCCGGCATGACCAATAATTTGCATTATGAAGTTGAGCTGGTGGTCGCTATTGGTAAAGGCGGTAAAAATATTACAGTCGAAGCCGCTGCCGGACATGTCTGGGGTTACGCCGTTGGTTTGGATATGACCAGACGCGATTTGCAAGCGGAATCCAAAGACCAAGGGCGCCCTTGGGATACCGCAAAAGGATTTGATTTCTCTGCACCAATCTCACCGTTGCATCCGATTGCCGATACTGGCTGGATTGAGCAGGGCAATATCCATCTGGATGTAAATGGCGTACAAAAGCAATACAGCGATATCAAGAAACTCATCTGGAATGTCGCTGAAGTGATTTCCACACTGTCTACGTTTTATGAGTTGCAAGAGGGTGACTTGATCTACTCTGGCACACCGGAAGGCGTCGGTCCGGTCAAGATTGGAGATTTGATGGAAGCAAGTATTGAGGGTCTGGGCGACCTCAAAGTACGCATGGCTAAAGCTGATTAGGGTGACTAAGCTGCCTAAGCGAACATCGATCTCAATATCAACCTTGATATTCAACCTTCATACCAACCTTAATATCAAACTGCTTATCCAACCCGATAACTCATGAAACTATATGGCTACTTTCGCAGTTCTGCATCTTATCGGGTGCGGATTGCCTTGAATCTCAAGGGACTCGATTACCAATCGATACCTGTGCATTTGGTAAAAAACGGTGGTGAACAATTTTCTGAACAATTTCGTTCGCTGAATCCTGATGCCTTAGTGCCCGCTTTTTTGCCAGATCAATCGACTGACGACAGTGCGGACACTGCATCCTCGCTGACAAACTCGCTTACACAGTCATTGGCGATCATAGAATATCTGGAAGAGGTTTATCCCACGATTCCGCTATTACCAAAAGATGCTATAGCCCGCGCCCATATACGTGCATTCGCGCTGGCAATCGCATGTGAAATCCATCCGGTAAACAATTTGCGGGTACTTAAATATTTGAGCGCAAACTTAGGTGTGAGCGATGAGCAAAAGACGGCTTGGTACAAACATTGGTGCGAGCCTGGATTGATGGTCTTAGAAGAAAAATTAACAAGCGATCCGCGTACCGGTTTGTTCTGCTTTGGTGATACGCCAACGCTGGCAGATTGTTGTCTGATACCGCAGATTTTTAATGCACAGCGTTTCAATTGCGATCTAAGCCAGATGCCTACTTTGACAAGAATTAATCAGCATTGTCTTAGTATCCCCGCTTTTATCAATGCGTCACCGGCGATGCAGCCAGACGCTGAATAGCGTCATTGGGTCGCATCACTGACTAACGCGATGGTTTGGCCTTGTACTTTACCGGTGGCTAAACAAAAAAAGGAATGCTGATTTGCTCAGCATTCCTTTTTATTTCAGCAATTATTTATTACAAGTTAATTTGGCAGGTCTTGCTTAGGGAATTCCGCTCCCAAGGTGTCGGTCAGAACCGAAATCAAAATAGAACGTGTCAGTTTTGATTTGGTGGTATAGCCATCAATTGCCAATTCATGATTGACTACTTTTTCCGGCGCATAGCCTGGTTGGCCGGTTCGCAGCACAATGCGCAGATTATCTCTGCCCAGCTCATTACGGATAACACTGACCAACTTTAGTCCCGCGTCCACCGTCTCCATTACGACATCAAGCAACACTAGTGCGATATCACCGTGATCAACAATTACTTGTCTGGCTTCTCTTGCAGAATACGCGTGTAAAAATTCTAAGGGGCGGCCATGTATTTGCACTCCGCTGAGTGCGAGCAAGGTCGTGTCATGCACGTTGCTGTCATCATCGGCGATTAAAATTTTCCAGGGAATCGCGCCCAATTTGGGATCGTCGATGTCGGTATCCTCATCGAGGAAGTCGATCAAATCATCATCGTTTTTACTTACAGAGCAGCTAGATGTCAGGTCATCCAACACATAATTACCGATACCCGTCTTTTTTACTTCATCTGATCCAATACCAGAGACCAGCCACTGGTAAGGTATTGGCGCTTGCATGTGGGGTTGAGCATGCATTTGAGCCAATAAGCCGGGCATCTTACTGTGTTGAGACTTCATCAGTTTTTTCCCTGGTGCTTGGGTTAAATTTTTTTCTTACTTCATCTTATGTGAAGCAATGACGATAATCAAGAGCAAGTAAAAATTTTTTAAAAATGACAACTAAATTGCGCATTTAGTCTCAAATTTTCAACATTGACCCAGTATCTACTAGGCATCGGTTCAACGTCATCACAGGATCGGCGATACTAAAGCCAGTTATTACGCAGATGCAGAAAATATGATTTATCTGATTTAAAAGTTAGTCCAGATAACTCTGCTGCAGATTGATTTATCGTAGACGAGCATATTTAGTCACCAGCAAGTAATGCAGTGCAATGCGGCATTGCAGTGCGACTTGCTTCTACCTCTTCACCCGTTTAGACTCAGTTAAGTTTGCTACTAAACGGTGCTATATCTGTACTCTTAATACCTGACTATCAATCGCAATTGGTAGCACTCGCTTTTTGCTGGTTAATATTTCTCTTCGCAGAATTTTTATGCCACTTTCTCTTTTAACAGTTACTAGTTTTCTATCAGTCAGTGTCAGTATATTGATGGTGCTGGTACTGATGTACTTGCAGCATATTGATGTTTGTAAGCGTGCGACTCGTTTTTGGATGATTGCTTACGCCTGTGTTGGCGTCAGATATCTTCTCGGACTGATTGCAGTATTTCAACCCGCTGTATTTAAGCTCTCTTTATTTAAGCTCTCTTTATTTCATCCCACAGTAGTTCAAACTTATATCAGTGCGACCGGTGTCGATTTTTTCTTTATCGGGTTCGCTAGTTTTTTCTGGATGGGCACTCGCCTGTTTGTTGATCTGCCCATATTGAGTAAGCGGATTGTCGTTTGCTCCAGCGCTGTTTCGGTCTGGAGTATTGGAACCCAATTAGTTTTCCCTGAATTGATCTGACTTGACTTTTTGACGCATTTATATTGCGGCGGGTTACTTTTTGCATCCGCACTTAGTTTTTTGCGAATACATCAGGCTAAGCCTAATTTGGGTCACCTTATTCTCTTCTTGTTGATCTTGATAAGAGGCATGCTATTTATTGGTTTTCCTGTTTTTGTGATGGACGATATTTTCATCTTTTTGGATCTTACTGCAACCAGTTTGATCGATCTCAGTATTGGCATGATGTTGCTGATCGCCGCAATCGTCAATCAGCAAAAAAATATTGAAACAGCCTTGCATGTGATGCAAACAGAAATGGATGTGCGTAAGCATGCAGAACATGTTTTGCAAGAACGTAAGGCGCTGTTTGAAAAAGTATTCCAGCTGGTGCCAGTGACCTTGACCGTGACCAGGATGAGGGATGGTTACTATATCGACGTCAATCGCAATTGGAAGTCGCTTTCAGGCTGGTCCAGAGATGAAGTCATCGGTGTCACGTCTGCTGACATCAATTTATGGGCTGATATTGAACAACGGAATAAATTGGTTGAGTTGATCAATCGAGATGGTGAAGTAAGGAATATGCAAATCTCTTTTCGTCATCATCATGGTCACATTTTTTAATGTCGTGTTTCTGGTTCTAAATTTGAATCTGAAAATGAAACCTATTTATTAATAGCCTCACAAAATATTGAACAGGAACTCGCAACCGAGTACGCACGCGCCCACGCCCAACGTCTATTACGTGAAAATGAACATAAATATTCCACGATTTTTCAGTTGTCACCGATCCCACTGGGCTTGGTCGATGTTGAAACTAAGTCAGTCATTGAAGTGAATGACATCTGGCTCCAGCAGTTTGGGTTCCCGCGCGATAAGGTGATCGGACGTACTGCAGTCGAATTAGCATTTTGGGATAAGCCTGAACAGCGTGCTTTGATGATGCAGCTTCTATTAAATGAGGGACGGGTAGATCGCTTTGAGATGTTGCACCGGCGCTACGATGGTCGGGTGTTGACTTGCCTGTTATCTGCACGCTTGTTCGATATGGCGGGTAATAAAGTCTTCATTTTCAGTTTGCTGGACGTCACTAGGCAGTATCAGGTAGAGCAAGAGATACGTGATATGACCGTGCAATTAGAAGCCCGCGTCCGGTTGCGAACTTTGAAGCTGGAGCAAGCCAATATCGAATTGGCAGAAGCGATGGAATCATTACGACACGCACAAGATGAATTAATACGCTCCGAGAAAATGGCCGCCTTGGGTTCTCTGGTTGCCGGTGTCGCGCATGAACTCAACACGCCTATCGGCAACAGCGTCACTGTCGCCAGCACCTTGCAAGACAGGACCAAAGAGCTGTTGGATGCTGTATCAGCAGGCAAATTGCGGCGCTCTGGTTTGGACGAATATTTACAAAGCGCAACCACGGGCACCGCGCTGCTAATGAAAACCTTAGGTATTGCGCGTGAACTGATACGCAGCTTTAAGCAAGTCGCAGTTGATCAAGCCAGCAATCAGCGGCGGATATTTGATCTGAAAACTTCTTTGGATGAAGTCATCACAACCCTGACACCGATGTTTAATAAACAGGAGCTGAGTTTGCTGACAGAGTTTAGTCCAGGCATTGTTATGGATAGTTTTCCCGGACCACTAGGTCAGATATTGACCAATTTTATGAGCAATGCGCTTAACCATGGCTTTGATGGAATAGATAAAGGTGAGATGAAGGGTGAACTTAAGCGTGAACTTAAGGATGCAATACAGATCACCAGCCGGTTGATAGACGATCAGCATGTTGAGATTGTTTTTGCTGATAACGGCATTGGTATTCCGGAGGTAGACCAAAAGCGCGTTTTCGATCCGTTTTTTACCACTAAATTAGGGCAGGGCGGATCAGGACTTGGTATGCATATTGTGTACAACTTGGTGACAGGTGTCCTTGGTGGTTCTATCCATCTTGATAGCAAAGTCGGTGAAGGAACTAGCTTTACGATCTTGCTGCCATTGTCCGCACCAGCGATGTCCTCTGATGTTGAGCCGGAAGTGATTGATCTCTAAGTCACACATCTCTTGCATACATTTTTCAGGCAGCTTATTCATCCGTTTTATTTGCTTAGCTAATTCGTCTATATTCTGCTTGTATTAATATACTTATGGTAAGTATATTTATTTGTCCAAGTAATTACTGGTCAATAGACGTATTTTCCATAAAACGTGGGGGAGTATATGATATTTGATGATGCTAAATCTGGTGCAAGTTTAGAAAAACAGCTTACCTCAGACGTGTAGATATCTGGGTATGTAAGAATACAAAGACACACAGATGCTGACGATGTTTTCGTCCTCTTTGTATTTTTCCGCAATCCTTTTTTTGTTTTGATATTGCCGGGCGCTAATTCTCGGTAGCACCTTTTTTGAGAGAAATAATGAACCGTTTTTCAGTTGCATTTTTTTATCTGGTATCGACTTCACTATTATCAGCGACATCGCTACCATCGTTTGCCGCAGATCAGCTGACCACGCCCAACCTCAAGCCTCACCTCAAGCCTGACCTTAGGCCCGACTCTAAAATCGCACAGCAATTCAAAGCAATCTACACAAAAGAAGCTGCGTGGCGGCAGGCGCAGACTGGTGAGTTTGATGAAGATAACGATCGTGGTGTCAGCCCAAGTTTGCCTAAGGTCGGTGCTGTGGTACAGCAGGCAAAGTTGGTGTATTGGTCGGATGTTATACGCCAGTTAGACAAGATCAATCCTCTAGCCTTATCGACGGAAGATCAGATCAATTACGCCGTATATTGCGCCCAGATCAACGCCTTGCTGAATGAACAGATATTGATGGAATATCAAAAGCCCTTGAATGCCGATTCTGCCTTTTGGTCTGACCTGACCTACGCCGCCAGAAAACCTTTATTCAGCTTGCTTGACTATCGTAATTACATCGCCCAGTTAAAAGATATGCCTCGCTATTTTTCAGAAAATATTAGCAATATGCGGGCAGGATTGCAGCGCGGCTTTACGCCACCTAAAGTGACTTTGCTTGGGCGTGATGCTTCGGTTGCGTCCGTGATTGACGCCAAGACGGTACAAGACACGGTGTTCTATACGCCCTTTAAGGATATGCCTGCGACACTCAGCGCGGATCAGCAAAACCAGCTACGTGCTGAAGGTATAAAGGTGATTCAGGATTTGGTGATTCCTGCCCATCAAGAGCTACTGGTTTTTTTGCAGAAAGAATATTTCCCCAAAGCGCGTAATGAGCTGAGTGCCGAGAGCCTGCCAGATGGCAAGGCGTATTACCAAGCAAAGATACAAGAGTTCACCACACTGGATTTATCACCAGACCAGATACATCAAATCGGACTGACCGAGATGGCAAAAATTCGCCAGGAAATGTCAGCCGTCATTCAACAAACAGGATTTAAAGGCGACTTGCCTGCGTTCCTCACTTTTTTACGTACCGACCCTCAATTTTATGCAAAAACACCGCAAGACTTATTAATGCGCGCTGCCTATATCGCTAAAAAGTTTGACGGCAAAGCGGCTAATTTTTTCGGCTATTTGCCGCGTATGCGTTTTGCAATTACTCCCGTACCAGATGATCAGGCACCGTTTTATACATCGGGTCGTGGTGGCCCTGGCATTTATCTGGTGAATACCTACGACTTGCCGTCGCGGGCTTTGTATAGTTTGCCGGCGCTGACCTTGCATGAATCCGCTCCGGGCCACGCCTTCCAAATGCCGATCGCGATGGAGCAAAAGCATCGTCCAAAGTTTCGGCAAGGTTATATCTCAGCCTATGGCGAGGGCTGGGCTTTATATGCCGAGCGTTTAGGCACAGAGATGGGCATATATGAAACTGCTTACGAAAGCTTTGGCATGCTTAGCTACCAAGCCTGGCGCGCCGCGCGTTTGGTGGTGGACACAGGCATCCACGCCAAAGCCTGGACTCGGGCGCAGGCACAACGCTATTTGCATGAGAACACCGCCTTATCCGGGCATGAAATAGAAACCGAAGTCGATCGTTATATCTCATGGCCAGCACAGGCGCTGTCATATTATTTGGGAGAGATGGCGATCTGGAAAGCTCGCCACAAAGCAGAGGTGGCCTTAAAAGATAAGTTTGATCTGCGTGCTTTTCACGACACGGTATTGCAACTTGGCTCGGTGCCGTTGCCGGTATTGGAAGCACGGATTGATCGCTTTATTGCCGAAGGTGGGAAAAGTCCGTATGCCGTTAATGTGGATCATCCTGATAGTCAATAAAGCGAAGTTTAAAGCTGAAGTTTAAAGATGATGTTTGCAGATGAGGAAGAATATACTCCCCATTAATTTTATTAAAAATAGCTGCCAGACCAGTAATTGTATGGACAATCTAAATATACTTAATAGGAGTATATATTTATGTGACTTGCGTATTGATGCTGAAGTTTAATAAATCGCTAGATGCTTTATCGTGTCTGTGATCAGATTGATCGCTGAATATAGTTCTGAATTAGCTTTCCAATCTAGTCTCTCGTCAGAAACTGTCCCAGCCATCGCCGCATCGCCTGGTCATATACTCGATCCGCGATCCGGGCAAAACAGACTAACACCAGTAACAACAGCACACCAGAGAATGGCGCAAAGTCGGCAAGATCATGTAGCCCTATTTTTTTACTGGCGATGGTGACTAAGATAAATATCGGCACATGCAAAACATATATCGCGTAACTGATTGCCCCGAGAAAAACGCAGATTTTTTTCAGGCCAAGAGAGCGAGGTTCGGATCTGGCGGCGAGTACAACAATCATGGGAAATAAAATGAGCACCGCACCCAAGTCATACCAGGGACGGATGGCGTCAGTCGGTGTCACGGACAAAGTCAGCAGCGTCAATAAAAGTAGTATGGATGATGGAAGTTTAACGTCCGCCAATACACGCCTTGATGCATCGCGCAAAGGAGCATCCTTACCCTGTGCACAACCTTGCATACCACCTTGCACACCACTCAGCCGTGCAATCAATAGACCCATACAAAATGAATACAGCACTCTGGGTATTCCTCCCACCGCATGCGCCCACTTGTAACCTACATCGAGACTGCCAAAATGTACCGCACAAGCTAGCAAAGCGATGGCAGAAATGGCGATCGTTAATAGTAAGATGCGCGTGTTCAAAAAACGGTGCAAGACCGCATACAAAGCATTGGCGATAAGTTCAAAAAATAGCGACTAGGATGGCCCATTGATCGGATATAACTGCGGTGTAAAAGGGGAAGGCATTAGCAATATCGCCAATCCTGAGTTAATCATTAAATCGCTGGTACTCCACTGTGCGGCATTCTTCCCTGCCAACACACTAGCCGCGAACGACACAATCCCTAGCACGGTCGCCAATGCATATAAAGGGTACAGCCGGATCAGTCGCAATCGCATAAACTCGCTGGCGGTCAAGCCATCGGCTAGCCGTTGCGCATAGGCTTTGGCGATGACAAAACCGCTTAAGACAAAAAATAAATCTACCGCCAGATAGCTCTCAGGGAAGTACACCTGACCAAAATAATCCGCAGTATGAAATAACACAATCAACAAGGCCGCAACACCGCGTATGCCATCAAGCGTCTGGTATTTGTGGAGAGAAAAATCAGTCACGCTTTTGACCAACGTAATTTGCGCCAGGCCGTCTGTTGGCTAGTGTTAAGAAAAGTCCATGCAACGAAGCGACTTTGTTTTTGCCCCTGAACCATCGCGATGGTTTTACTGTCATGTACGCCAGCTTGTTTTAGTGCTGCATAAATACCCGGCAGGTTGGCTGATTTGGACACCAAACTACTAAACCAAAAGCAGCGCGTTGGTATCTGAGCGCTTTCTTTAATCATACGCTGTATGAATGCCAGTTCTCCACCTGGGCACCAGAGCTCGGCATCGTGCCCGCCAAAATTGAGTAACGGAGGTGTTGACGAACGCGCTGATTTCACAGGAGCTGTATTTACCCATTCTTTGCCTAGGTTTTCCCATTTACGCTGCGTTCCGGCGCTAGCCTCATTGACGGAGCTATGAAAAGGTGGATTGCATAAACTCAGATCAAACCAATCATCATCGTTAATGACGCCTTTAAAAATCGCATTGGCCGAAGTTTGCAAGCGCAATTGTATTGCTGGTTTGATCGCAGGATTTGCTTCTAAAATTATCTGAGCATTGTTGATGGACTCGGGGTTGATATCAGTACCGATAAAATGCCAGCCATATTCCTTATTACCGATCAGCGGATAAATACAGCTAGCGCCCACACCAATATCTAACACTTGTACCGCTGACCCTTTTGGTATTTTTCCAGCGTTGCCAGATGCCAGCAGATCGGCAAGATAATGCAGATAATCCGCGCGCCCTGGTATCGGTGGACACAAATTATGTGCCGGAATATCCCATTCTTGAATGCCGTAATAATCCTTAAGCAACGCTCGGTTGAGGGCTTTTACTGCGACAGGATTAGTAAAGTCTATGGTGGTTTGCTGATGTGTTTGCTGTTGCGATTGTTGCGGTGTTTTTTGATGCGTGTTGGTGCTCACCAGCATTGCTAGCTCAGCATCCAATGGCGTCAATCTGGCAAAGTCATAGTGACCTTGATGTCGATTCCGTGGGTGCAAGTGATGGCTGCTATTGGCCGTACCTGATGGTGGCGTAATTTTTATCATTGTAGGAGGAGTTTTTTAACCGGAATTTAATCCCAGTTAAGATTTTTCTTATTAATGTTCTGGTCGGTAACGTGCCAATAGCTTAGTAAATTCCCCGTTCTTCACAATCGCATCAATCGCTTTATTAAGCTCATTCAGTTTGATCCGACCGTTTTTAGAGACAGCACATTTTGTGTTGAACTGCTTAATAATTAAAGGGGGATTGAGCGTAACAGAAAGATCGCCCAGCCTCAGATGTTCATTTAAATTTGACATGGTCGTCGTCATATAATCAAAGCGACCAGCCATTAACTTGCGCAAAGATGAGTCAATCGACGGCGCATCATCACGTAAAAAATTTTTACCTAATTCATTTTCTAGTTCGGGGTAAGCGAAGCCCAATACCGTACCTATACGCTTATTTTTTAAATCCTGGATGGAAGCAGGTTTAGGCACATTACTGACAGAAATGACGATGTCGGCCACGGGAATAAATGACTGACTCCAATCAAAATCACCTGGCATCCAAGGCGGAATAAAGCCGCAAAGAATATCACCACTACCTGATTTTAAAGCAGGAGAAAATCGCTTACGAGGTAGATCAAGAACTCTGAGAGTACGCCCCATTTGCTCTGCCAATAGCTTCCCCAGATCTGTCTGAAAGCGTCCGACAACTGCACCATCAGCTGTTTTTTTAGTGATCTCTTCTTTTTCAATCACCACCAACTCGTCACCAAAGGCAGGCGCAGCAAATTTGGCGGAGAGAAGGAACAGGGTGAGCAGTGATATTCGGGAAAGAGTCATTTGATATCCGGAGTAACAATTGATCGTCTTGCTCAAAATAGTTTAACTATGTCCCGATTACTATGTCACATCACAATGCGCGACGCAACTTTGGATTTTTTGGGAGCCTAATTTTTTCCAGCGTAATGGGCGAAACCAAAATAGTAGAGCTATTTGCGGAACATGATTTACCCGTTAAATGTACAAGCTATGCAAAAACGTTAGAAGATATCGCAGTACTTTTATCTCATGCTGACAGCAAAATTACAGAGCACGTTTACCGGTAAAAACCAGAATTTGTCGATCCTCTCAGATAGTTTTAAGCCAAAGTCATTCCACGGTTCGCCAACTGATCTTTATTGATTAATTTGATTAATCGACAAAAGCTATTTGTTTCGATTTTTGTTCAGATTTCCATAAATATATGGCCATGACATTCCGGATCGTTTCGTTGCCTCATTATTTAAATTGCTATATAGTTAATATGTTGTATGGGAAGCATGATATGGAAAGACCAATTATTATTGTCGGATGTAGGACATCGCATGGCGGAACTGTCATATCTGGAACGCTGTTTTCGGACATTGATGGCAAGGCCATTGCCCGGTTGGGTGACTCCGTATCGTGCCCTAAATGTCGTGGCAATATCATTATCTGTACTGGCGATATGACCACGATTGTTGATGGTGATCCAGTGGCTAGAGATAGAGACAGAGTTTCATGTGGTGCTATGCTCATCTCAGATCAAGTCCATGCGTTTGTAGATAGCAGACCACAATCTCAGGCAGCTGTCTCCAGTTCTTTAGCGGGAGATGAGAATAACAATCCACTGTTAAGGTCCCAGACAAAGAATTGAGCGGATCAACATGGGTAAGCCGTTTCCCAGGCAGCGCCAAAGTCAGTGACTTGATTGAGCCATTCCAAACAAATTTCAGTAGTTTTAGATCTGCGATTGAAGCTGCTGGTGGAACTGTTGCCATAAGCGCGACGCTACGTCCCAAGGAGCGTGCCTACTTAATGCATTGGTGTTGGCAAATCGCACATAAAAAATCAAAGCCCAAAGGCATTCCGGCAATGGCTGGCGTTAACATCGAGTGGGATCATGGCGACGATACGAAGTCGATATCAGCTTCTCAGGATATGGTGGACGCTTACGGTATGCAGCGCCTTAAAATCCCACCCGCTTTGGAATCAATGCATACACGTGGGGAAGCCGTCGATATGAATGTCAGCTGGACTGGGGATTTGGAGATAGGAGAGAAAACTGGCACGAGTAAAACAATTGCCAGCACTCCCCGAGACGGTACGAATAAAGACTTGGCCGCTGTAGGAAAAGGATATGGCGTCATCAAATTCTATCTTGGCGCGGTAGATAAACCACATTGGTCATCGGACGGAAAATGAAAAATATCATCCTATGTGCGAGCCTTATGCTACTAGCGCCAATGGCTCTCGCTGGCGAGACGTTTCCAGCTGACGTCAAAAAATTCGTAGTCAACGCGTAAACCTGCATCCATTTCTCTGGCGAGTGGGATGAGAACGACAAAGTTCGTCAAAAGGAAATTACCGATGCTGTTGATAAATACTGTAGGTGCGCAAAAAAAGAGCGAGCTATTCTGAAGAAGAAATATAAGAGTAAGGCGAAAATCCAAGAGGAGCTGGATAAGTACGATACGATAGACTCGGTTCTTGATAACTAGCGCCAGCTATATTTTCCGACATCCGATGCCAAGTAACATTACTATAATTGAGTTTTTCTGATCGTTGGCTTGGCGCTCAGAAATCTCGCAAGATTGTTAATGTACGGGATTCAGTTTTTTGTTTTACGTATTGGCTGAGCTAATTTAAGCATTTTGCGGGTAGATGATTTGAGGAGTGACGTGATACCCGCAAATGTACCCGCAATTTATTGGATTGCAATAAACGTTAAAAACGCTTGGTAAGCAAAAAACCCGCATTTCTCATATAAGAAATACGGGTGATTGGATGTTATTGAACTTCTTTAAACTTATTCTTGGCGGAGAAACGGGGATTCGAACCCCGGGTAGGCTATGAACCTACGCACGCTTTCCAGGCGTGTGACTTAAACCACTCATCCATCTCTCCGGATTTCGCATTGTTGGTCAATTGCGAAGCTCATTATTATAGCAGATAAAGTTTTAGCGGCAAATGTTTTGTTCTGGCGCCTCCTATCACATGGGAGCAACTTTAGCTGCCAGCTCCAAGCTTGTTTTTTTATGATTATCGTCAGATTCTGATTGCTACATTATTTCTATGCCAAGTACATGCGCCTGTTGCTGAGGCTACCGTTATAATGCCGCTCCATGAACTTACTCAAAACGCTCGCCACAATTAGTGGCATCACCATGCTATCGCGGATCACCGGCTTGCTACGTGAAGTCCTGATTAATAGTGCTTTTGGTGCAGATGCTTTGACTGACGCTTACAACGCTGCGTTTCGTATTCCTAATTTTTTCAGGCGCCTATTTGCTGAGGGCGCATTTTCGCAGGCCTTTGTGCCAATTCTGGCCGAGTATAAGAATCAAAAAGGGGAGGAGGCGACTAAAGAGCTTGTGGATGATGTCGCAACTGTCTTGACGTGGGCATTGCTTTTGACTTGCGTCATTGGCGTGGTCGGAGCGCCAATTTTAGTCTATTTGTTTGCATCAGGATTTGCTGACAATCCTGTTAAATTTAATGTCACGGTGATGATGACGCGCATCATGTTCCCTTACATAGGGTTTATGTCCTTAGTGGCATTAGCGAGCGGGATTTTAAATACGTGGCGCGAATTTAAAATCCCAGCTTTTACTCCAGTGCTATTGAACGTCTCATCGATTCTAGGTTCATTGTATCTGGCACCGTTGTTAGCACAGCCAATTTATGCCTTGGCAATTGCGGTGTTTGTCGGTGGTGTAATGCAGCTGGCGATACAAGTACCGTCGCTGGTGCGGATCGGGATGTTGCCACGTTTTCATTTGAATCCTCTGTTTGGTTTGCGCGACCCTGGTGTGCGTCGTATCTTGCGGCAAATGGGACCTGCCGTGTTGGCGGTCTCGGTCTCACAAATCAGTGTGTTAATCAATTCAACCTGGGCATCGCATTTGCGGGACGGCAGCATGTCTTGGTTGGCATCGGCAGATCGTCTGATGGAGTTTCCGACAGCCTTACTTGGTGTCGCGTTAGGTACGGTTTTATTGCCTAGTTTGTCGAAGGCGAATTTTGATGCTGATACACACGAATATTCTTCTTTGCTAGACTGGGGTTTGCGCTTGACCTGTTTGCTGGCGATGCCTGCCGCAGTTGCATTGGCGACGCTTCCGGTTCCCCTCACAGCGACTTTGTTTAACCATGGCAAATTTGGTGCCGAAGCCGTGCATATGACCGCGCAGGCGGTAGCGGCATATGGCATAGGATTGACGGGATTGATTGTGGTTAAAATCTTGGCACCGGGATTTTATGCGAAACAAAATATTCGCACGCCGATGAAAATTGCGGTGATTGTGATGATTTCTACCCAGCTGATGAACTTGCTATTTGTGCCCTACATACAGCACGCTGGCTTGGCCTTATCGATAGGCTTGGGTGCCTGGATGAATGCGACCTTGTTGTATATGGGCTTGCGGCGTCGGGGTATTTATGTGCCGGAAAAAGGTTGGCTACTTTTTTTGGTGAAATTACTCGTGGCTCTGGTGTTAATGGGTGTCGTTGCAGTTTTGTCCGCAAATCAGTTTGACTGGATTGCTTTGCGTAGCAACGGGTGGATCCGTTTTGCTATTTTGCTGGGTATTATTTTGACCTGCATGGTGACGTACTTTGCTTCTTTATTTGTAATGGGATTTCGCCTGAAAGATTTTCGTAAAAGCGAGCGCTGAAGCATAAACGTGTGCATGTGTTAGCAGATGTATTGGCGTATGTAAAAGCAGATGTAAAAACGTCGCTCCAGTTTTTTCTGGAACGACGTTAGGTAAGACTTATTAAGCGATAGTTGTTAAGTGACACTTACTAAGTGACAGTGACTAAGCATAGTCACTGATTGATCTGATGTAATTCAGATCAATGCAGCGGATTAGCTACCCAATCTATCCCACTTATCAATTGCGACTAGCAAGATTTCATCAATCTCGGCAAAACGATCGTTCAGCTTTTTGACTTCATCTGACGAATTATTTTTGTAGAAATCGCTATCAGCCAAAGTTTCAGTAATCGCTTCTTGTTCTGCTTCAAGCTTGGCGATGTAGGCTGGCAATTCATCTAATTCTTTTTGCTCTTTGTAGCTGAGTTTCTTTTTCGCTGCGAGTGCTACTTTCGCTTCTGTTTTAACTTCTGACGACGATGTATTCTTCACTTTTTTTGTGACGGGTACGCTATTGCGATAACGCTCCCAGTCGCTGTAGCCACCGATAAATTCACCCCATTGCCCATCGCCTTCTGCCACGATCACTTGAGTGACGACATTGTCCAGGAAGGTTCTATCATGGCTGACCAAGAACACCGTGCCATCGTAGTCTTCCAACAGTTCTTCCAGCAATTCTAAGGTATCAATATCCAGATCATTGGTCGGCTCATCCAGTACCAAAACGTTGGCTGGCTTGGCAAACAAACGTGCCAACAGCAGGCGATTACGTTCACCACCAGATAAAGACTTTACTGGAGAGCGAGCGCGTTCTGGGGCGAATAAAAAATCGCCCAAATAAGACATTACGTGTTTACGCTGACCATTGATTTCGACGAAATCACTACCCGGAGAAATAGTCTCTGCCAAGCTCATTTCATCATCTAACTGAGCACGCATTTGATCAAAATAGGCGATTTGTAATTTGCTACCTTGTTTGATGGTGCCGCTGTCCGGCTCATCTTGCCCGAGAATTAATTTCAGCAGACTTGTTTTACCCGCGCCATTTGGACCAATCAAACCAATCTTATCGCCGCGCATGATGATGCTGGAGAAATCGGTGACGATGACTTTCTCGCCAAAGGATTTGCAGACGTTTTCCAGTTCCGCCACGATCTTGCCTGAACGTTCGCCAGTAGTGACATCTAGTTTGACTTGACCTTGCTGATCTCGGCGCACGCTGCGTTGTGCGCGCAGATTTTCTAACCGTTTGACACGACCTTCGTCACGTACACGACGCGCTTTAACACCTTTACGTATCCAGATTTCTTCTTGCGCTAAAAATTTATCGAACTTGGCATTCTCAACTTCTTCATTTTCTAACTGTTCTTCTTTACGCGTTTGATACGTCGTGAAGTTGCCTGGGTAAGAGGTAATTTTGCCGCGATCCAGCTCAATAATGCGTGTCGTGACGTTATCCAAAAAGCTACGATCATGGGTAATAAACAGCACGCTACCTTTGAAGTCACGCAATAAAGCCTCTAACCATTGAATAGACGAGAAATCTAAATGGTTAGTTGGCTCATCTAGCAGCAGCACATCGGGCGCGCTGACCAAAGCACAGGCCAGGGCGACGCGTTTTTTCATCCCGCCAGAGAGCGTACTCATGATCGCATCTGCGCTCAGATTTAGCTTGTCTAGAGTCGTCTCAACCTTGTTAGTCAAACTCCATGCATCTGCTGCATCCAGTTTGATTTGGATATCATGCATACGCTCCATCAAAGCGTCATCATCGTCGCCACCAAACTGACCAGTCAGCTCTTCATATTCTTGCAAAAGCGCAGCCATTTCGCCCATACCGGATGCCACCGCATCAAAAACCCTGATGTCAGGCGAAAATTGCGGTTCTTGTTCGACATACGCGATCTTGATACCCTGCTGCATGACGAGTAAGCCATCATCCAATTTGGACGTGCCCGCAATAATCTTGAGCAAAGAAGATTTGCCTGTACCGTTGCGACCAATCAGGCCGACGCGTTCTGCGGTCTCGATAGAAAATTCTGCATGATCGAGCAGGGCGACGTGACCGAATGCCAATTGGGCATTGCTGAGAGAAATGACTGCCATAATTACCTGGTGAACAAAAAGATGAACTGATTAAAGCGTTTGCAGATCATGCAATTTCCTTAAATACGATCGAAATTGACGGTAATCTGCTGCAATTGGATGAATAAAGGCAGTATTGTACTTGAGTGCGTGACTTCATAGAGAAAGCGCACCTCTAAAAACGACCGAATTGATTGTTATGCCCCGCTCAGGTAAGATGCGGCTTCTTCTAAAGAGCAAGTAATACTCCAGCTCGATTAGCGTCTCTCCGTAGCACAATGGATAGTGCACATGCCTCCTAAGCGTGGGATACTGGTTCGATTCCAGTCGGAGGGACCAAAACCATACTGCGTTATTCTCAAATCTAAAAAATATCTGATGCTGGTGGTGTAACCAATCATGCGTTATATATCATCCACCTATTTGCCACCCAAGCTCATCGGCATATTTAAATAAGCTCAAATTCCGAGATATTATTTTTTATCTCAGAAACGCCGTGAATAGTTTGGGATGATAGGTTGCCGTCGCATTGACGCGCCAGCTGAGAATTGGGCGCGGTGCTGACCTTGTCCTAATCGGGCAAGGCGCACCTGGCTGCCATCGGGCATATCGGTTGCACGTATAGCAGATATCATGATCTTACGGCTGAAGTATTACGGCGTTATGACCTGGATCAAACCAGCTTCAAACTCAAAGGTCTCGCTGATCACTGTTGGATTAAGCTTATCGTACGAAATTGGCAAAATAGAAATTTCTGCACTAAATAAATACAGGCATAACTAAAGTATTAAAATACTTGTCTGACATTTTTATATTAATTACAGAGAGAGACAAATGGCAAAAGCATCATTTCATTGGGACGATCCGTTATTGTTGTCATCGCAGTTGACTGATGACGAGCGCATGGTGCAAGAGGCTGCACGTGTGTATTGTCAGGAGAAGCTGGCACCTAGGGTATTGGATGCTTTCCGTAATGAGAAAACAGACCCGGCAATTTTTCGTGAAATGGGGGAGTTGGGTTTGCTCGGTTCGACCATTCCTACAGAATACGGCGGTGCTGGTCTTAACTATGTTTGTTATGGTCTGGTGGCCCGCGAGGTAGAGCGTATTGATTCTGGTTACCGCTCAATGATGAGTGTGCAAAGCTCGCTGGTGATGGTGCCGATCAATGAATTTGGTAGTGAGGCGCAGAAGCAAAAATATCTGCCTAAGTTAGCTACCGGTGAATGGATTGGTTGTTTTGGTTTGACTGAACCTGATCACGGCTCTGACCCTGGCAGTATGGTGACGCGGGCGAAAACTGTCCCCGGCGGATACGCGCTGAGCGGTGCCAAAATGTGGATCAGCAATAGCCCGATCGCCGATGTATTTGTAGTGTGGGCGAAGACAGACGATGGCCGTATCCGCGGCTTTATTTTGGAAAAAGGCTGGAAGGGTTTATCGGCACCGGCGATCCACGGTAAGGTGGGTTTGCGTGCCTCGATTACCGGGGAAATCGTGATGGACAATGTATTTGTCCCTGAAGAAAATCTGATGCCGAATGTCGAGGGTTTAAAGGGCCCATTCACTTGCCTGAATTCTGCGCGCTATGGTATTGCCTGGGGCGCTCTGGGTGCGGCAGAATTTTGCTGGCACACCGCGCGTCAATACACGATGGATCGTATGCAATTTGGTCGCCCGCTGGCTGCGAATCAATTGATTCAGAAAAAATTGGCCGACATGCAAACTGAAATCACGATGGCCTTGCAAGGTTGTTTACGTTTGGGACGTATGAAGGATGAGGGCATTGCCTCAGTAGAAATTACCTCGATTATGAAGCGTAATTCTTGCGGAAAATCATTAGATATCGCTCGTATGGCACGTGATATGTTGGGTGGCAACGGTATCTCAGATGAGTTTGGTGTGGCACGTCATCTGGTGAATCTGGAAGTGGTGAATACTTATGAAGGTACACACGATATTCATGCTTTGATTTTGGGTCGTGCCCAGACTGGTATTGCGGCGTTTTAATATTGTATATCTCTGTTGATTGCGGCTGATATGGCGTGCTTTTCTGTATCAGCTTCATCAACAATTCTAATCAATAATTTCAATCAGCAAGCACAATAAAAAAGTAATAAAAAACGCAGTTAAAAGCCGCTATTAAAAACAGGCGACAAGGCAATGCACTTGTCGCCTGTTTTATTTTGGTTCGGTTTTTACTAGACTTTCTATTCTGTTGCGGCCCCTTGATTTTGCCAGATACAAAGCCTGATCCGCCAGCGACATCAGTTCACGTGGTGCTCCGTCTTTGTTTGGGACGCAAGCAGCGATGCCGATACTAACGGTGATCACTGGTCCTAAGACAGAGGAGGGATGCGGAATCGCTTCTTCTGCCAATCGTGCCTGAATTCGTTCTGCAAATGCCAGCGCCTGGTCCAGATCGGCATCGACCACTAGCACTACAAATTCTTCACCGCCGTAGCGGGCAACAAAATCGCCGCTGCGTTGTGCGGTCTCTTTTAATACGCCTGCAAAACGACGCAGACATTCGTCACCGTTGGCATGTCCTGATACGTCGTTGATCAGTTTAAAAAAATCGATATCGATCATAATCGCTGCCATCGAATGATGGTTGCGAATGGCGCGCAGCCATTCACTTTCTAAGGTTTCTTCTAAGGTACGGCGATTAAATAAGCGGGTGAGGGCATCGGTACGCGATAACCAGTGCAACTCGTTATTGGCGTGGATTAATTGTTCGTTGAGACGGTCGGCTTTGTCATGCTGTAGGCGCAATTGGGTTTCTAATTCTTCACTCACGTCGACCAGTTCGTCGGCCATGCGATTGACGGCATAAGACAGCATGCCTAGTTCATCTCTTGATTGATGGTTCATGCGGCGCTTGATGTCGCCGCTGGCGATCATCACAGCAACCTCAGCCAGACGCATGATAGGTAGGCTGAAATGACTGGATAGCCAGACTGCAATTAGCGCCACAATGATCAATATCACCAAGATCGAGGCTAGCCATAGATTGCGCTGATCGTAGATAGGTTTGTATGCATCTTCTTGATCAATTTTGACCATCACGGTCCAGTTTGGCTGAGTCAGTGTTTGCGTATAAGCCAGTACCGACACACCACGGTAATCTTTGCCAGCCAGCAGATGATGTTCTTCTGATGTGCCAGAGTAGGGATTTTTAATTCGCGTTAATTCGGCGACCGGGACATCATCCAGCATCGCAAAACGCAGCGGTGTCAGCGGTCGCACACGGCCTTCGCTGTCAGCTTCGGTGATGATCAGTTCCTCGGATATCCAGCCTGCGCTACTGCTCGACATCGCACGCAAAGGTTCCAGACTATTCAGCACAACCAGAATACCAATAGCGCGCTGTCCATCCATCAAAGGGCCGCCTGCACGCATCAGCCGCTTGCCATCTGCCCCCATGATGCTGCTAGTAACTTGTTGGCTGGTCAGCAGGGCGTCCCGGGTACGGGTATCTAGCTGTTGCGATTCTTGGCTGATGGCAGAAATTGATGCGATCAGTTTACCGTCCAGCCCATATATCAATACGTTATCTAATGAGGACGCAGACCGTTTGGCGTCTTCTAGCATTTGCTTGGTCAAGTCCAATGCGTCGGGATTGCGTTGATCGATGTAGTTGCTGACGGCTTTACTCAACTGAGTTCTGGTGCTGATCAGGCGCACTTGCGTGCGCAGAAATGCGTTGAATTCATCTATCCGTTGCGCATGCAAACGTGCCACCGACGCCAGATGTGATTCGATCACCAGTTCCATCGAACGCTGGCTAACAAAGTAGCAAGTCGCCATTGCCGCAAGCAGGCAGCCGATGGCGACTCCAATCACTAGCATCAACAATTTTTCGCGCAATCCAAACCAGCCGCGTTGCGGTAACAACGGCGTTTGGGGGCGCTGTGGTGGAGAGGTAGAAGCGGTATCTTCAGGCGGTGAGTCTGCCACGCCTGTCGCCGTACTACTGACCTGAGTGACTTGCGAGGGATCTGGCATCTGCGGCCTCACCTTAAGGAATTGTGCTTTCCCAGTTGCTGGAAAGCGACGGGGCAGAGCAGCGCTAATTCAGTTAAGTCGGATGCGGAAAACGAATCCGTGTTCACATGATGATTGCCGCTCTGGACTGTTAAATGTTGTTAAGCATTATTAACAAATAATAAATCAAAATGTGAGCAAAAAAACATGTTAAACAATATTCGCCAGAATATTTTTAATGACTTGGCTGCTAGTACTTCCATTTGCGATTAAATTTGAGGTGTAAAGTCATATACTCCCCCATTATTTTTATAAAATAGCCTTATTGTCCAGACTTTACATGGACAATTAAATTTACTGGATAGGAGTATATTATTTATCTGCTTAGTGACTTGATCAGCTTACTGGCGATTTTACAAAGCCGTGCGGAGTGAAAATAGCTCAGGGAACAACACTACATCCAACATTTTGCGCAGATAGCTGACGCCCGCTGTGCCGCCGGTGCCGACTTTAAAGCCAATAATCCGCTCCACCGTAGTCACGTGACGGAAGCGCCAGATGCGGAAAGCGGTTTCCATATCGACCAATTTTTCTGCCAGTTCGTACAGTACCCAATGCTGCTCTGGCTGCTGGTACACCTGCAACCAGGCGGTTTTGACGGACTCGTTTGGCTCGACATTAAGCGTCCAGTCTTGCGCTAAACGTGCTGTATCAATGGCAAATCCCTGGCGTGCCATCAGCATGATGGCTTCGTCATAGATTGAGGGCGCATGCAACGCATCGGACAAGCTGGTATGTGCTTCAGTATTGGTTTCATGCACGCTCAGCAGGCTAGCGTTTTTATTCCCGAGTAAAAATTCCAGCTCACGGTATTGATGTGACTGGAAGCCGGATGAGTTGCCCAAATATGGCCGGATCGCGGTGTATTCACTCGGCGTCATCGTTGCCAGGACATCCCATGCGTGCACCAGTTGGTCCATGATGCGGGCAACCCGCGAGAGCATTTTAAATGCAGGAGGCAAATCGCCCGCACGGAGTTGCGCGCGCACCGCGTGCAATTCGTGCAGCATCAGCTTGATCCATAGTTCGCTGGTTTGATGCTGGATGATGAACAGCATTTCGTTATGGTTGGGTGAGCGGGGATGTTGTGCTGACAGGATTTGATTCAGGCCCAGATAGTCGCCATAGCTCATATCATTTTTAAAATCCATTTTGGCGCCATGCCATGAGACGGGGCATTTGCCTGCAGTTGCGTTGGTCGTGCCAGAAGCTTGTTCTGTGCTGTCGTTATTGATATCGCTAGTCATAATGAGTGTTTTATTTAGTAATCGAGGAGGCGTTTTAGCTTGATATCGGATTGCTCAAGTTACTGCATGACGCTCTGCATTTAACTCATAAGCTTGCGATTCCAGAATATCGCGCAGACCTTCAACTGCATCCCATACATCGACAAAACGGGTGTAGAGCGGGGTAAAACCAAAGCGCATGATGGCTGGCTCGCGATAATCACCAATAATGCCGCGAGCGATCAGCGCTTGCATTACCGCATAGCCGTGCGGATGGGTAAAACTGACATGGCTGCCGCGTCGTGCCTGATCGCGCGGTGTGACGAGTTCCAGCGATTGATTGGCGCAACGTGATTCGACCAATTGAATAAACAGTTCGGTCAGTGCTAAGGATTTTGCACGGATCGCGGCCATTGAGGTTTTATTAAATACCGCCAGACCTGATTCCACCATCGCCAAAGAGACAATCGGCTGTGTGCCACACAGCGCCCGGCGAATGCCTGGTGTGCCAACAAAAGACGGTGCCATCTCAAATGGCTTTGCATGACCCCACCAGCCAGATAGGGGGTGAGAAAACGCTGCCTGGTGGCGCGCTGCCACCCAGATAAATGCCGGAGCACCTGGCCCGCCGTTCAAATATTTATAAGTACATCCCACGGCAAAATCTGCTTGCGCTTGATTTAATTCCACCTGCACTGCACCAGCAGAATGTGCGAGATCCCATAGCATCAAAGCACCTTGCGCATGCGCGTGCGCAGTCACTGCGACCATGTCATGTAAATAGCCACTGCGGTAATTCGCATGAGTCAGCATCACGACCGCGGTAGTCTGGTCAATGGCAGATGTTAATTCGTCGGACGTATCAACGAGTTTGATCTGATAACCACGATCTAGCCAGCGCGTAATGCCCTCCGCCATATAGATATCGGTCGGGAAGTTACTGCGTTCGGTGACGATGACTTTACGATCGGCTGTAACAGGATTGCTTGCCTGAAGATGCAAAGCTGCCGCCAGCGCTTTAAATAAATTGATCGAGGTCGAATCCGTCACCACGACTTCATCCGGCGCGGCACCGATCAGTGGCGCGAGCATGTCGCCCAGACGAGATGGCAAATCAAACCAACCTGCTTTGTTCCAACTCTTGATCAGATCATTACCCCATTCCTGACGTATCACTTCTTGCGCTCTACTTAGTGATGCTTTTGGCATTGCACCGAGTGAGTTACCGTCGAGATAAATCACGTCCTTAGGCAAATCAAATTCTTCGCGCAAAGCGGCAAGAGGATCTTGTACATCAAGGTCGAGGCAATGCTGGCGGTGGAGTGTGGTCATGGCGATTTAAATGAGTATGGTTAAAAATTGAGCGGACGATGATTTGGACGATGGCTTGTTGTTGACGTCCTTTTTAGAGGGAACGAAGAATTGCACGAACAGGACTTGCATCCAGCCCCGCCAGTTTGAGTGGCAGAGCAATCAGCTCATAGTCGCCCGCGCTGACCGCATCCAGCACGATGCCTTCTAAGATCGCCATCTGATGCCTTTTTACAGTCAAGTGGCAATCCATCGTTTTTGAATCCTGCGGATCCAGCGAAGGACTATCAATCCCAATTAGCCGCACACCGTGACTTGCCAATAGATCGATTGTGGCGGGAGCAATGTAAGGAAAATGATCATCCCATTCGGTCTGCGGCGCGGCAAAATAAGTACGCAATAAAACCCGCGGCGGAGTGCCCGCCAGTTGCGCCGCGATATGTTCAGGCTCGACCCGTTGCCGACCAATGCAATGGATCACGCGACAAGCCCCGATATACGTCGTCAAATCAATCTGATCAATCGCTTTGCCAGCGGCATCGTAATGTGAAGGTGCATCGCAATGCGCGCCTGTGTGAGTGGACATGCTGATCCTACTGACTTTGACCGGACAACCAGCCTCGATCTGCCAAGTGGTCTCAGCCTTGTAAGCGGTATCTCCTGGCCACACCGGAATACCATTTTGTAGGGCAGGGGATATGTCCCAAATTTGTGGGGTTTTTCGTTGCGGTTTTTGGTGATCAGAAGCTGACATCGATGTCTCCATCAGAAGGAAATATGGCAGTAAGTTTATTCCCAAATGAAGAAATTGTTCTTGCAAATTGATGTGGTTAAACCGCTGTATGTAGAATAAACTGCGAAAAAATACTCAATGAATGATGGAATGTGCGGAGATAGTCAAAATGCAGCTTGATGCCACTGATATAAAAATTTTGCACTACCTGCAAACCGACGGACGCGTCAGCAATCAGGAATTGGCCGATAAAGTGTTTTTATCACCGTCTTCCTGCCTGCGCCGGGTGCGGTTACTGGAAGAGAGCGGCATCATCCAACATTACAGCGCTGTCCTCAATCCGACTGCGCTCGGTCTGGAGGTGGATGCCTTTGTGCAAGTCACTATGCGACGCGATGTGGAGCAATGGCATGAAAATTTCACACTTGCTTTGCAAAGCTGGCCCGAAGTCGTCGGCTCTTACATCATCACGGGCGATGCTAATTATCTATTGCGGGTAAAAGCCCGTAATCTCAAACACTATTCTTCGTTTGTGCTGGAGCGACTGTATAAGACCACGGGCGTATTAGATATTCGCTCAAATATTGTGCTGCAAACTTTGAAGGACACCAGCGAGATCGCGGT
>JANXTO010000333.1 GCA_025352365.1 Undibacterium sp. | reverse complement strand
TTCGGCAATATCGGTGTGTACCGCCCAGAAATTTTTGCTCACATAGAACCAGGCAGTTACGCCAAACTCGGCCCTTTACTGCGCGAGATTGCTGATCGTGGTCAGCTCGGTGGTGAGCTGTATCGTGGCGACTGGCACAATGTAGGTACGCCCGAGCAACTAGCCCAGCTAAATGAGCCCTTCACTACGGCTAACACAGTAAAAAAATCATAAGGATATCCGTATGAGCATGCCATCTTATCTGCGTCGCCGCCACCACGTGCTTGCACAAATGCAAGCACGTGGTGGCGGTATTGCGATCATCCCGACTGCTCATGAGATGGTGCGTAACAGCGATAATTTTTTCCCATTCCGACACGATAGTTATTTTTATTATCTGTCAGGATTTACAGAGCCAGAAGCGCTCATCGTCCTGATCGCTAATGGCCTTAAACAACGCAGTATCTTATTCTGCCGCGAAAAAAATCTGGAACGCGAAATCTGGGATGGCTATCGATTCGGCCCCGCTGCTGCCAAAGCGCATTTTGGTTTTGATGCAAGCTTTGCAATAGACGCGCTAGATACCGAAATGCCGCATCTGCTAGCGGATTCCCCTACACTTTTTTACAGCACGGGCAACGACACTCAACTAGATTCACGCCTGCATAGCTGGATAGAAGCGGTACGTGCAAAATCTCGTAGCGGCATCAGTACGCCAGATACGACTATCGACGTGCGCGTCTTGCTGGATGAAATGCGATTGCGTAAAGATGCCTCTGAAGTAGCTTTGATGCAAAAAGCGGCCAATATATCTGGCGTTGCTCACACAAGAGCCATGCATATCGCAAGTGCCGGTCGCTATGAATACGAGCTTGAGGCAGAACTACATCACGAATTTCGCCGCCAAGGTTCGCAAGCACCTGCTTACGGGTCTATCGTCGCGGCTGGTGCCAATGCATGCGTCTTGCATTACAGCAGTAACAATGCGCAAATTAACGACGGTGATTTGATTTTGATTGATGCTGGCTGTGAATTCGATAGCTACGCCTCAGATATTACGCGCACCTTTCCTGCCAATGGCAAATTCAGCCCAGCACAAAAAACCCTGTATGAAATCGTCCTTGCATCTCAGCAAGCAGCGCTGGACTGTGCCCGCCCGGGATCACGCTATATGGACGGTCACAACGCCGCTGTAAAAGTATTAACGCAAGGTATGCTCGATACCGGTTTGCTGGATAAAAATAAGCTTGGCAATGTTGAAGATGCAATCAGCAACCTAGCATTCCGCCAGTTTTATATGCATGGTACGGGACATTGGTTGGGACTCGATGTACATGATGTAGGCTCCTATCGTGAGGCAGACAAGGTAGGTGATGAAAGGCCTTATCGTCAGCTGGAACCTGGTATGGTCATCACCATAGAGCCCGGGATCTATGTACGTCCGGCAGAAGGCGTTCCCGAAGAATTTTGGAATATTGGTATCCGTATCGAAGACGACATCCTGATCACACCAGAAGGTCATCTTAATCTGAGCCGCGACACGCCAAAAACTGTGGCGGAAATCGAAAGCGTCATGAAACGATGAAACTTACTGATTTCCATATCGCCATCTGCGGCGCAGGTCCGGTTGGACAATGCTTAGCCCTGTTGCTGTGCAAGCAGGGGATTGCCGCTGATCGCATTCTTTTGCTGGATGCCAAAACCAGTGCGCAAGCCGAGCAAGACGCGCGCTCTATCGCGCTTTCTTATGGCAGTCAGCAGATCCTCACAAATGCAGGCGTATGGCCCATCAAAGCTACCAGCATCAGTCAAATACACATATCGCGTCGCGGACATTTTGGTCGTAGTTTGATCGACTGCAAGGATTACGCCATTCCGGCACTAGGATATGTCGCTCGTTACGGCGATATCATTGCGCCTTTACAACAGGCAACAGAACAGCGTGGCATACAGATCAAACGTCCGGCAACAGTGGCAGCGTTAGAAGAAAGCGACGATGCGGTCACGCTGACTTTACAGAATGGTGAAAAGATTACCGCGACCATCGTGGTGCAGGCAGAAGGCGGCACCTTCGGTAATCAGACGCAAAAAGCGCGCAGTGTCGACTATCAGCAAACGGCAATCATTTCTCACATCACGGTCAGCCAGTCGGTTGCACAGCGCGCGTTTGAACGCTTTACCGAGCAAGGCCCGTTAGCGCTGCTGCCGCAAGAGGATGGTTATGCGCTGGTATGGTGTGTTCGTCCCCCAAGCGCAGAGCAGCTTTTGGGCTTGGACGATAACGCGTTTAAAGCTGCTCTACAGCAAGCATTTGGTCAGCGACTAGGCCAGATTTTGAGCGCATCGTCACGCCATTCCTACCCTTTAGGCTTGAATGCGCAGGCACAAGCAACTAAGCGAATCGTCACCATTGGCAACGCGGCACAAACTCTGCACCCGGTTGCAGGACAAGGTTTAAATCTTGGTTTGCGCGACGCCAAAATCCTGGCAAGCACGCTGGCGGAGATACCACTGCAAGATGAATCCAGTCAGCCGACTGCTGCTCAGCAAGTCGGCGAACAATTGCAGTTTTTCTTAAAACAACGACAAACTGACCGTAATACCACCATACGGCTAACCGATAGCATGGCAAGAATATTTGCCAGCGCACCAGATGGCGCACTCACACAATCCATATTTGGCTTGGGCTTGGGACTACTAGATATTGTCCAGCCAGCGAAAAAAATGCTTGCAGAACAAATGATGTTTGGCTGGCGCTAAACTCTCCAACGCATTTAAATATATCTAAAAAAACAAAAATAAAGGGAGTATGTAAAGAAATAATGCCTAATGTCCAATTATTATATGGACGTTAAAATATACTTATAGCAGTATATTTTTTATTGAAGTAATAAATTCACTGGCTTATTCACCGGGCTAGGCAATCGGCAAGCTACTGACCGGCTTAATCTCTTCCATACAAATCATGGAACGCAGGGATGCAACGCCCGGTACTTGCATCAATCTGTCGGTTAAAAACTGCGACAGGCTTTTTAGATCCGGTGCGACGACTTTCAAAATGTAATCAAACTCGCCCGTAATCGTATGGCATTCAATAATGTCAGG
>JANXTO010000282.1 GCA_025352365.1 Undibacterium sp. | reverse complement strand
TCGTTCGTCTTGGGTTCGGTGTGTGTTCGGTGTGTGTCGTGCGTATTCGGTAACTTTCGACTGACTGGTCAAAAGGCAGAATGCGATCGCATCTGACCCTTTGGCTTTTTATTCAACGTTGCTCTTCGTACTTGAATCTGCCGTAATTTATAAAATAAATAGAGGGAGTATGTTGATTTCTTACTCTTTCTGCGAATGCCCATCAGCAACACAACACCCTCCTTTAACCAATAACCTAGGCATTGCTATGGCGATGTTTTATCCCACGTTACTTAGTCGCTCTTAAGCTAGATTTATTGACGATTGTATATTTCTGTTTTAAAACGACGATTTGGACGCGCGAATTTGTGCGCCGATCTCTCTGATTTTTTGCATCCCTTTTTCAAGTGCAGCCTCGCTAGTGTGAACAGAACTTTGCCCTAATACCAAGTGGTGAGCATGTTTCTTCGCGCTGCCAACTAGTATGCGTGAAGTGCCTAGAGTCGCTTTAAAATCAATCACGCCATCACCTTCAAAAATAAGTAATTCCTTATCGCTGACGACGTGTTGAATTTGGGACAATCCCTCAAATGAAAATGCCCAGCTTACATCATGGCGTTGTGGCGGCGAGTATGACCATGCCTCGCCTTCCTTAAGGGTAATGACAAAATAGTTCATGTCCTGATGCGATGGTATGTTGCTGGTTAAGTTGACCTAGGTTTGTTCAAGCTCGCCTAAAAATAAGTGAATTGTGCCGCCGGGGATGATACTGGTTGGCACTTCTTCAGGTGCGATATACATGCCCTGCGAAGCACCTTCCTCAATCATCGGTGGCATCGGCACCCAGAGCTGAAATCCAGTGACATGACCACTGCCCATCAACAAACCTTGGTGCCACGCGCCACCCCCAGAATTCATCCACTCTAGTCCACCCGCTTTGAGTATTCCCTTCTGCCCGGTCGTATCTTGATACGAAACATCACAACCAGGCTGCCAGGTTAAAGTAGCAATACCAGAATGCGGATGCATCGGGAATCCAAAACCAGGCTCGATATCGGCGTTGAAAAAATCAAGGAAGATAAAAGGCTTTAATTTTTCACCAAGATAGCCAGGGTCAATTAATCGCATGATGGGTCCATGACTACTACCCTGAATCCGATCGCTGATCTTTTTACGGATGTCCACTTTTATCTTCCTTTAGTCTTTTCTTTTTCTGCTTACTTAGCCAGCTTAGAAATAATTTCTTCTAAATTGATCTTCATCGCTTTTTGTCCCTCTGGCGTACCAAAGTTATTGACGAGCTCAGTTTGGGCTTGATTGATGCCGCAAACCGTCACGCCCATGTCGCGTAACCGGTCAAAGGTCAGCTGTTCGGACAAGGTGGTCAATGCGCCGCAGGCATCAGCCACCAGCATGACGTTGTAGCCTAAATGAAGTGCATCGTGCGCAGCCCAAAATGCGCAGATGTCGGTAGTCAAACCAGCCAGAATAATATTTTTTCGGTTAAGCTTTTTAACTGCGGCAGTCAATGCAGCATCATCCCAGCAACTTAACTGACCACCGCGCTTAAAACGCTTGGCGTAAGCATCTGGTGCTAACTGTTGCAAATCGTCGATGGTAGAACCGACCATCTCTTCCATGGTCGTCGTCAGTATCAAGGGCATACCGTATTCGACAGCCATTCTGGCCAACGCCCGCGTTGCTCCGATCACTTGATCTTTGGGCTGACTTTTGACCCAGTTGACGGTTCCTTATTGATGATCGACCAGCATAATAATGCTGTCATTGAGATTAAATCGTGGGTTCATTGCAGCTCCTTTTTTTTGAGGTGTATTTTTTTCTGTCGTTGCTGCCGCTGGGGTTGGTGTGAGCAAGCTTGTTCCACCAATAGCGGCAATCGCGGTTGCGGCACTCGCCACAAAATTACGTCGGGTATTTGCTGTCATCTCTCGTTTCTCGCTCTTTGTTAAGGTAAAACAGAGACTATTCCAAACAAATTTGGAAATAAATAGGTAATATAAGAAACACTATTGCAAATTTAGGAAACTGAGCAGGCTATGCAAATACTGGGAGATATCGCCTTGTTCGTCGAGGTTGTAAACGCGAAGAACTTTACCGAAGCATCGAAGAGAACCGGCGTTCCCGTATCGACGATATCGAGACGAATCTCAAATCTTGAAAAAACGATTGCTCTAAAACTCTTCAACAGAACCACACGCAAAGTCGAAGTGACCGAGGCAGGAAAAGCCTACTATGCCCGATGCGCTCACCTCATCGCGGAGGCGCAACTGGCGCATGAGGAAATCTCAGAAACCGTCAATACGCCGAAAGGAACACTCAGAATTTCTTGCACGCCCGACTTTGCGACGGCGTTTTTGCCAGAGGTATTGATTGAGTATGCAGGGCGATATCCGGATGTGCAGATTGAACTCGATTTATCGCACCGCAAAGTCGATTTAATCAGCGAAAATTTTGATGCTAGCCTACGCTTTGGACGTCTACCCGATTCCAATCTGATCGCCAGAAAAATCGCATCATTGCCTCTCAGCCTGTATGCATCACCGCAGTATTTGAAATCATCGCCACCAATCAAGGTGCCTAGCGATTTATCCAAGCATCGTTGCATCCGTATGAACTCAGACGAGAATGGCTCCAATTGGACACTTAATTCGATCAAGAACCAGATTGATGAACCCATCATTGTTCCTGTTCACGGCAAATATTGCGTCAGCAGTTTTCTGTTTATTAGAAAGCTGTTATTGAATCATGTCGGCATTGGCCTAATGGATGATCTGATTGTTAAAAACGATTTTTCTAAAGGCGATTTGGTGAGGGTCTTGCCGCTATGGTACTTGAGTCCGGTTGATTTAACTTTGCTGACACCTTCCAGACTTTTACCCGCCCGGGTTCGACTATTTGCGGATCTGCTGCGAGATCGGCTAGCGACTATTCTTGACCGCTGACTTGTCGCTTTTTATGTCGGCTTAAGCGATAAACTCAACAGCCCGTGTAGCTCAGGTTAACGCAGTGTAATCACAGGTGTGAGCAAGCACTACCGGTTAGTGGAATGGGTGAAAGTACGGCAAATTGAGCCCGCTTAGGACTTGTGCAAAATCGCACCACGACGAATCAGAAAATCCGATGTCTGCATCAATAAAGTGCCGAGATCCTCATCGCAACTAAAATATACTCACCTATAGTATATTTTAGTTGTCCATATAATCATTAGACAGTAAGGCATATTTTCAAAAAAATGAGGGGAGTATTTGCCGCTACACTCATTTTACAGATACTTAACAGTAACTCGACGCTTGGCTACAACCGATAAAACCGGGACGTTATCGCGGCAATGCTTGCTGCCAAAAGCGCAGAAATCAATCTCTGCGTTGATGGCTAAATGAGCTTAAAACGGATCGAGTGCTTTGGTAAATTGCCCGGACGCGTTTAACGCGCCCATCGTGTAACCTTGCCAGCCGGGGTAAGCATCGGGCTCCCAATAAAACACGCCTAGTCCGTTTGACCCCATTACTTTGGTTTTGGTGATCAGGTCGCTTAACATGCTTTTTGTGGTTGCGGCTTGCTGCCAGTCCATGCCTACTTCGCACACCATTACTGGCTTGCCATATCGGGTGACCATGTCTGACATGGTGGCGGCAATTTTGGTGTTGTAACTAGCCCAGCCGGAAACGGGTGGGTAGTGCGACATCCCGATTACGTCCCATTTGGCCCCTTTGCTTTTGATGCCATCAAAAAACCAGCGGAACATCGCGTCGTCGTAACCATTGGCTAAATGCAGCACGACGAGCGCGCTTGGGTAGACCGCTTTTACGGCGTTGTATCCGCTATTGAGCAAACCACTCAGTTGGGCAAAATTAGAGGCGCTTCCCGTAGGCAGTAACATGCCGGAATTAATCTCGTTGCCGACTTGTACCCATCCCACATTAATGCCATTGCTCTTAAAATAGTTAAGGACATCATGGGTATGGGCGTATACATCATTGTTGAGCTGAGCCAGAGTATGGCTTGACCATGCCGCAGGTTTTACTTGATGACCGGGATCGGCCCAAGTATCACTGTAATGAAAGTCAATCATGATGCGCTGGCCTTGTGCTGCTGCGCGCTTGGCCTTGTATAAGACGTCAGCCGCATTGGACCAGCCACCGGCTGGGTTAACCCAAACCCGTAAGCGAATGGCATTGACGCCGATATTT
>JANXTO010000267.1 GCA_025352365.1 Undibacterium sp. | reverse complement strand
TTGAATAGAACTACTGACGTCCGTATATATCGTCAACCTTGACATACCGTCCTCAACTAAATGGAATCTAGATCGTACTTCGATTAGTTCAAAGTCAATATCGCCGAGATTTTCAAGGCGATGCCTGACTCCCAAAGGGATATAAGTCGACTGATTTGCAAATTGTGTCATTATATACAAACCACGGGTCACTAGAGCAGTTCCGCGAACTACAATCAAATACTCGGCTAGATGAATTCATTTGCATTGATAAGCGATCCCTGGGCTTTATAACAATGCGCTTCACTTGAAATTGCTCACCGCTATCGATGGAATCGTAATGTCCACAAGGCTAGTACACTTTTCGATGATTTTCAGTTTGGGGATAATCTGCCCCTTTTAAATGAATAACAATGCGTGTGATGTTTTGAGTATTTTTTATTCGTGACTAATACTGCATCTTGCGTTTCTGCTACTATAATGCCCTCAAGACAAAGGCCTGCAACCAGGCGACTGTCGAACATAGCCAAGCAGTTTTTACAATCCTATAATACGAGGTGGCCGTGGATGACGTTTCCCCTGAGGGTCTTTTGCGAAAACCTGCTAAACTGCGTCCCAAGAACCAAAATCGAACCATACTGCATCAATTGGCACTAAAAAAAAATATGCTTAATTCGGTGACGTCGGCTAATTTTTCCATTACAGCGTAGTCACGGAATCCGACGTGCAACTCATGAACGACTCTTTGTGCACACGAATAAAATCACAATCGATCTTGGCGAGTTCAAGGGATTGCTAACCGCTTTTTAGCATCACGAGAATAAAATGTCCTACAGCTTTTACCAGACGCTCGCTCGCATCAGGAAGATGCCACTTTTCTATAAATAATTACCGCTTAAGACATAGGTTTGAGCAGCTTCCAATTCGGGTTTTTCAGCAAAAGCTTTCAACTTTCTAACCGGTTCAACTCCGAAGTTTTCGCCAACCTTAATGTCGCCATATCCGGTTGTGGGGCGATCTAGCACGATTCTAAGCGTAACTATACCTCCGTTTAGCGCGTGCGTCAGGCCGGCTTGTATAGACTGATGAAAAGCAAGTTGGTCTGCAATTACATGGCCAGGAGGCATTACCAGCATTAGGGGGCGTCCTGATTTTGTACCGATACCAAAGCAGCCAATGTCAACGCTAGGGCAGTATTGCGACCCGTTGGCTCTAAGACGAGGCAGGGTGTTGGCGCGCCTCGATATTGACCAGATAAACGCAGTTGGTCAATATTGAGTCAACAGGCAGGGCGTGTCAGCACTAATACTGCGCAGTTGTTCCGCAGTGATAAACGGTACTCCTCGTTGCAAACAACTATTGGTGAATAGGCAATCATGAGTTCGCCCTTAAACCGATGCGAGCGGCCAGCGGTTGCTTGTAACATGGTTTGCTTACCAACTCGGCTATGTAGCTGCTTTGGATGTTTTTCTCGAGATAGCGGCCCCAGTCAAGTGCCTGATCCACCAAATAAAATGACGGGTTGAAGTAACATAGTTAAATTGTCGTGAATGACGCGTTAAAGTAACCAAATATTGTATTTAATTCAATCACCTGCTTATACCTTGATGCAGAAATTAAAAGCATCACTGAATTATCATCATGGTAGACCGAAAATCCTAGAATTTTAACCATAAAGCAAAATAGATGAATCAAACCATGTTTGCTAAAAGCGGGATGCTAGTACTACTATTCACACACACATTTTAATTATTTCTCTCATTTCGACGAATAAACCATGACAAAAATCATCTCCGCTAACCTCAACGGCATACGCTCTGCTTCAAAAAAAGGCTTTTTTGATTGGATGCAGCAACAGCAAGCGGATTTTGTTTGTGTGCAAGAGCTGAAAGCGCAAGCTGACGATATGACGGTAGATTTTTTGATGCCGCAGGGCTATCACGGCAATTTCCATTACGCGGAAAAAAAGGGATATTCAGGGACCGGGGTGTATAGCAAAGCTACGCCAGATAAAGTGGAGATTGGTTTTGGTAGTCCTGAATTTGATGCTGAGGGGCGCTATGTCCGCTGTGATTTTGGTAACTTGTCGATCATCTCAGTATATTGCCCTTCGGGATCATCCTCGCCTGAGCGGCAAGAAGCTAAATTCCGGTTTATGGCTTTGTTTTACCCGCACTTACTGGACTTGATTGCCCAAGGACGTGAATTAGTCATTTGTGGTGACTGGAATATCGCCCATAAAGAAATCGATTTGAAAAACTGGAAAAGTAATCAGAAGAATTCCGGCTTTTTGCCAGAGGAGCGTGCTTGGATGACGCGTTTGTTTGATGAACAAGGTTGGGTTGACGTGTATCGCCGCTTGCATCCGGATACGACTGGGGAGGCTTATACCTGGTGGAGCAATCGTGGCCAGGCATGGGCAAATAACGTCGGTTGGCGAATTGATTATCATGTAGCAACAGCGGGCATTGCAGCTACAGCGAAAACAGCCACTATATATAAAGAGCAGCGCTTTTCAGATCACGCGCCACTGATTATCGAATACGCATAAAGCTGTCCTTAAGAAAATATACTCCCCATATGTATATAAGATTCAGCTTAGATTGTCCATATAATTATTGGACAATCTAAGCTTAACTACTAATACTCCCTCTATTCTCTAAAATAGATCAGAAATCGTTTGCCAATCTATTCACTTCGTTTGACACGGTCTGTCGCCACCGTAGCCAGTTTGCCACCCTCGGCACGCACATAGGTTTCTAGTGCATCTAAATCACGCCCAGCGAGTTGTCGATCTTGTCCTTGCTTAAACATAGTGAAGGCGTCGCCACCATCGGCCAGAAAACTATTCACAACGACCTTGTAGATTTTTGCCAATTCCAGAGGTTTGCCATGAATCAGAACATTTTGCACCCGCTGGGGTAGTGGCAGAGCGGCGCTCCAACGGTAGCTAAAGCTACTCGAAACGAATAACTTTTTAGGATTATCCGCCTCGCGTCCTTGCCATTGCTGCTGCAAAACGGCCATGATCTGCTCGCCAGATAGACTCATACGAACCAGATTGTTACCAAATGGCTGTGATGCGTAGATATCGCCAAAAGTCACGGCTACCGATTTGGTCTCCGCACCCGATGGCAAGTCACTGCGAATACCGCCCGAATTCATGAAGGCAATATCTGCTGGACCACTATTTTGCGCGTACTTCAATTGCGCATCGGCGATAACATTACCCAAACTGCTGTCAAAAATACCCTTAGCACTCTCACGCGTTAAAGGTGCGGCTAGCGTTGTTACGGGGCGCAGGCGGATTTCTGTGGTCAATGCTGCGACTTTATCCACTAACTGCCGCGCTTGCGGATCAGGTTTTAGCTTCTGCTGATCCACAAGATAATTAGTGGCGCTACTAGCAATCACTTGCTTGCTGCCGCGGTCAATAGTGAGTTTGGTTTCTGTGAGATAAGCGCCGTAACTGCGTGCCTGCACAACTAAGCGACCATCAATCTTGCAGGTGTATCCTTGGTGGGTATGCCCGGAGACCACTAGGCTGATTGCTTTGTCGAGTTTTTTGCTGATATCAATAATCGGCCCTTCTAAACCATTGCATGCATAACTTGTATCATTGGCATCGCCTTTATAATTACCACCCTCATGGATCAGCACCACGATAGCGGAGACGCCTTGCTGCTTAATCTCTGGCACATAACGATTGATCGCCGTTGCCTCGTCCTCAAACTGCAAACCCTTTACACCGTCGCCTGCGACTAAATTGGGCGTGTCGGAAGTAACCGCACCGATAAAAGCGATTTTGACATCACCGACTTGGCGAATCACATAGGGCCTAAGCCAAGATTGGGCTGTCTGCGTATCAATCACATTGGCAGCAATGTATTCATATTTGGCGCCAGAAAAACCTGGGAATGGGCAGCCGCTCAGCGGACACTCGCCTTTTATTTTGCTCAATAAATCAGCACGGCCAGCGTCGAATTCATGATTGCCAACCGAAGTAACTGATAAGCCCATTTGATTAAAAGCCTCAATCACCGGCTGATCCTTTAACAAAGCAGAACCGATAGGCGATGCACCCATCAGATCGCCGGCCCCGACAAAAATACTGGCAGGTGCTGCCAGACGGCGCTGTTTTAAAAGCGTTGCCAGATAAGCGTAACCGCCAGCGGGACTGGTCGTGGCCTCACCGTGATCGTGTCCATGCTCTATTGACGCCACTGGTGCCAAATAAGGTACAGGTTTATCCGACTGCAAATTTCCATGAAAATCATTAATACTGAAGATTGTAATTTCACTTGTGCCAGCAGCGATTGACTGTTGTACCGAGTCCAGTCCCGATTGTTGTGTTTTTTGTGACACCGCACAGGCAACTAGCAGCAATGAGACCATCAATGCTGGTACCGACTTCATCATTAACATATCCATCCTTACAAAAAATGAAAAAAGCCTGCAATCGCGCTAAGCATGATTGCAGGCTCAAATACTGAAGAAGTTGCGACTAAGCCTAAGCGCATCGCACCCTCCTATCTTACATTGACTGATTAGAAATCAGCTTGCAGAGTTACAGACATAAAACGTGGTGCGCCTAAGTAATAGAACACACCTTTTGCCACAGCAGTACCGTAAGGCAAAGCATTGGTTACGTTGAAGCTAGATGGGTTACGATATTTTTCGTTAAACAAGTTGCTGACGTTAAAACGAATTGTCGGTTTTTTCAGGTAAGTTGTGTTCGGGAATTGATAACCAGCATCAAAATCAGCTACTGTGTAAGCAGGCACTAATTCATCATTGGTCATTGTTGCCTGCTGACTACCTGTGTATTTAGCTTTCAAACGGGTGTACCAAACGCCTGTTTCATATTGCGCACTCAGACCAGCTTTCCATTCAGGAGTCAAAGTCATTTGTTTGCCAGCAGTCGGCAAAGTCGCCGTAGCGCTAACAACTAAATTGTCTTGAATTTCACTATTGGCATATCCCAATGAGCTGTAGAAAGACCATCCATTGACTGGAGTATTACCTAATTCAAGTTCAAAACCATGTGTCTTGACTTTACCAACACTAGTTAAGCTACTTGTATTGGAAATAGGGTCATACGCTGTCGCCTGACGATTTTGAAAATTCACTGCGTACACGGTTGCTTGTGCAGTCAGTTTATCGCTTTGCAAACGGTAGCCAACGTCGAGATTGTATGAAGTCTCGGCTTTAACATCCACCGGCATCGTCGCTACACCATTAACGATTACAACGTTACCAGTAGTTGCGTAGACAAAGTTTGGTGGTGCCTTCATGTTTCTTGCCAAACTAGCGAATACAGAGTTGTTATAGTCAATTTGGTAACGAGCACCTAATTGCGGCAATAATTCTGAATAAGTTTTCTTGATGTTATAAGTGACAGGTGCACTTTCATTCGCATAATTAGTGAAATCACGTTTCATTGTAGGCGCACGCAAACCAAGATTCACTGACAATTTGTCATCCATCATGCTGATCGTATCTTGTGCAAAGAATTGATAAGCAGTACTGATTGTTCTCCAGTCACGGTTTTCAAATGGTGTGCCATCTGGACGAAGAATACGACCTTCACGCATCCAGATATCATTTGGATTACCATTGGCATCCACTGCGACCATAGGACCGAATTGCTCGTGCACTGCACGCTCAACCCAGAAACCCGCCAGAATTTGATGATTACCGATAGTGTGTGACAAAGAGGCTGTAATACCAGGACGGTTAGTACGGGTAACGCTGCTGCTAGCAACAATCACTTTATCTAAAGTGTCGCCGTCACCATTCAAATCGACGCCGGCAGTATTTTTGCCGGTAGTGGTATTCAAGAATGCGCTTTCTGTCTGTAAACGTTGCTGCGTGCCACCAGTACCAAAACCATACCAGAAGTAAGGGATGATTTTTAGATCAGTGTTTTCACCAATTCTGAACTTACCAACAGCTGATGCAATCACGTTTTGGAACGGATTTTGTGTCAACTTGTAGAAAGTATCTGCAACAGCTTGAGTGGGATCATTACCCGCCTTACCTGGACTTGGAGGAACGTGCCCAATGAAATTAGTAGAGTAATCGTAGTAGTAACCGTTCTTGGCTAAGTCAGCTAAGTTAAAAGTACTGATATTTTGGTTAATTGCACGGTTGTATAAAATGGTACCGTTAATCGAATTAAAACGATCAAAGTCAGTGCGGAAGCCAAAATCGACGTGATCACGGTTAGCACTGCCTTGACCTTTCCATTTATCAGCTTGAGCATGAGATGCCGAAATAAACATACGTGAACGCTCATCCAACATACCTGTATCGTAACGAACATATGTTTTGGAGAGCGATAAGCCGCCCAAAGTTTGCATTACACGTACATTTTTTTGCTTGCTAGGGTCACATGTGGTGATGCCGATGTTACCACCGGTAGCACCAATTTGTGGTGAATCTACGTCTGTAGAACCTTGAGTAACAAATTGAGTACAAGTGTTTTCTTGATCAACAAACTCTTGTGGGAAAACAGAGAAGCTACCTGAATCATTGACTGGTACGCCATTGATCGTCACACCGATCTGGTCACTGTTAAAACCACGTAAAGTCAAACCACCGCCAAACAAACCTGTTGCATCGTAGTTAAAACTGTTCACTGCTGGCATCAACTCTAATGCTTGATAAGCATTACCAGTTGGACGCTGTTTCGATAATTCTTCTGCTGTAATTGTGCTACGTGCTTTTGGTGCGATTTCTTGCACCATCAGACCCATACCGACTTTTTTACCAGTAATCGTGACGCGATTAGGATCGATTGGTTCATTTGATTCTGCTGTTGGTGCTGTTTGTGCAAAAGCGGACATGCTCAGGCAAACCAACTGGCAAGCGACAGCAACCATCGACAAACGCGATGGGAATGTCGATGAAAGTTTTCTTGATTGCTTCATTTACTACTCCTTGATCAAGGTTTTTTTGGAATTTACTAATAGATATAAAAAATGCACGGAAAACTATTTAAACAAACATCTGATACCAATTTAAGTTGCTAAAAAAAACAATCCATTCCGCTTTTATTTACGAGCAATTTCAACACAGCGAAAAGCGGATCAAAAATTTGAAAATATCTTCCAATCGACATAAGGAGCGTTGCATCATCACAACAAACTCTTCGTTTCAGAAGAAAAATTGCACAAAAAACATTCAAATTTCGATCAGCGCAAACGATTGCTTTGTAACTAAAAACTTTTAATTCCAAAACGCGCAAACGATTGCTTTACCAACTAAAAAAAACGATGAGGGCTGCATCCGGATTTTGTTTTTCAATTCTTTGGCTACAAATTCCATACTGCTATTGAGGAGAACATCATCGTGTAATTTTATTAAAAGCAGAGAACGTGCCACGCTTTGGAGTGCCTTTCAGCAAAAACTAAGCTGAGACAAATATCGGGTGATTTTTACACTTGCTTACCAGATATACATTCACTGAAATAAAGTCTAGCACACAAAATTTTGGGTAGGCAAAGTCTGGCATTCAATTATGAACAGTTGATGACAGGTACTAAATTCGCATTAAAACGTGTCATAAATGCGACTTTTTGGACTTTTGAGGCAAATTAGCACCACGGATGTGCGAAGCACATGAGCAGCTAGGCAAGCTGCTTAGGTAAGCAGTTGTCTCAATTAATAGCGGGGATAGTTTTGATATTCGTTCGGTAAGGCGGCAGATTAGCGAGGAGAATACCTTGTTTCTTGGCAAACAAAGGTAACACTTCTGGCAAATGGCGTTGAATTTCAGCAATTCTATTTTGACCAGCAGGATGGGTAGATAGCCATTGTGGTGGAGCACCTTTATTGACCATTGCCATTTTTTTCCAAAGCGCAATACCTGCGCGCGGGTCGTAACCAGCACGGGCAGCGATGTCTAACCCGACCACATCGGCCTCGGTCTCGTCGTCGCGGGAAAATTTCAGCATGCCAACATTGGCGAGACCGCCTGCCACAGAACCTGCCACGTTAGGATCATAGCCTTTTGCACCCGCTACGATTTCTGCCAGCTTGATACCAAAATTGGCGGCAGCCGCCTTGCCCGCCCGTTCGGCGCCATGTTCGCGCAAGGCATGCGCAATCTCGTGTCCCATGACAATAGCAACTTCATCGTCCGTCAATTTGAGTGTATCGAGAATGCCGGTGTAAAACGCGATTTTGCCGCCAGGCATGCAATAGGCGTTGATTTGCTTGGAAACGATTAAGTTGACTTCCCACTTCCATTGCGGCGCACGCTCGTTCCAGCGCAATGCGAATGGGATTAAGGCTTTAGCGATTGCGCGTAAGCGTATCAGTTGCGGGTTGCTGTCTGGCGCTAGGGCATTTTGCTGTTGCGCTTGCTGCATCGTCTGACTGTATTGCATGGCCGATTTGGATTCCAGACCGCCACCCAATTTGCGAAAGATCGACATTTCACCAACCTTGACGCCATCCTGGCCGCTATTTTGTGCATAGGCAGGGGTAGCAAAGGTGAGGCAAACAGTGGACACAAGAATGGCAATGCGAGCTGGCGTCATAGTCTGGCGTTAGAAAATGGAATAAGCATGAAATGGTGGCACTACATCCAATTTAAAGTCGCCGCTAAAACGAATCACTTTACTCACTTTGCATTCCATGGCGCGATTTTCGGGAGCAACAACATGCCAGGGATCGCAATAACGAAACAGAAAATGAAAAAGTAAAACCAGCCTGTCTCCGCCACAATAAAGCCGACAGAGGATGTGACAAAGGTGCGCGGTACAGCGGCCAAGCTAGAAAATAACGCAAATTGGGTTGCGGTGTAGCGCGGATCGGTGGTTCTGGCGATATACGCCACAAACGCTGCGGTTCCCAGTCCGACCCCAAATCCCTCAAAACCAATCGCAGCAGCCAGCAGATACAGGTTGGGACCGACATAAGCTAACAAGGCAAACCCTAAACTGGTCAATGCCTGCAAGACACCAAAAATCCATAAAGCGCGGTTAATCCCTAACTTCACCATCCAGATACCGCCCACCACACCACCCGCGATACTGGCCCAAAACACGGTGAGTTTAGCGACTACGCCAATCTCGGTTAACTGAAATCCCAGATCAATAAAAAACTTGGTCAGTAAAGCACCGGCAACGCTGTCGCCAATCCGGTATAAAAAAATAAAACTCAATGTCCATAAGGCAGTCACCCAACCGTCGCGTGCGATAAATTCTTTAAAAGGTAATACCACCGCTTCTCTGATATTTTTTGGCGGCGCTCCGTACACAGTCGGCTCCGGTGCCAGCAGCGTACAAATTAAGCCTGGCAACATAAACGCAGCAGTTACCCAAAATACTAAATTCCAAGATACATGATCCGCCAAAATCAAGGACAAAGATCCCGGCACCAAGTTGGCAACTTTGTAGGCATTGACGTAAATCGCTGCGCCTAAACCTTGCTCGTTATCGAGCAAAGTCTCACGTCGATATGCATCAATCACCACGTCCTGACTCGCAGATAAAAAAGCAACGCCAACCGCTAACGCGATGATGATGGGTAACTGGGTTTGAGGATCAAACATCCCCAAGCTACCGATCGCGAACACTAATAAGACTTGTGTTATCGCCATCCAGCCTCGTCGTCGTCCAAGCATATTAAAGCTAAAACGATCCATCAGCGGTGACCACAAAAACTTCCAGGTGTAGGGAATCATCACCAAGGCGAACAAGCCTATCGCTTTTACATTAAGCCCAGATTTTGCCAGCCATGCCTGCAGCAAATTGACTAGCAAATATAAAGGCAGCCCTGAGCTGAATCCTAGAAAGACCAGCACTAACATTCGCCTGTTCAGATATTCCGTCCAGTGAATAGCGCTTTCTGATTTGGTCTCGGCTTCTAATGGTGATTCCGCCGATGTTGCAGGTGGTTTGATATCGGTCATCCTTATTTCTTCCGCAGTCTAAAGACTGCCAAACTACCGCGCAAATTAGGTAAGAATTGTATCGGCTTGCCTTCATGCAAAGCGACGCACTCTAAAACTTCCAGACCGACTTCGGTCGCCAGATCAGAAAAATCATCAATCGTCGCGCAGCGTAAATTGGGCGTGTCGTACCACTCGTAGGGCAAAGATTTAGACACGGGCATTTTGCCGCGTAGCAGCGCGGTGCGGTGCGGCCAATAACCAAAGTTAGGGAAGGACACAATCGCCTCGCGCCCTACTCTGGCAATGTCGCGCAGCAGAGGCTCTACATGCTTCATCATTTGCAATGACGATAAACACAGCACGGTATCAAAACCATTGTCCTGAAACATGCTGAGGCCGTTTTCCATATCTTGCTGAATCACATTGACGCCGCGTTTGGCGCACGCCAGTACTTTGTCGTCGGCGATTTCTGTACCGTAAGCGCTGCATTGCTTATCGCTTTTTAAATAATCGATCATGACACCATCGCCGCAACCGACGTCTAGCACCCGCGATTGCGGCTTGATCCAATGCGCAATAAATGCGAGATCAGGGCGGAGCTGACTGAGTTCAGAAAAATTCATGCAAGCTCCTGGTCGATATTCGCAAAATAAGCAGCGATCAAATTCAAATAACGAGCGTCGTCGAGCAAGAAGGCATCATGCCCATGCGGTGCATCGATTTCTGCGTAGCTGACGGTGCGCTGATTACTAACCAGAGCCTGCACAATATCCCGGCTGCATTGCGGTGAAAATCGCCAGTCAGTCGTGAATGAGGCAAGCAGAAACTTTGCCTTGGTCTTTGCCATGGCCTTGCTCAGATCGCCATCAAACGCGCGGGCAGGATCAAAATAATCCAGCGCCTTAGTGATCAACAAATACGTATTGGCGTCAAAATAATCCGCAAATTTATCCGCCTGATAACGTAGGTAAGATTCAATCTCAAAATCAATCCCAAAGCCGAATTGATATTCGCCGGTGCGCAAATCACGGCCAAATTTTTCCGCCATATCGTCATTGGATAAATACGTAATATGACCAATCATGCGTGCGACTCGCAAGCCACGACGCGGAACCACATTATGCGCATAAAAATCGCCACCATAAAAATCCGGGTCGGTCAAAATTGCCTGCCTTGCGACATCATTGAAGGCAATGTTTTGTGCTGACAATTTAGCGGTCGAAGCGATCACGACACAATGCCGCAAACGATCGGGAAATAACATGCTCCACGCCAGCGCCTGCATGCCGCCGAGCGAGCCGCCCATCACCGCAGCAAACTGTTGTATCCCGAGATGATCCGCCACCCGGGCTTGCGCTTGCACCCAATCCTCCACCGTCACTACCGGAAAATCCGCGCCATACGGTTTGCCCGTTTGCGGATTATGGTGCATCGGTCCGGTGGAACCAAAACAAGAGCCAAGATTGTTGATGCCGATCACAAAAAACCGGTTGGTATCGACTGACTTGCCAGGGCCAATCATGTTATCCCACCAGCCGGTATTTTTTGGGTCATCGGCATAGACTCCGGCAACATGATGCGAGGCGTTGAGCGCGTGGCAAATCAGTACGGCATTGGATTTGTCGGCATTCAGCGTGCCATAGGTTTCTATCATCAGATGATAGTCACTGATCGTTGCGCCACTTTGTAAAGTCAGCGGCTGATCAAATTGTATCGTCTGCGGCGTAACAAAACCGATTGATGGCAATGGCGTTGTTAGCACTGGTGGCGGCGTTGAAACTGATGTTGTCGATGACGGTACGGTAGTCATGCGTCTTCCTAGCGAGAATCATCTCGTTTTACATTAATTCAGGAAGGCTAAAAGAAGGGCTGAATGAGGAGGAGAGGCGGCATTCAAGCTCGCTTTAGCCGTATTTATTGTTTCAGAAAGTTTTCCAAAACGGCGCCCGCAAGCTGATTTCAAATCGGCGCAATGGATGAAGGATAACGAAGTATGGCGATGGCGTCAAACCTTGGAAATCATCGTCCTACCTGCCTTGATCGCAGTTGCAGAAATTACCCTTCTTAAGTAGGCTTATAAGCAAACTTAAACATGATCTGGATTAAAATGAAAAATATACTCCCTACAGGTATATTTTAATTGTCCATATATTCTCTGTACAATTAGCCATATTTACATAAAAAATTGGGGAGTATATTTATTTTTGACTCTAAGGCAGAACCTTATCTAGGCGATTGCTAACTGCGCCAGGCTTTCTTGAATCACGTCAGGATCGTAAGAACGCAGAATCTTTTTGACCAGAGATTGCAAGGACTCGATATTGGTATTAAGGATTTCTTGTTTAATCTCTGGCAGCAAAGCCGGGGGCATCGATAGCTCGCGGAATCCCATGCCAATCAGCAAACGCGTCAAACGGATATCACCCGCCATACCACCGCAAATTGCGACGGGAATTTCGGCCTTTTGTGCGGCGCTGATGGTCATCGCCAGCAACTGCAAAATGGCAGGATGAATGTCGCTGTATAGATGGGCAACCTCATGATCAGCACGATCAATTGCCAGCGTATATTGGATTAAGTCGTTGGTGCCCACAGATAAAAAATCCAGCTTTTTGACAAACATCGGCAAGCTGAGTGCCGCGGCAGGAACCTCGATCATGGCGCCGACCGGGACTTTGTCATCAAACTTTTTATCTTCGGCCAGCAGGGATTTTTTGGCCTGTTCTATCATCGCCAGAGACTGATCAATCTCAAATGCGTGCGCCAACATCGGGATCAGAATGTGTACCGGTCCAAAAGCGGAGGCGCGCAAAATCGCACGTAATTGCGTCAGGAATAATTGCGGCTCGGCCAGGCAATAGCGGATTGCGCGCAAGCCCAATGCGGGGTTCAATATATTGTGATCGGTGGTGTCGAGTGGTTTGTCAGCGCCTACATCGAGTGTACGGATGGTGACGGGCTTGCCTTTCATGGCGAGCACGGCATCGCGGTAGGCGACGAACTGTTCTTCCTCGGTCGGTAATTCTTGCTCGTGGCCAGTACGTCCCATGAACAAAAACTCTGAGCGAAATAAGCCAACGCCGCTGGCACCGGCGTCCATCGCGGTGATGGCATCTTGCGGCAATTCGATATTCGCCAGTAAGGTTATTTCGATCCCGTCTTGGGTAATCGCTGGGGTCTTTTTGAGACGGGTTAATTTTTTACGGGTTTTGAGCAAAACCGCCAGCCGGTTGCGATATTCCTCAATCACCTGCGCCGAGGGAGCGACGATGACAACACCGGCGTCGCTATCAATAATCAGCCAGTCGTCTTGCTGAATCAGATGAGAAGCATTGCCCAAACCGACCACGGCAGGAATACCCAAACTGCGCGATACGATTGCCGTATGGGAGTTTTGGCCACCTTCATCCGTCACAAAACCGCTGAAAGCTGCATCACGGAATTGCATCATATCGGCGGGTGAAATATCCCGCGCAACGACGATCATATTCCTGCGGCGCTCATCCACATTGGCGTCACGTGGTAAGTCATTAGCGCTACCGGTTAAGACTTTGAGCACGCGCTCGGCAACTTGCTGGATGTCGGCTTTGCGTTCACGCAGATAGTCGTCTTCTATCTCATCAAACTGCGCAGACAAGGCATCGATCTGCGTCACCAGCGCCCACTCTGCGTTGTAATTGCGGGTGCGGATGATTTCTAGCGGCGCTTCAGAGATCATCGGGTCAGACAAGATCAGCGCATGCACATCCAGAAAGGCGCCAAGCTCGGTCGGCGCATCTTGCGGCAAATCGGCCCAGATGGTTTGTAATTCTTTATGGACTTGAACGATGGCATCTTGCAGGCGCAGAACTTCTGATTCGATCTGCTCCTGGGCGACCAGGTAATGCTCGACATCCAGCGCGGCAGGACGCATTAAGTGGGCGCGCCCTATCGCGATGCCGCGTGAAACGGGGATGCCCTGCAATGTAAATGATGCCATGCTGTTGTGTCCCCTTTACTCTTTTTATTTTTGCTACTAGCTGATGGCGTTGGCTTTGCCAGCTGGAATTTTGGCGCTAGCGATGTTCACTACTCGCCTTCACCAAACTTGTCATTCACCAACGCAAGCATGGCGTCAAAACAGGCTTGTTCGTCCTCACCCTCGGTCTCCAGCAAGACTTTGCTGCCTTTGCCTGCGGCCAACATCATCACGCCCATGATCGATTTACCGTTGACCCGGCGGTTATTGCGGGTGAGCCAGACCTCACACTTAAATTTGCCCGCCAGTTGAGTGAATTTTGCTGATGCTCGTGCATGCAGGCCCAGTTTGTTTACGATTTCAATTTCTTGTTGGATCATTGCATTTTCACTTTACTCGACATAATGAACGACCTTATTGGTTTATTAGCTTGAATCTGAACCTACCTATAACCATACACATAACCGTACATATAACCGTATTTATCCACTTACTGACAACCTCAATTACAAACTTAATTACAAACTCAATTACCAACTTAGTTAGGAGAAAGCCTTACTCGGTTATCCACTCGCAAAGCGCCATTTTGCCCGCCCGCCAAAGCCATCTCTACCACTACATCCAGAGTATCGTGACGATAGGTAATAGCGCGCAGCAACATCGGCAAGCTGACGCCGGCGATGGTTGCCACCTGATCAGGCTCGCCTAACTGACGACAACAGTTTGACGGTGTACCGCCCAACACATCGGTCATGACCAGCACACCGGTACCAGCGTCGAGACGTTTAATCGCCTCTTTTGCAAGGCGATTGACGTCATCAATATTCTGGTCAGCGATGACATCAATCGCTTCAAAATGTTCTGGCATGCCGCGAAACACATGCGCTGCGGCCTGCATAAAGGCCGACCCCAGCGGGGCATGGGTTAATAAAAGTATTCCAACCATATTCACATTTCTTGGGAGTATGCACAAAAACCATGCCTACAGCCCATTATTTATCTGGACACCAGAATATACTCTATAGCAGTATATTCTTACATCAAATAGCGGACTCCAGCGCATCGATGAACATGCCAGCCACATTAAAACCTTTTTGCTGCGTAATTTCTTGAAAACAAGTCGGGCTGGTGACGTTGACTTCCGTCAGATAATGCCCGATGACATCTAATCCTACCAGCAAGAGACCACGCTGGTACAGTATTGGCGCCAAAGTCTCTGCAATCTCCAGATCGCGCGCCGTTAATTCTTGCCCCACGCCAACGCCACCGGCGGCCAGATTGCCGCGTACTTCGCCGTTTTGCGGGATGCGTGCCAGCGCAAACGGGACCACTTTGCCGCCAATCAGCAAAATCCGTTTGTCGCCATGCACGATCTCAGGAATGTAGCGCTGCACCATGATGGTTCTGGCACCATTCAGCGTCAAGGTTTCGATCACTGAACCGAGATTCATCCCGTCATCACGGATGCGGAAAATGCCAGCGCCGCCCATGCCATCCAGCGGTTTTAAAATAATATCTTGATGGGTTTGGTGAAAAGCGCGAATCCGCTGCTCGTCACGCGTCACCAAAGTAGGCGTAGTAAATTGACTGAACTGAGCAATGCTCAATTTTTCATTATGATTACGAATCGCCGCTGGCTTGTTGAATACGCGTGCGCCCTGCTGCTCTGCCAGTTCCAGCAAATACGTCGCGTAGATGTATTCCATATCAAACGGCGGATCTTTGCGCTGTATAACCGCATCAAACGCACTCAAGGCGGATGCTTGTGGTGTTTCGGCGTGATACCAGTCATGAGCATCGCCCGTCAACGTAATGCGACGGATATTTGCCACGACCACGCCGCCTTCTAAGGCCATGTCGTCCGGGCCGAATGCATGCAACTGATGGCCGCGAGAATCCGCCTCGCGCATCATGGCAAAGGTAGAGTCTTTATAGGTTTTGAATTGATCGAGCGGATCAGTGAGGAAGGCGATTTTCATATTCGTTCTATCAGTACATTTTCAAAAAAATAATCCATCCACAATCGCCACCATCCGCAGCATTGGCGTTTGATATCCAACCGCTGCGGTCGCCGCTTTTTTACTTACGGTCTGTTAACATTTAATCGGGGGGCGAATAAGTTAAATGTTAATAGACGCTAATACACCTCAGGATTTGGATCTGTTTTTTCCAGTTCCAGCGACGCTGCCAACAACGCCAGGCGCGCGACTACGCCATACATATAAAAACGATTCGGTGCAGCGGTGCCGGGTTTGGCTGTGACATCCGGCACGGCATGTTGCTGGGCAAATGCCAGCGGTACGAAATGCATGCCTGGCGCATTTAAGTTTTCATCCACACCACGATCTTCATGCACGCGATAGAAGCCGCCAACAACGTAGCGATCCATCATGTAGACGACAGGCTCGGCAACAGATTCGTTGATCTGCTCAAAAGTATGTACGCCCTCTTGTACGATCACATCGTTGACTTCCAGACCTTCTTTAACGACCGACATTTTGTTGCGCTGCTTACGGTTTAAATCGCGTACTTCGCTACCATCACGCACTGTCATGATGCCCATGCCATAGGTACCGGCATCGGCTTTGACGATGACAAACGGTTTTTCTTTGATGCCGTATTCTTTGTATTTTTTGCGTATCTTTGCCAGAATCGTATCGACGGTATTGGCCAGTTCATCCTCACCAATCCGTTCGTGGAAATTGATGCCGGTGCACTTGGCAAAATAAGGATTCAGCATCCACGGATCAATGTCAATCAGCTTGGCAAATTTCTTGACAACTTCATCATAAGCGGCAAAGTGATTGGTCTTACGGCGTACTGCCCAACCTGCATGCAATGGCGGCAACAAGGTTTGCTCATTGAGATTTTCTAAAATCGGCGGGATACCTGCCGATAAATCATTGTTGAGCAAAATCGTACAAGGATCGAAATTCTTCAAGCCGAGGCGACGACCATTGGCGGAGCGTTCCAGCGGTTCTAAAATCAATTGCGTACCGTCTGGCAGATCAATCGCCGTTGGCTCTTTGATGTCTTCAGACAAGGTGCCGAGACGGACATTTAAACCTGTCTGACGGAAAATTTGCATCTGGCGTGCAACGTTTTGCAAATAGAACGCATTGCGCGTATGGCGCTCTGGGATCAGCAACAAGTTTTTAGCGTCTGGACAGTATTTTTCAATCGCGGCCATTGCCGCTTGTACTGCCAGCGGTAACATTTCTGGAGAAAGATTATTGAAGCCGCCAGGGAACAGATTGGTGTCCACCGGTGCCAGTTTAAAGCCAGAATTGCGCAAATCAACTGAGCAGTAAAACGGTGGCGTATGCTCTTGCCATTCCAGACGGAACCAGCGCTCGATCGCAGGCGTGGCTTCGAGTATCTTTTTTTCTAAATCAAGCAAGGGGCCGTTGAGGGCGGTAACGAGGTGCGGAACCATGATGTCCTTTGTAGTATAGCTGGGCAGGGTACTGCTGATATGCGTAGTGCGCTAAATTGCTGAATAGCATAGGACGGATTCTAACGGGTATCAGCAATTGACGTGCTTGGCTTGTCTAACTTGGGATGAAATAACAATTATCAAGACATGACAGTTTTGCCACGCGATTCTCGGACTGATTTGCGTAGTCCTGTGGTTTGACAGTGATTATTATTTCACAATAATTATTTAACTATAGTGTGTATCACCAGCTCAAATACTAATAAATACTCCCTAGATGTATTTATTAGTTGTCTAGAGAATCATTGGACAATACGGCATTATTGATAAAAAAATAGGGGAGTATATTGAATTCCCCTTGATAACTTTATGATTTAGCAAGCAGATTGAAATGTTCTACCGTTGGCGGCACGGCGAAGAAACCGCCGACAATCGCACGCCACTCCTGAAATGCCGGTGACTCGCGGAAATCGACGGTGTGGTTTTCCAAAGTCTCCCAAAAAATCATCAGGACGTAACGGTCCGGTGACTCTATTCCTTTGTTGATTTTGTAACCACTAAACCCTTTAGCATGAGAAATCACTTCACTCAGGCCACGTTGGATGGCGATATCAAATTCGGCTTGTTTGCCTGGCTGGATACGAATATCGGCGAGTTCTAAAATCATTTTATTTCCTTTAAATTAATCAATATGGAAGCGTATTGAGGTAGAGCACATTAACAACTACACCAAGCCCTGATCACTCAACTCCCTTTTAATATACGCATAAAAAACAGGGGCTGCTACGACTCCCGGTACGCCAAATATGGTTTCCATGACCAAAATCGCGGTCAACAGCTCCCAGGAACGGGCATTGACTTTGGAGCCGATAATTTTCGCGTTTAAAAAATATTCCAGCTTGTGTATCACCACCATAAATACTAGCGAGGCGACGGCGGTGTGCAGAGAGTGCGACAAACTTACCACCACGATCACCGTATTGGACAGAATATTACCGACTACAGGGATCAGTCCGGCCAAAAAGGTAATCAAAATCATGCTTTTTGTCAGTGGCAAATGAATACCGGCTAAGGGCAAAATCACTAATAAATAGATTGCTGTAAATGCGGTATTAATCAGCGAGATGCGCACCTGGGCAAAGACAATTTTCTGAAACATCAGACCCAAGGTCACCACGCGTTGATGCAAAGCGGCTGCAAATGGACGGTAATTGGCATGCTGTGTGGTCTCCTGCAACGCGACCATACTGCCGATGATCATCCCCAGCAGCAGATGCACAATCACATGTCCGGCTTCTTGCACCAGCAATTTAGCTTCAGATGCGTGCTCTCTAAAGCCGTTAGTCAGTAGCTCTCGCAAGGCATCTGCGCCTTCTGGCAAGTTATTACTGACCCAGTCCGGCATCTGGTCACTAGAGGCATCAATAATGTCAGCCATTTTTTGCAATAGCACATTCAGGTTACCGCCCTCACTGCGCAAGTAGGCGTAGAGCAGCCAGAGCACCAAAGAAATCGTGGCAATAATCACTACCGACAAGAAAATAACCGCAATCATGCGCGATTGCTGGCTACTGAATTTTCGCTCTATGGTAGGCGCGAGTAAGTGAATCAGGGAATACACCAGCAACCCAGAAAACAGCGCCACCAGCAAACCCATCTTCAGCACAACATATAGAGCGATGGCAGCCAGAATATAAGACGCCCAAACAGGAGCAATAGTTTTAGAAGTCGGCATCGTATTAATTAATAAGGGTTAATGAGTTGAAAATAAAGGCTGCAACAAACCAAACATTGCCATCAATAATAATGCCAGCGACGCCAGCGTAGCGATCATAAAACCGGGTGCTCGCTTTGCAGCATCTTGGTAATATGCCAATGCGTACATCAAACGCCCAACTACCCAGACTGCACCTGCGATACCCGCCGCACGGTCACTAAACCAGATGGCGGCTAACCATAAGAATGGCAAGAAAAAAATAATTTGCTCAAGCGTATTAGTTTGCACCCGCAAAGCACGTAAAAATTCGGGCGGACCGTCCATTGAGGGCGCAAGAACTTTGTATTGCATGCGTGCTTTTCCTGCATTCATGAAAGTCCAGAAATATACGGCAAGCGCCGCGATCGTAGCCCAGCTAGTCCATTGCATTTGCATAGTTGCCTTTTTTAAAAATATTAAGGTCTGTTTAGAATTTGATTAAGGTTTGATCAAGACATTACGACCATTAACATCAGAATAACTTAATTTCAGAAAATTGCTTTATATGTCATGGTTGATACAGAGTTTTACATTTAAATTTCAAATCATGTCTTCTTTTTTTGGAGCCAGACGTTATATGAGGACTGTGATTAATAAAACGAGGTACAAAATGACACTCAATCTGAAGAAAACAGCCCTTATTTCAGCAACGACTGCATTCTTAGGTCTTGGCATGTCCGTAGCGCATGCAGCAGATTACGATGATTTCGCTCGCGTCATCAATGTTGCGCCTCAAGTCGAACAAGTCAACGTGCCGCGTCAAGAATGCCGCACCGACTATGAAACCGTACAACGTCAGCAGCCGCAACAACAGCGCAGTGCTGGCGGCTCTATCATCGGCGGTATCGCTGGTGGTTTGCTGGGTAGCCAGGTGGGTGGCGGCAATGGTCGCATTGCTGCAGCGGCAGCGGGTGCGATTGCAGGTGCAGTGGTGGGTGATCGCGTAGATAACAATGGCAATAACGGCGGCAATCAACAACCAACTTACGACAGTCAGCCAGTGCGTCGCTGTACAAATGTAGATCATTGGGAGACCCGCAATAATGGTTATGCCGTAACCTACGAGTACCATAACCGTACTTACACCAGCATCATGCCGTATGACCCTGGCTCACGCCTGAAATTGCATGTATCAATCACACCACGTCCTTAAACTTGGATTTTAAAGACTGGCAAACGCCAAGCTGCGCTCTGAGATGAAAAAATTGCCGCTATTTGCGGCAATTTTTTTCGTCCTTTTTCCCCGCAATTCGCACACATCCCTCCGAATTTAAACGAGAATCCTGCGGCCTTTATAGTATGATCTTGCCGCAACACCACAAAAATTGATTTGTGCCACAGGTACATCTGATCTTCATTTTGGCTCAGACGCATCGCCAGACACGCAGTCAAACATTTACCGCGTTTTGATTTTCATCTTATGCGAAAAATATTAAAACAATACGGTTTGCTCATCTGCCTTTCGCTGATCCTGATCGCTGGATTCGGATTTATCACGCTCGCCAGTTATAAAGTATCGCGCGACACGGTGTACCAAAATAGTTCTGAACAGGCCTTGCCTGTCACCAGCGACGCTGTGCTTGCAGAACTGCAAAAGGATATTTTGCGACCTGTTCTGATCGCTTCGCAAATGGCGAATAATACCTTTGTACGTGATTGGATGATCAACGCCGTAGTTGATGAGAAAACTGATGATCAATCTGATCAAAAAGCAGAACAAATCACGCGTTATTTAAAAGAGATCAAATCTAAAAATAATACCGCTACCAGTTTTTTAGCATCCGCTATTAGCCATCAATCCTATGCACCTGATGGTACGCAAAAAATAATCTCAGCCAACGAGCCGCGTGACAAATGGTTTTTCCATGTAGCGAATTTAAAAACCGCTTACGAAATCAATGTCGATACCGACATAGTCAATCGTGACAACATGACGATCGCCATCAATCATCGGATACTAGATTACAACGGTAAATTTATTGGCGTGGCAGGTGTCAGCATTACCTTAGATACGATGAGGCGTCTGATCGATAGCTATCAATCAAGTCTACATCGCACGATTTATTTTGTAGATCAAAAAGGGACCATCGTGTTAGCTGGCAGCGCGATGAAGCGGAGTCTGAGCAGTCTGCAAGATATGCCGGGCATGCGCAGTATCGCCACAGAAATTTTAGCGAACAAAAAAATTGAATCGCAACTTCTGGACTATAAAAATGACACCGACAATATCGCTGTCAGCGAGCGGTTTATTCCAGAATTAGGCTGGCATTTACTAGTTGAGCAAGAAGTCGGTAGCAACATCAAACCTCTCCAAGATATCTTCCAGATTAACCTGGCAGTTAGTGCTGTGATTATGCTGATAGTGATCGTATTATTGGTGCTGTCGGTACGACGCTTTCAGCAACGCTTAGAAAAATCTGCGGCCACCGATCAACTTACGTCACTGCCTAATCGCCATGCATTTGATTTTGTTTTTCAGCAAGCCTTACTCGATAGCGGGCGCTCACGCTTACCGTTGTGCGTGGCGTTGATCGACATCGATTTTTTCAAAAAAGTGAATGATAAAAATGGGCACCTGGTAGGTGATCATGTGCTGAAAGAAATTGCGCTGATCGCCAAGCGCTCTTTGCGTGAGAGCGATGTGATTTGTCGCTGGGGCGGTGAAGAATTTTTGATCTTATTAAAAAACTGCACCTTAGAAAAAGCTACCTCGATTGCCGAAAATCTGCGCAGTACAATTGCGGCGAATGATTTTTCGCGCACCACCGATCTGGCAAAAAAACGTTTGGCAGTTACCGTCAGCATGGGTGTGGCTCAATGCAAAGATAACGAGACGGAAGACAGCGTATTTGATCGTGCCGAAGTCGCGTTACAACAAGCCAAAGAGAATGGTAGAAACAGCGTTTATTTCTCTGAATAAGCTATCTGCTTGCGCTGCGCCAAGGCGACAGTTAATGGCGTGAACGCTTGATATAGTGCACCTGCACTTGCATCCCACTCGCTGACGACCTGCTGCTGCTTAATGACTGTCGCCATATCTCCCCGCGCAATGGGGCCGGTCAGTGCGGTAGCACTTCCTAATTGAAAAACATTATCTAAACTTTGTTGTGCGAGGGGCTGTGCCATCGCCTTTGCCAATTCTGGCGGTATACCTGCCGCCTCGTAAGCATGCAAAGCAATATCCATCAGTGTTACCAGATAATTACTCGCAAACACCGATCCTGCGTGATATAGCAACTTATTCTCGGCACTAATCTGAACAGTCTGCGCACCGATTTTTTGTATGGCGGGAAGAAGGACATCCAGCGCACGGCCATCACCCTCCAAACTACAAATCGTCCCGGAAAAATTGGCGGCAACATAAGCAGCATCGGCAAAACTGCGAACCGGATGAACGCTGGCAACCGCCGCACCTGTCACAATCGCTGCGACTAATTCGCTAGATGCTTTCGCACCGCTGCAATGGAATACAATGTTGCTTGCCGCCAGCAAACCCGCGTCTGCCAATGACTGACAAGTAGCCGCAATATGATCGTCCGGCACGGTCAGCAGGTAAATATCGGAAGGAGTAAGTTGTGCTATCGCATACACCGCGCTACCCTCACCTATCACCGCCACTGCTTGCTGCCCGCTGGCCAGAGAACGATTACAAATTTGCTGAATCGTAAATAGTTGGTGTCGCACGAATTGCTGTGCGAATACCTGACCCACTTTGCCAGCACCAATCACTGTCAGCGTTTTCATTTGGCGGCATCTCCCAAAAAACTACGCAAGCCTTCAAGATCGAGTACGGTAATACCACCGTAGTCAATACTCAACAGTTTTTGCTTTTCTAATATCTGTAAAGCCTGATTCGCACGCTGACGTGACACACTGGAAATATAGCCAATCTCTTCCTGAGAAATTTGCAATTGTATACTGGTGCCGGGATTCAGATAGGGATTGAATAAGGACGCCAGACAGCGTGCTACCCGGGTGTCTGTATCAAGCATGCGATCGTATTCCACCAGTGAGATAAACAAGCCTAAGCGTTCATTGAGTTGTTGCAATAAAAAACGGTTAAACGGAATACTGTTGTCTAATAGCCAGTCAAAGGTACTGCGCGGCATAAACGCGACTCTGGTGTCGCGCAGGGCGACGACATCATATTTACGTGCTTCTGTTTTAAGCACCGAGCCTTCGCCAAACCAGCCGCCTGCCAGCATGCAGCTATAGGTTACGGTCTTGCCCTCGGGTGACATACTGCTCATCTTCAAAAAGCCGTCAATCACGCCCATCCAATAATCCACCGTATCGCCTTTGCGACAGACGTAGCCGCCTGCGGGGACAAAACGCTCTGTGACTTCGGCTTCTACCTTTTGCATATGCTCTGGCGTCAGCATGCTCGCCCACATCGTACGGGAAAACCGGTCGGTAGAAGTCACTGCAGAAGTCAACGTTGATGCTGATGTTGACGCTGGAGCAGAGCTAGCGGGCGAAGATAGATTTGGCTGAATCGGCTGATCTGGAGGAATTGGTTGCATCGTTTTTGCTATATTAATATGGTGCGGCGCAGCACCGAAATTGTGTTGTTTCAGCGAGATTGTCGGGCAAATGACAGCACTGAGAATTTGATCTGGCTACACTCCAGCTAACAAAAATACGCAAAAGAATATTTACTGAAAACGCGTACTGAGACATTGTATAAGCGAAACTGTAGGTAAGGTCAGCTATTACAAACTCCCCATCATTCTCGCATGCGTACGACGCTAACAAAGTTAGTAAGTATGCCGTAAGGGAGAGTAAGGACACTCAGTCGATAATCATAAAACAAGTATGAAATGATGGAGACAAATGAAGCCTATCGACGTCAACCAAGTAATGCCGGACTACACCACCTTCCCTAAGCTCCTGCTACGTAACGCGCAATTGCATGCATCGCGTCCGGCGTTCAGAGAGAAGGATTTGGGTATCTGGCAAACCTGGAACTGGGCGCAAGTCTGTGATGAAGTACGCGCTCTGGCTTGCGGGCTTGCAGCACAGGGATTCCAGCGCGGTATGCACCTTGCCATCATTGGCGATAATCGTCCGCGTTTATATTGGGCCATGGCTGCCGCGCAATGTCTAGGCGGGATTGCGGTGCCGCTCTACCAGGATTCGCCAGCGGCAGATATGGCTTATGTGCTGGAGAATGCAGAAATCCAGTTCGCGGTTGTGGAGGATCAGGAGCAAGTCGATAAACTATTAGAAATCAAACAGCACTATGCCGGGATTAGTCATATTGTGTTTGACGATGATCGCGGCATGCGTCATTACCACCAAGACGAACTCACCTCTTATGCCGTACTGCAAGACCTAGGGCGCGCTTACGATAAAGCCCACTCGGACTTTTTTATCCAGCAAGTTAACTTAGGTACAGCTGACGACACCTCCGTCATGCTCTACACCTCTGGCACTACCGGCAAACCCAAAGGCGTCTGCCAAAGCCATCGCTCGTTTATCCACGCAGCGACAGGCGGCACGGGCTTTGATCATCTCAGCGAACGTGAGGATATTTTGTCTTACCTGCCAATGGCCTGGGTTGGTGATCATTTGTTCTCGTATGCACAAGCAATGACGGCAGGCTTTACCGTCAATTGCCCTGAGTCCGGTGAGACGGTGTTAACCGATTTACGCGAAGTCGGACCGACCTATTATTTTGCTCCGCCACGTGTGTTTGAAAATATGCTGACCACGGTCATGATACGAATGGAAGATGCCAGCGCCATCAAGCGTAAATTGTTTCATCATTATATGGAAATCGCCCGCGACATTGGTAGCGATATTCTGGATGGCAAACCCGTATCACTGTTAAACCGCATCCACTACGCAATCGGCAATCTGCTGATCTATGCGCCCTTAAAAAATGTATTGGGCTTGTCACGTGTACGGGTTGCTTACACTGCCGGTGCTGCAATCGGTCCTGATCTGTTCCGGTTTTATCGCTCTATCGGGATTAATCTTAAGCAGTTATACGGCTCCACTGAAACCTGTGCCTACGTGTGCTTGCAGCCCGATGGCAACATCAAATTTGATAGCGTAGGTCAGGCAGCGCCAGGCGTAGAAATTAAACTCGCCAGCAATGGCGAAGTACTGGTGAAATCTACCTCAATGTTATCGGGCTACTATAAACGTCCTGATGCCACCGCCGAGGTGATGGATGCAGATGGCTACTTCCGTACCGGCGACGCTGGAATATTTGATAGCGACGGCCACTTAAAAATCATCGACCGTGCGGCCGATGTGGGCAAGCTGATCAATGGCGATATCTTTGCTCCCAACTATATTGAAAACAAATTAAAGTTTTTCCCCTACATCAAAGAAGCTGTCGCCTTTGGCAATGGTCGCGATACGGTCTGCGCCTTTATCAATATTGATCTGGAAGCCGTCGGCAATTGGGCAGAGCGGCGCGGCATTGCTTACTCTGGCTACACCGATCTGACAGCCAAGGCGGAAACCTATCAGCTAATCGTTTCTTGTGTCGAGAAAGTCAATGCCGATCTGGCGGGCGAAGCTCTTATGGCCAATACCCAGATTCATCGCTTTTTGATACTGCACAAAGAACTTGACCCCGATGATGATGAACTCACGCGTACACGCAAAGTACGACGTAGTTTTGTCGCGCAAAAATACGCCGTGCTGATTGATGCGCTGTATTCCGGTAAGCGGTCGCAATATATAGAAACTCAGGTCAAATTTGAAGATGGCCGTCAGGGATTAGTCAATGCTGATTTGCATATCAGCGACGTAAAAACCTATGCAGCATATCAACAGGCGGCATGACTCATGAAAAACACAGTATGAATGCGATGGTAGATCCAATGACGATGGTGACAATGGCGATACCCACGAATGGCAGAAAAATCGGCGAAGTGATCCTGGATTTACAGGGCATCTCGCTGGCGTTTGGCGGTGTTAAAGCGCTGACGAATATCTCTTTCAACGTCAGAGAGCATGAAATCCGCGCCATCATCGGCCCCAACGGTGCAGGTAAAAGCTCAATGCTCAATGTAATCAACGGCGTGTATCACCCACAAGAGGGGACGATCACTTATCGCGGTCAGCGACGTAAAGAGATGAACACCTATGCCGCAGCAAAAAGTGGCATCGCCCGGACATTCCAGAACATCGCTTTATTTAAAGGCATGAGCGTGCTCGACAACATCATGACGGGGCGCAATCTGAAAATGAGAAGCAATTTTCTGATGCAAGCCTTGTATTGGGGGCCGGCTCAAAAAGAAGAAATCGAGCATCGTCAAAAGGTCGAAGAAATCATCGATTTTTTAGAAATCCAGCATATCCGCAAAACACCGGTTGGTCGTTTGTCTTACGGTTTGCAAAAAAGAGTCGAGCTAGGTCGTGCCTTAGCAGCAGAACCAGAAATCTTGTTACTAGATGAACCCATGGCAGGCATGAACGTGGAAGAAAAACAAGACATGAGCCGCTTTATTCTGGATGTCAACGATCAGCTCGGCACCACCATCGTATTGATTGAACATGATATGGGCGTGGTCATGGATATTTCAGACCGCGTGGTCGTGCTGGATTATGGCAAAAAAATTGGCGATGGTACTCCGGCAGAAGTGCTGGCGAATCAGGAAGTGATTAACGCGTATCTCGGCGTCGCCCATTGAAAGGCTAGACCAGAATGAATATCAATTTTTTCTTTGAAGTCTTAATCGGCGGCTTGCTCTCTGGTGTGATGTACGCACTGGTGGCGCTTGGCTTTGTGCTGATTTACAAAGCCTCCGGTGTATTCAATTTTGCCCAAGGCGCGATGGTGTTTTTTGCGGCATTAACCTGCGTTGGTATGACTGAGAAATTCGGTTTTTCATTGTGGCTGGCAATTCCACTCACGATGGGTGTGATGGTCTTACTCGGATTGGCGATTGAACGTGTGGTATTGCGACCTTTGGTCAATCAACCTGAAATTACCTTATTCATGGCAACCATCGGTTTAACTTTTTTTATCGAAGGCCTGGCGCAATTGCTGTGGGGGTCGCAACCACACCGCCTGAACTTACCAATCGAAGATGTGCCGATTGAATATCTGATGGAAAAGTTCAACATCATCATCTCGCAGTTTGATGTCATCGCCGCACTGATCTGCGCGCTGCTAGTTACTGGGCTGGCGTTACTGTTCTCTAAAACCAAGATTGGCCGCGCCTTGCGCGCTGTGGCAGACGATCATCAGGCGGCATTGGCGGTTGGCATCCCCTTACAACAAATCTGGGCCGTAGTCTGGTCAGTAGCAGGCTTGGTTGCGCTGGTAGCAGGCTTGCTGTGGGGCGCACGTAACGGCGTGCAGTTTGCGCTGACGTTTGTCGCACTAAAGGCGCTGCCCGTGTTGATTCTGGGTGGTTTTACCTCGGTGCCTGGTGCGATTGTCGGGGGCTTGATTATTGGAGCGTCTGAAAAATTAGCCGAAGTCTATATCGGCCCGATGGTTGGCGGAGGGATTGAAGGCTGGTTCCCATATGTACTGGCATTATTATTTTTACTAGTGCGGCCAGAGGGCTTGTTTGGCGAAAAAATTATCCGGCGGATTTGATTCAGCTTAGCTGAGTTGGGCGGAATGGGAGCTTCTAGAAACCCTTTAATCGAGATGCAGCGCTGGTCGTAGGGTGCGCCATGCGCACCGCAGCGAACAGCACGGACAATGTACCGGTGCGCATGGCGCACCCTACGATGATTAGGTCATTTATTACAATGATTTTTTGAAGTTTATGAATTAGAAAGTCCAATACTTATATGCCTTCCCAGGCAAAAATGGCCTGAGATCCGCATAGATATTGGAGATAAAAAATGAAAATATCTAAAAATAGTTTCAACATAAAGGAAACACATGTTTTATCGTGAAGCAGGTCAGTTCAAGTCTAGCTATGCCGCGGACAACCAGATTTTTCCGTTGCGTCAGGACAGGATCGCTATGGTCGTCCTTCTGGTACTGGCGTTTTTTGTCGTGCCGCTGATTGCATCGGCATACACCTTTTCTGCGATCCTGATTCCTTTTCTGATCTTCTCGCTGGCCGCATTGGGCTTAAACATTTTGACGGGATATGCGGGGCAATTGTCGCTAGGTTCTGCTGCGTTTATGGCAGTAGGTGCGTTTGCCTCGTATAACTTTGTGTTGCGTATTCCTGGTATTCCTTTATTGCTGGCATTTGTGTTGGGCGGGCTGTGTGCGGCACTGGTGGGGATTACATTTGGTTTGCCGTCCTTACGCATACGTGGTTTTTATCTGGCGGCAGCGACGCTGGCAACGCAATTTTTTGTGGTGTGGTGTCTGACCAAAGTACAGTGGTTTAGTAATTACAGTTCTTCTGGCGTGATCACCGCGCAGGAGATGGTAATTTTTGGTGTGAGCTTTACTACGCCAGTGAAAAAGTATCTGCTCACTTTGAGCATCGTTTGTGTGCTCGCCCTGTTGGCAAAAAATATGGTGCGCTCCAATGTCGGGCGCTCCTGGATGGCGGTACGCGACATGGACGTTGCCGCAGAAGTCATCGGCTTTCGCCCTATGCGTACCAAACTGCTGGCGTTTGCGGTGTCGTCGTTTTATTGCGGTGTGGCGGGTGCTTTGTATGCTTACGCTTATCTGGGTACGGTGGAGCCGGATGCCTACAATCTGGATTTATCCTTCCGTATTTTATTCATGATTATCATCGGTGGTGTCGGTTCGATTCTTGGGTCTTTTTTAGGCTCGGCCTTCATCATCTTGCTACCGATTTTTCTGAATATGATCGCGCATGGTTTGTCGCTGCCGACCAGCGTAGCGTCTAATCTGGAGCTAATGGTATTTGGCGGCTTGATTATTTTTTTCCTGATAGTAGAACCACATGGTCTGGCGCGCTTGTGGCAAATTGCAAAGGAAAAATTGCGCTTATGGCCTTTCCCATATTAAGTTGTATCAATCAATAAGTAATCAGTAAAAACAGTAAAAAAAACATTAAGCAACAAGTACAAATAGTTGCAATATCCATCCAAAAAAGGAGACATCATGAAATTACTTAAATCAGTATTACTCAGTGCAGCCTTAGTCAGCACTGTTGCACTATCTGGCCTGGTACAGGCGGATGAACAGTTCATCCCCTTACTGTCGTATCGGGTCGGTCCGTATGCCGCGGGTGGCTCGGGATTTTATGGCGGGATTATTGATTACTTTAATCTGGTCAATGCCAAAGGTGGCATGAACGGCGTCAAGCTGACATGGGAAGAATGTGAAACTGAATATAACGCCTCACGCGGTATTGAATGTTATGAACGTCTTAAACAAGCCAAAGGAGGCGCCTCCTTAGTTGATCCGCTTTCTACCAGTATTGCATACGGCATTTTAGATCGCGTGGCAGAAGATAAAATCCCTATGACGATGCTGGGCTATGGTCGTTCTGATGCGGCCAACGGTAAGGTCTTTCCTTACATCTTCCCGTTAATTACCAGTTACTGGAATCAAGCCGCTGCAATGACCAAATATCTAGGTGACAAATCCGGTGGTATGGATAAGCTCAAAGGTAAAAAAATCGCTTATCTGTATCACGACTCCGCCTTTGGTAAGGAGCCCTTACCTGTGCTGGAAGCACAAGCTAAGCAATACGGATTTGATCTGGTCAAAATCCCTGTTGCGCACCCTGGGAATGAACAACAATCGCAATGGTTGCAAATCCGTCAGGCCAATCCTGACTACGTGATCTTGTGGGGCTGGGGTGTGATGAATGCCGTTGCGATCAAGACGGCACAACGCAATGGTTTTCCGCGTGAAAAAATGCTCGGTGTCTGGTGGGCAGGTTCTGAGGAAGACACCATCCCGGCGGGTGATGCAGCAAAAGGCTATTCTTCCATGACTTTTAATACCCCAGGCAACTATCCTGTGTTGGATGAAATCCGCAGCAAAATCTATGCAAACGGTAACGGCAATCTGGCGGACAAAACCCGTATTGGTTCGGTGTATCACATGCGTGGCGTGACTGCTGGCATGTTGTGGGTTGAGGCCATCTTAAAAGCGCAAGAAAAGTACGGCAAAGGCAAGCAAATGACGGGCGAGCAAATCCGTTGGGGCTTCGAGAATCTGAACGTGGATGATGCACGTCAAAAAGCCTTGGGCGCTTTTGGTATGTTCCCGCCGGTCAAAACATCTTGCGACGATCATGAAGGTTCTGGCGCAGTCAAAGTACAGCAATGGAATGGCAGCAAATGGGTCGCCATCACACCGAACTGGATGGTTGGTGACAAAGCGCTGACGCGTAGC
>JANXTO010000193.1 GCA_025352365.1 Undibacterium sp. | reverse complement strand
AAAATTCGGGCAAAAACTTGGGCGCGTAAATCGTTTAACTGACTAGCTGCAATCCATGACATGAGATAGCTGGTCGTAAAGGTACATAGTCCGCGCAAAATAAAAATACCAACGATGGCGGCAGGAATTTTCCAGAGTGCCAGATTAGTTTTCTCACCTTTAAAACCATGATCCAACAAGTAACCAAAGACCCGTGGGAACATTGCCTCAGTCAACGCCGTCAAGAGCATGGTAAGCGCCGTGATCCACAACATATTTCTATGCTCACGCATGGAAGTCCATAAGCGCTGGGAAATTTGTACTGTCTGTTTATTAAATAATGCCATTGTCTATATTTTTAATTATCCAGATTTTATAAGGCTTACAGAGCATTTTGCTGCTGGGAGGCGCATATTTATTGGACAATCCTTTTTCGTTTTTTTTAATTAGTTTTAATATGCGATGGATCGTTATATTCTTCAACGTCTGCATCTTTAATCATAGAGCGACGTTCTACACCTGCCAGCGGCATGCTCAGTAAAATCATAAACGCCATACCAAATACGCCGTCGCGCAAGATGGCGTTAAACATACCGCCAACCATCATCGTGATAACCAACGTAGCCAGCAACATAGCGCGTTCACGATGTAACGCCGAACTGCGCATACGATACGCTACCAGCAATTGCGTAAACCAAATATACAAAAGCGCGACTACGCCTGCGAATCCAAGCTCAGTAAAGTACAACAGATAATCATTATGCGGAGTAGTCATTGTGCCACTCATCATGCCCTTAGCACGCTGCTGGTAGATCGGCATCCAACTGGCGATTCCGTGCCCGATCCATGGTTGTTCAATAATGATCTGCGTGGTGATTTTATCGATCTCCAGACGCATTCCATCCTCGCCAATATTCTTTCCCTCACTAAAGGAATGAATTTGATGAATAGTGCATTCAGCGCGGGTGATCAATATCTGAAGGGGGCCAATTTGCCGCATCTCATTTACAGCGCAAATGCTAGGTGTTGGCAAGCTGAGTACGTATTGCCAGGCGCCGGCAAGCCCAGCGCAGAAACATCCAAGCAATACCGCATTGCGCCACGAGCAACGTAAATTACGACATGCCATCAACGCGCATAACAGTACAAAAATCAAACTTGCCGTGCGGGTCTTTGCCAGCAATAACAACGCTATCACAACATAAATTAGCACAATGATTCTGATGACCTGATGGTTCTTTCTCAGGAATAATTCGTACAACATCCAAGCCGCAGCTATTGCCAGTAAGATGCCAAGTAAGATGGACTTATTTCCTTCGTACACCACATAACTACGGAATAAAGTGTTGTTTGGCAAAAGGTGCAAAAAATTTAAATAGTACAAAGTAGCGGCGTAAATCGCGCCAGCAAAAAAAAACTTCAGCGCTTTTTTTTGCCATATTCCGGCACCAATACTGAGAAACGGAAACAGAAACAGAAAGGTCTGATAGTGCCAAAAGCCAGACCAAAACTCACCGGCTGGTCTGTCGTGTATCAATGCAATCAAAACACTGACAGCACTTAGCGTTAGTGCCGGCCACAACATGGGACTTTGGCGGATACGCTGCCACTTTTGCGCGAATCCACCTGAGGCGATCAGGCCGATATAAAACAGCAAAACACCACCATACATCACACCGATTGGAAAAAACAAAGTCAACGGTAAGTAGGCCAATATGTATGTCGGTGTTTGCTGTAACAAACGAAAAGATCCCGTCGGGGATACTTCATTATTGCTTAGATCCAAACCAAGTTTAAATAATTGATCAGGCATACTCAATCTGTACTTTGTCCGGCGATAACCACTCACCTAGTTTTTGTCGCAAATGATCGTCTGGACTGACGCGCCATTGATCAGATAAATATAATTCAGCACTTGAATCTTTATTTTGATAGCGTATCAGCACTGGACAACCTTCTGGATTAAGACTTGGCTTGATTATGTCTTGCAATTTCTTAAGGTCAGTACCTGCATCTAATGACAAACGTAAACCTTGCGAAAACTGAACGCGCGCCCTGCCGATATCCATAATTTTCTCAGCAGTGATTCTAAGTCCGCCTGAGAATCTATCTTCAGATACTTTCCCGAGTACGGCTAAGAATTCATCCTCTTTAAATAAGTTTTTATACTCGTCCAGCATTTCGCTGTAGACCGTTACATCAACGGTAGCAGTACCATCGTCTAAGGTGACGATTAGTATCTTGCCGCGTTGTGTCATCTGGGTACGCAAAGCAGCTATCACACCGCCAATCAAACGCAAATCGCGTGAAGGTTCCAACTTCAACAAAGTGGTTTTGATAAACTGCCGAACCTCCGGTGCATAGGCATCAAACAAATGACCAGACAGATAAAAGCCAAGTGCTAATTTCTCTTCCATCAAGCGCTGCTTATCAGACCAATGCTCCGCTTTGACATACTCTGGTGGCGGTATCATATCTTCATGATCGCCAAATAAACTCACTTGGTTAATCTCGGCTTCTGCCTGTTCTGCAGCTTCCATTGCCAGCGGCACGGTCGCTAATAAAACTGCACGATCTTTGCCCAGACTGTCCATTGCACCAGCGCGTATCAATGATTCAAACGTACGGCGATTCACTTGGCGTTTGTCTACACGCTTGGCAAAGTCAAACAAACTGACAAAAGGTCCGCCAGCAGTGCGGGCGGCAACAATGCTTTCAATCGCGTTTTGTCCTGAGCCTTTTACAGCACCCAGACCATAGCGAATCTGCATTGCTTTTTTACCCGGCTCACCAACAGGAATAAAGCGATAATCTGATTGATTAATATCTGGCGGCAGCAAAGTCAGTTTGCAGACATCCAGCGTATCTTCCACCAAAATTTTAATCTTGTCGGTGTCATCCATTGCCAGCGACAAGTTGGCTGCCATAAACGCGGCAGGATGATGTGCTTTGAGATAAGCGGTGTGATAAGACAACAACGCGTAAGCCGCAGCATGAGATTTGTTAAATCCGTAGCCGGCAAACTTTTCCATCAAATCGAAAATCTCGTCGGCTTTGGATTGCGGCAAACCGTCTTTAGCGGCACCATCACGGAAAATCTGACGATGCTCCGCCATTTCTTCCGCTTTCTTTTTACCCATCGCGCGACGCAACAAATCTGCGCCACCGAGTGAGTAACCGCCAACGACCTGCGCCATCTGCATTACCTGCTCTTGATACACCATGATGCCGTAGGTTTCGGACAAAATGCCTTCGGTACGTGGATCAGGATAATCAAACTTCTCACCATGCTTACGCTTACAAAAATCAGGAATAAGGTCCATAGGACCAGGGCGGTATAAAGCCACCAGAGCGATAATGTCTTCAAACCGATCCGGACGCGCATCCTTTAACATGCCTTGCATGCCACGGCTTTCTAGCTGGAATACGGCGACAGTTTTCGCTTTGGTTAATAACTCATACGATGGTCTGTCATTCAGTGGCAATTTAGCCAGATCAAAGTCAGCCATCGCCGGATCTAGCATTTTGATGTAGCGAACAGCACGATCCAAAATCGTCAGCGTAGTCAAACCCAAAAAGTCGAACTTCACCAGACCAACCGCTTCAACATCATCTTTATCGTATTGCGAGACCACACCAGAATCGCCACCTTGCGTGTACAAAGGGCAAAAATCTGTGAGCTTGCCTGGAGCGATTAAGACACCACCGGCATGCATACCAATATTGCGGGTAATACCCTCAACTTGTTGTGCCAGATCGAGCAGTGTTTTGACTTCTTCTTCGTTTTCCTGCCGCTCGGCCAGCATTGGCTCCTCAACAATAGCCTCGGCAATAGTGACTTGTTTGCCCGGTTTAAACGGAATCAGTTTTGAGATACCGTCGCAAAACATATAGCCAAAATCGAGTACGCGGCCAACGTCACGGATTGCACCTTTTGCGGCCATGGTACCGAAGGTTGCGATCTGCGATACTGCCTCTTTTCCATAGCGATCTTTCACATATTGAATGACGCGATCACGCCCTTCTTGGCAAAAATCAATATCAAAATCGGGCATCGATACCCGTTCTGGATTTAAGAAGCGCTCGAACAGCAAATTGTATTCAAGTGGATCCAGATCGGTAATCAACAAGGAATACGCAACCAATGAACCAGCACCTGATCCACGACCGGGGCCAACTGGTACGCCATTATTTTTCGCCCATTGAATGAAGTCAGCAACAATCAGGAAGTAACCTGGAAAGCCCATCTTGATAATCGTATCGGTCTCAAACTTAAGGCGAGATTCGTAGCGCTCTCTTTGTAGTTCGCGCTTTTCCGCATCGGGATAAAGTTGCGCCAGTCTTAGCTCTAATCCTTTTTCAACCTCTGCGACCAAAAAATCATTAATCGTCATGCCATCCGGTGTAGGGAAATCTGGCAACTTTGGCTTACCTAATTCCAAAGTCAAATTACAGCGTTTGGCAATCTCAACTGCATTCTGTAAGGCCCCCGGCAGATCGGCAAATAACTCAAGCATTTCGGCCTGCGTTTTAAAGCATTGCTGATCATTAAAGCGTCGCACGCGACGACCATTGGCCAACATATCGCCCTCTGCGATACAGGTACGCGCCTCATGGGCAATAAAGTCTTCTTTGTTGATGAACTGGATAGGATGAGTAGCAACAACGGGCAAGCGTAATTTAGTTGCTAATGCAAGCGCTTGACGTACATGCGCCTCCATATTCGGCTGCCCTGCACGCTGGATTTCAATATAAAAGTGATTAGGGAAAATAGTCGCCCAACGTTGAGCATTAGCCTCAGCTGCATCTAAATTACCATTATCGATCGCTATACCAACATCGCCAAAATGAGCACCGGATAAAACGATTAAGCCTGGTTGCTCACCCGTTTTCTGATCTGCTTCAAATAATGCCTGCAACCATTCAAAGCGAATTTCTGCACGGCCACGATGTTGATTGCTCAACCAGGCTTGCGCTAACAACTCGCATAACTGCAAATATCCTTTGCGATTTTTTACTAGCAACAACAAGCGTGATGGTTTATCCCGGTCTGCATCATTCGTGATCCATGCATCGCAGCCAGCAATCGGCTTAACTCCTTTACTGCGAGCACCTTTGTAAAACTTCACCATCGCGAACAAGTTAGCTAAATCGGTAATCGCTAACGCAGGCTGCTTGTCCTTAACCGCCGCCTTAATCACGTCATCAATGCGCACTAAGCCATCGACAATCGAATATTCAGAATGCAAACGCAAATGTACAAATTGAGGAAAAGTGTTTTGATATGAAGTTGAGGCTGGGGCTAATGTTGTATCGGGTGTTGCAATCAACACAGCAGTGGCATCAACAGTTGCAGCGATAGCAAGGCTTGAATCTTGGGGAAGAGTTAGTTCAGTAGTCATTCTCGTATTTTACCGTGCTGGCGAAGGGAAAACGATTTCTGTACAGTCAAAATCGGATTTTGGTTTTCTAGGTTAAATGAGCAAGACTGGAAAATCACTAGCAGAAAAGTTTATAATGCTGCCAAATCAATGACTTACTAAAACTATTCCATGTCGTCTGCAACTTCTACTTTGGCAAGTCCTAATTCGCCTGACCTGCCTTACGTTAACATCTCGGCGTATAAATTTATTACCTTTAACGATACTGCTGAAAAACGTCCAGAATTTATCGCTAAATGTGAGGAACTCAAGCTCAAAGGTACCGTTTTATTGACACCAGAAGGTATCAATATGTTCTTGGCAGGCTTACGCCATGAGATTGATGCCTACATGGACTGGCTACATACTGATCCGCGCTTTGCCGATATTGTAGCGAAGGAAAGCCTCTCTGAGACGCAGCCGTTCACCAAATTATTAATCAAGCTGAAAGCAGAAATCATCACAATGCGCATGCCGCTGATTAAGCCAGAGCTTGGTCGCGCCCCCGCAGTGGATGCGCAGACACTTAAGCGCTGGCTAGATCAAGGCCATGACGATCAAGGCAAAACCGTCGTAATGGTTGATACCCGCAACGACTTTGAAGTAGACGTCGGTAGTTTCGACAATACGATTGATTATCGTATTACAAAATTTACTGAATTCCCCGCGGTGATTGAAGCAAATCGCGATGCATTAAACGACAAGACGGTCGTCACCTTTTGCACAGGTGGAATTCGCTGCGAAAAAGCCGCCATTCACATGCAAAATGTAGGATTTGATAATGTCTATCAGCTTGAAGGTGGCATTTTGAAATATTTTGAAGAAGTTGGTGGCGCGCATTATCACGGCGACTGCTTTGTCTTCGATTATAGAACTGCACTTAATCCGAAGTTAGAAGCGACAGACACCGAACAATGCTATGCATGCAGAGCCGTAGTTACACCACGAGAGCAGCTTTCCTCTTGGTATGTGCCGGGCAAGTCATGTCCTCATTGCAAAAAATTAGAACTCACCAGTACCGCGCCTGACGCTGGATCGGAACAGGCAGCGCAAGTTTCAAAATAATATTATTAGGCTAGCGATAGGCCATAAAGTCATATCGGTACTCGTAAAAAAGGCTCCAATTCAATAGGAGCCTTTTTATTTGATCTAACTTTTAAGCTGTCATCAAAGTGATTTTTCGAGCAATTTTTAACGCGTCACTTCAAGAACTGCTCATTACCGACCATACCGATCTTATTGACACCGAGTCGTTGCGCCTCGGCCATCACATGTGCCACCGCTTTATACGGTACCAGCTTGTTTGGACGTAAGTGCACTTCCGGTTGATTCGGCGTGGC
>JANXTO010000187.1 GCA_025352365.1 Undibacterium sp. | reverse complement strand
CTCTTAACATCAGTCGCAGCATCGTTTCATTCTTTAAAATCCAGAATGTAAACACACTTCGGGAAAAGCTAACAGCTTTTTATATGTCAACACGCCCTAGAACGTATTAAATACGTGCATTTAAAGACAATATGTGGTTCTTGTCGGTGCACCATTCGAACCAGTTCTTGGTTCAAATTCAACTACCAATTTGCTTAAATTTGCTTATATCGGTTGGTGTGCGCCGATAGTCATTGCTACCAACCCTCATTTTTCTTCTTTAAATCAACGGGTTAAGTTTATTAATAACTTATTACCCAGATACTCGCCATGCTAAGCTGGCAACACAGTTTTGATTTCTATGTTGTGCACCCTCTTGCCTTTGTCCTGCCGCAACTGATCGTTGTCATTTTTGAATGCTCCGACAGCGGATCATTGTCACGAAATAAAGTGATTATTTTTTCATTTGAATATGCCTACTGGCCTGCATATCTGCCTGTCCTATAGTTTTTATATTATTATCGTAATGAATAATATTGATCAGTAATTAGAAGGAAGTATCATGAAAGTTAGTAGAGAACAGGCCGAGAAAAATCGTGAGCGGGTCGTTGATACTGCCGCCAAACTGTTTCGTGAGCATGGCTATAACGGTATCGGTGTGGCCGATCTGATGAAAGCTGCCGGGCTGACTAATGGCGCGTTCTATGGCAATTTCAACTCAAAAGAAGATTTGATGGTGGAAGCCTGTGCGCGGACTTTTGAGAATTCTGCCAGCTCATGGGCTAGGCTTGCAGCCAAACATCCTGATGCACCGTTCGAGGCAATCACGGCCTCTTATCTATCGCCTAGGCATCGTGACAATCCGGGTGCTGGTTGCGCAGTGGTCGCTCTTGGCCCAGAGGTAGCACGGCTGTCCCAGGCAGTACGCGAGGCATTGACTGACGGCGTACGTCAGCAGCTTGATCAACTGATTGCACTGGCAGAAGCAGAGTCATCGCAAGAAAAGCGTGATGCGGTTTTAGTTGCATATGCCAGCATGGTGGGCGCACTAATGCTGTCACGCGCGGTGAATGAGCCGGGTCTGTCCGATGAATTTTTACGTGTTGTACGCCAGGCGCTTAGCCAGTCGCAAACCTGATATTGTGAAAATTAAGCATATTGAAAGCCACAAAAACGCTTTCAATATGCGCAATTAATTTACGCTGCTTTAAGCTTAGTTACTTTAGAATCCCGCCGCTTAATCATCATCACCAACAGCGCGGCGAGTAAGCATGCTGCACCAGCCGTGTACAACGCCGGGTTGTAAGTCAGCATCAATGTTCTGACACGACCCGCGCCATATGCCGCCACGGCTGCGCCGAGTTGATGTCCCGCAAATATCCAGCCGAACACCATGCCAGCGCGTTCTTTACCGAAAGTGGCAGTGGTCAATCTGACCGTTGGCGGTACTGTTGCGATCCAGTCCATGCCATAAAACATCGCAAACAAGGACAAGCCATACAGCGTGAATTCGGAGTAAGGCAACCAAAACAGGGATAAACCACGCAAGCCGTAATACCAGAACAGTAGTTTACGGTTGTCATAACGATCCGACAACCAGCCAGACAAGATAGTGCCGACCAGATCAAAAGCACCCATCATTGCCAATACAGAGGCCGCAGGTACCGCCGCCAAACCAGAGTCACCGCATAAAGAAATGAAATGGGTTTGGATCAAGCCATTCGTGCTGAGGCCGCAAATAAAAAAGGTGCCAAACAAGATCCAGAACACTCTCTGGCTTGCCGCTTCACGCAAAATTGTAAACGGCATACTAAAACTAAATTTAACCGGCGCCACTGGCGGGATGGCAATTGTCGAATCAGCACCATAGGGTATTAGTCCCACTTCTGAAGGACGATTTCGCATGAAAAAGAAGGCAGCGATTGCCACTACAGCGCAACTAAATGACACCGGTAACACTGCAATGCGCCAGCCCAGATGCTCGGTAAGCCATGCCGCCGCGGGCAAAAATACCAGTTGCCCGGTCGCCGAGCTTGCTGTCAAAAGACCAATCACCAGACCGCGATGGGTTTCAAACCAGCGATTAGATACGATCGCACTCAGCACCAATGCGGTTAACCCCGATCCCATCCCTATCGTGATGCCCCACAAAGCAACCAGATGCCAAAACGCGGTCATGCGGGTTGATAAGATCAAGCCAGTTGCGATCAAGCTCAGTGCGGTCACCACAATATTACGCAGGCCAAACCGTTCCATCAGAATTGCTGCAAATGGTCCGATCAGACCGAACAACGCAAAACGAACCGCGAGCGCGGAAGAAATCTGATCAACACTCCAGCCAAACTCTTTGCTTAATGGCTGCATCAGTGCACCGGGTAGTCCAAGCGCAGCCGAAGACGACAGTGCCGTCATAAAGGTAATGATGACGATGATCCAAGCGTAATGAAAACCACGCTTGTCCAGCCATTTAGAAAGTGCTTGGGAAAACATAGACATCCTTGTCAAATTTCAAATCACATGTGGAATGATCCGGTGCTAGCAACAAATTAGCTTTGCAAGTAGCTTATCAATTTACATCGAGCTTATCATTTCACATAGCACTTACGGCAGCACGTTCTTTCTCATCAGAAGGAACTTCCACTGCGAATATAAATTACAGTCGTAATTTAATCAATAGATGCCGATCATAATCTAAAAATATTTCGTTTGCTTGTAAATCAAAAGAAAGAAGTAAAGGAGTCAGTGGTAATTCTCCAAACGAGTATCATCAAAATTAACTGTTCGGTTAAACCAATGGACGGCAGGTCAAGCTTGAATGCAAAAGGCAAACCGAGATTGCTCGGCTGATCAAAAGGAAGGTATACAAATGGCTTGGTATTTAGCACAGGCTACCAATCTACCCGCTTAACGCTAGAGGACAGCGGCACATTGCCCTGGTATTTTGGTATAGCAAAATTGATTGCCACCTTGCTCTCATCCGTTTGCGGCATTAGCGGTGGCGTCTTCGCGCCCTCACTCGCCGTCGGCGCAGGTATTGGCGATAACATCGCGACACTATTTCCCAATTTGGCAACCCATGGCGCGATCATATTATTGGTGATGGCGGCCTACTTGTCTGGCGTGACTCGCGCACCGGTGACTTCATTCATTATCATGATGGAAATGACCGATAGTCACCAAATGTTAGTGCCATTGATGTCAGCATCCGTGATTGCCAGCGCAATCTCCAAATTCATCTGCCCGACGCCGCTCTATCACAAACTAGCGGAGCGCTTTTTACCGCTGCCAGCACGATTTTTTAAACATGAATAAGGCGTTACTGAAGCGAGTTCACTCAGGCTACGTAATACTACTAAAATAGTCAAAATAGTTTTGGGCGGACTTTGAAGACTCTTGCTTTTTTGCTCTGACGACATAGAACCATGAGTAAATATATGTTTTGCCAAAGCGCAACACTTAGGAATAAGCTTAGCGCAATACCCATACAACTTACGCTAAACTACATCATCACTTTTGCCGAGTCATTGCCTTGAAGATCAGATGTATTCCTGTCACTGCCATCCTGATATATGCCTTTGGGATGTCACCTCTATTTGCCGCGGACAATCCAGTAATGCGTTTGGCCAGCCTGGAGTGGGCGCCGTATGTAGGCTCACGTTTGCATCAAGAAGGCTTGACCGCAGGCATCGTTAAAGTCGCGGCACGTCAAATTGGAATGGACGCCAAAATTAGTTATTCTCCCTGGAGTCGTACCGTTTACGCAGGATTAAATGATCCTAATTATGCGGGTTATTTTCCGGCGTTTTATTTAAAAGAGCGCGAAAAAACTTGCTACTTCTCTGGTGTATTAGGGCACAGCGTGGTGGGTTTTGCGCATCTCAAAGAGCGACCGTTCCAATGGACTAAGCTCAATGATTTACGAGGTATCAAAATTGGTATTGTGCAGGATTACGCTAATGGAGAAGAGTTTGACGCCATGGTCAAACAGCGGGTGCTGGATACCGACGCAGCACCCTCCGATGTCAGCAATTTGCGCAAATTGCTAGCGCATAGAGTCGATGTGATTGTGATTGATAAGTATGTCTTGCATCAGCTGCTGGCGTCGGAACCGAGTTTGCAGGCAGATAAAAATCGGATCGAATACTACCCCCACGATCTGACAAAATTTTCTATGCACATCTGTTTTCAGCGCAACGAGCGCGGTCTGGCAATTCAAAAAGCTTTCAATCTTGCGCTGAATAAAATCGATACGCAAAAATTAGAAGACAGCTATTTCCAGCAATTAGACGAAGCTCAAAAGTAGATAATATCGAGAATTTTTCTGCTCTGAATATGGCTTAGTCAGAAGTTTTTTTGCCGTTGTCTAGTGTCGCCATACGTCCATTGAATCAATATACTCCCCCTCGTTTTTATGAAAATAGGTCTGTTGTCCAGCAATTGCATAGACAATAAAACATACTAACAGGCAGTATATTATTTTAAGTAAATTAACTCGCAAATAAAACCAATTGCTGCTCCGCCGTTGACGCTTGCTCCGCGCCGCTTAAACGCGTACCCAGTCCAAGCAAGCGCACGGGTTGTTGGCCGCGTACAAATGCAGTCTCTAACAAGCTGACAAAACTACTTTCGTCCAAGCTGCTGCCACGACATTCTGC
>JANXTO010000067.1 GCA_025352365.1 Undibacterium sp. | reverse complement strand
AACCCTGGGCAAGCTGGCAAATAACCTGAAAGCATCCGGTTATCTGCCTGAACAAGTCGATGAAATCTACATCACACACATGCATCCAGATCACGTCGGCGGCTTAATGAACGGTGATAAAGTCGCCTTCCCTAATGCGGTTGTCCGTGCAGACAAACATGATGCTGACTTCTGGTTAAGCCAGGCCAATCTGGACAAAGCGCCAGCTGACTCCAAAGGTTTTTTCCAAGGTGCGATGGCATCTTTAAACCCTTATGTAAAAGCCGACAAGTTCAAATCATTTGACGGCAATACCGATCTGGCGCCGGGCATTAAAGCCATCGCTAGCTACGGTCATACCGCAGGTCACACTACTTATCTGGTAGAAAGCAAAGGACAAAAGCTGATGTTGTGGGGTGATCTGATGCACGTTGCAGCAGTCCAGTTTGACAGCCCGGCAGTCACGATAGGTTTTGATTCTGACAGCAAATCTGCCGCCGTAGAACGCAAAAAAGCCTATGCCGATGCAGCAAAACAAGGCTACATGGTCGCTGCATCCCACTTATCCTTCCCAGGTATGGGCTATGTCCGTACTGAAGGCAAAGCTTACGCATGGGTGCCATTGAACTATGTGCCAGTCAATTAAGCTTCACCTTGAGCTAGTCACTAGCTAGAGCATAGAAGTAAGCTTTGAAGGAACCCGTCGGGTTCCTTTTTTTTCGTCCGGATTTTCTTGACGATCGTTTGATTGATCATTACTTGCGTATGCCTATCAGCCTATATCAACCGATATCACCCAAATACATGCTTATGCAAGGGCACTTACGCAACATACGATGTCACCGCCAAGAGACAGGCTGCATGCCATTCATTAAGCGGTCACATTCGGTTTTTATAGTCGATCTCCAGCTTGACACATAAGACTCAAAAGAAGTCGGGCTGATCATTTTTGGTGTCACTTATAGCAATAGCTAGCTATCGCCACCTAGTCTCATAATCAAATAACCTTGGAAATAAAATCATGTCAGATCAACTTCAAACCGGTCGTCGTAAAGCGCTTAAATTTATTCTCGGCGCGCCTTTATTACCCTTAGGTGCAATGTCCTCCGCATCCTTACTTGCGGGCTGTGGCGGCTCCGAAGCGACCGCTGTAGCCTCGCCAGCAACACCTGCGGTGAGTTATGTTTCTGCGACATTTAACGCGATGGCAGCGCCCACTTTATCCACCCCGGCGGCTATGGCAGCAACCACTGTCAGCTCCAGTTTAAGCGTAACCTTGAGTGATAACAGCGTACAAAATTACAAGCTTGCTTATCAATCGTTTTTTATCACCGGCGACTTGGTGCCTGATGGCAAAGGTGGGACGATTTTAGCCGGTGGTTACTACGATATTAATAACAGGCCGATTACCGATAAATCCGTCGTAGGCAAAGAGCGCCAGTTCTTTTCAGACTCGCCGGACGGGACGTCGCTGTTGTCAGTTGCCAATCCAACTGTCAACGGTATTAAAGGCAAAGCGGTGTTTGCGGTTGTTCAGTTTGAATACACCACACGTGATCAGGCTGGCGTCAGCGCCTATGGTTTATTGCCTTCCCCGATTGCAGTCTTAACGCTAGATCAAGATCAGGCAACCGGTAAGTTGAGTCTGGTCAAATACCATAATGTTGATACCTCTAAAGTCAACGGATTATGGATTACCTGTGACGCGAGTTTGTCACCATGGGGAACACATTTATCCAGCGAAGAATACGAACCAGACGCGCAGTTCTCTTCGACCGATAACCAGCTAAAAGCGTATAGCAAAAATTTGTATGGCGACGAAACCAAAGCCAATCCATACAACTACGGCCACTTACCAGAAGTCACCGTCAATCCTGACGGTACCGGCACGATCAAAAAGCATTACTGTATGTGCCGTATCTCGCACGAATTAGTGCAAGTCATGCCAGACAACCGTACTGTTTTAATGGGCGATGATGCGACGAATAGCGGCCTCTTCATGTTTGTCGCCGACAATGAAAAAGACTTATCCTCCGGCACTTTGTATGTCGCCAAAGTTGGGGCTGATTTTTCTATCGATCCCGCCGCTGCCGGCGCAAAATTAAGCTGGATCAAACTCGGCAGCGCCACCAGTGCAGAGATTGAAGCGATGGCAAATACACTCAAGCCATCCGACATCATGAGCGTATCTAAAACAGATCCTGTCGATACCAGTTTTACGAAGATTTTTACTGGCGGTAAAGCCAACTGGGTAAAAGTAAAACCGGGCATGGAAAAAGCAGCCGCCTTCTTAGAAACCAATCGTTACGCCTACCTCGCAGGTGGCAGCATGGGCTTCACAAAAATGGAAGGTACTACCGTCAATATTAAAGACAAAGTAGCGTACTCCGCCTTACAAAACATGGTGGATTCTATGGTGAAAAACAGCGCAAACGGCTGGAATGCACAAAGCGGTATCTCCATAGATAAAGCAGTATTTGCAGGCGGCATCATGGCGCATAGTATGACCGGCGGCCAGTCTGATACCAGCGGCGTAGCGATCAAGAGTGAATGGGTGCCATACCAAACCAAGGCCTTGCTGGTCGGCGAAGATATCCCGGCTGACGCCTTGGGCAATCTGGCTAATCCAGACAAAGTCGGCAATCCCGATAATCTGAAATTCTCTGAAAAAATGCGCACGCTATTTATCGGAGAAGACAGTGGCTACCATGTGAATAATTTCTTGTGCGCCTATAACGTAGACACTAAAGTGTTATCCCGCATTATGTCTATGCCAGCGGGTGCAGAAGCCACTGGTCTGCATGTGGTAGATGACCTCAACGGATGGACCTATATCATGAGCAACTTCCAGCATGCAGGCGATTGGAGCAATTCCTTGCACGCCAAAGTACAAGCGACATTAGACCCGTTAGTACGCGCAAATTACAAAGATCGCTTCGGCGCAGCAGTAGGGTATCTGACCGCCAATGCGACTAGCGTAAAGTTAAGCAAGGCATAAGCGTTACAGGGATTGGCTTGCGCGTTTATGACATTCAGCGCATTTATTTTGCTTTTAAAAGTCAGTTTTTTTTAAAAGAGATTTTTTAAATTTTTAAAAAAGATGTCCAATCATAATGCGGCTTCCAAGGTTATTTTGGTCTGGAAGCCGTAGAATGATTGGACTATCGTATTGAGAATTTTTACAAACCTTCTCAAACTATATTTTTACATCAATAATGCGGCGGACGCTCATCAACAATGCGTTGTTCACTGGCGTTAGCCGCCATTTCTTTGATGCGTCCTACCAGCGCATTGCAAAAGCCTTCCAGTTCTGAAATCTTTTTTTGCTGTTGATACACCAGTTG
>JANXTO010000155.1 GCA_025352365.1 Undibacterium sp. | reverse complement strand
ACAGTACATGCCATTTGAGTTGTTAAGAAGTGAAAGCGGCCTATCGGAAAATCCGGATTAAAAAATCTGCTCTCAAGTTTTAAAAATAAATGTCCAATAAAAATGAGCCTTCCAAGCCAAAAAGTGCTTGGAAGGCGCATTTTTATTGGACTATCAGTTTACATTTTTACTGAAGTTAAACTTTGCTCTCTCGCTGACTGAATCAATAAAAGTTAGAATTTCTGTACAGGTGTTGCAATTATGATTTTCAGTTTATGTGAGAACCGGAGCACATCAATACATCAACCAGCAGTGTCTACATCACAAGGCTCATCCAAACCCAAATCGCCATCGACACCTAATAGACTCTGGGCAGAATCGGATGGTAATGCTTCGACGGACTTCAACTTTTTGGTCATTTGACGGGTGCGTACTTCTGCCTTGTCGATATTGTCTGCGGCTCTGACCAAGGCGGCTTTGGTCGAGGCAAGTACGTCGCCAAACTTGCCGAATTCGGTCTTGACTGCACCTAACACTTGCCAGACTTCTGACGAACGTTTTTCTAACACCAAAGTGCGGAAACCCATCTGCAAACTATTCAGCAATGCCGATAAAGTGGATGGACCGGAGATGCTGACGCGGTAGGTGCGTTGTAATTCATCCGCCAAACCCGGGCGGCGCATGACTTCGGCGTACAGGCCTTCGGTGGGTAAAAACAAAATTGCAAAATCGGTGGTCAGTGGTGGCGACAGATATTTCTCAGCGATGGTCTTGGCTTCGCCACGGATTGCGCGTTCTAATTCTTTGCCAGCCTGTGCGACACCTTCTGCATCTGCGCGCTCGGCAGCGTCAATCAACCGCTCATACTGCTCTTTGGGAAACTTGGCATCAATCGGCATCCAGACTGGCGCCCTGCCATCTTCTTTACCTGGCAATTTCACTGCGAACTCTACCCGCTCGCCAGAGCCAGGTACTGTCTCGACGTTCTTGGCGTATTGCTCTGGCGTGAGCATTTGTTCCAGCACCATTTCTAGCTGCACCTCGCCCCAGGTTCCACGGGTTTTGACATTGGTCAGTACCCGTTTCAGATCACCGACACCGATGGCTAACTGCTGCATCTCGCCCAGACCTTGATGCACTTTTTCTAAACGGTCCGAGACTTGTTTAAAAGATTCACCCAGACGCTGCTCCAGCGTCGCATGCAGTTTTTCATCAACGGTCTTACGCATCTCTTCTAGCTTGGCGGCGTTATCGTCTTGCAGATGTTTGATCTTCTCCTCCAAAGTCGCCCGCACTTCGGCCATGCGCAAGGCATTGGATTCAGTCAGTGTTGCCAGACTTTGGTTTAAGGTATCGCCAAATCGTTTGAGGCTGATTGCCTGTTCATCACGCGAGTTTTGACTTTGCTGTATTAGCGCCAGCCGCACCTGTTCCAACTGCTGCGCATTGGATTCCGTCAGCTTAATTAACTGCTGCGAAAACGCATCAATCTGATTATTTTGCAGAGTCGCTACGCTGGTTAATTGCGCTGCCAATGTTTGCTGAAGTTGGGAAAAATTCCCGCCCAATTCTTGCCTGGTCGCTTGTGCAGTCGATTGCACTTGCTCACGCAAAGACCGCTCGGAACGCTCCTGCGCTTGCTGCAACTGAGTTTGCTGCTGCTGTCCCTGTTGCAGTGATTGTTGTAGCGCGAGCAGTTGAGAACCGACATCGCTGCTGCGACTACGTAATAAAACGAGCAAGTTAATCACTAACAAAATAGAGAGCGTGATGAGTACCAAAATTTCTATCAAATTCATATCGTGGATTTTTTTTGATTGTGGATTATGTGTTCAGGCTTAAAGTTTTACATTAAGCGAGGGGTAGGTACATTCTCCTACCCCGCAAGTGGGATAGGGACTTTCTTTCATACGTGTTTATCACGAATTAACCCGGTTTATTGCGCATCCAGTCCGCCGTCTGATAAAACGACTGCATCAGATGTTGCTGCAAGTTTTCTGTGATCCCAACATCCTGCATTGCCCATGCCATGCATCGCAACCATTGATCTCGCTCACTGCTGGCGATGGCATAAGGCAAATGACGTGCACGCAGGCGTGGATGTCCAAATTGTTCAATATAAAGATTAGGGCCGCCCATCCAGCCGGACAAGAACCAAAATAACTTATCGCGTGAGCCATCCATTGGTGTCGGATGCAAAGCGCGAATACCGGCGAACTCAGGCTCTAATTCCATCAAATCATAGAAACGATCTACCATCTGACGGAGTTTATCGGCGCCACCGATCAGTTCGTAAAGCTTGGACGCGTCCTCTTCCGGTTGAGTATCTTGCGTATTGCTGTTTGATTCTGTCGTCATTACTGTGAAATTTTTTTAGGTGAAGAATGATCGTTACGAGGCGTTTTATGCAGGCGATTTAGCCCTCACGCAAACTCAATAAAGGTGGTTGATTCAGCACATTGCGCAAACCCAACCAGCCGCCGATTAGCGCACAAGCAGCGCCGACAAATAGTCCTACGATCCAGACTACCGGACTGAATTGCCACTCAAAATTAAAGCTGAAATGCGCCAGTGCCCAGCCAATTGCCGATGCGCCGCTAGCGGCCAATACACCAGCCAAGCCGCCGACCAGTAAAAATTCTATCCACTGTGCTTGCGACAATTGTTTGCGAGTGGCACCCAACGCGCGCAGCAAGGCAGCTTCGCGCATGCGCAAGTCCTGCGATCCGGCGAGTGCCGCGTACAACACCAGCACACCTGACGCGAGTGTGAACAGGAATAAAAATTCTACCGCCGTAATTACCTGATCGAGCACGCTTTGTACTTGCTTGAGCATCGCGCCAACATCGACCACCGTCAGATTGGGATAATCCAGCGTGAGCTGATTGACGAAGCGCTGATCGCTTTCCGGCAAATGAAACGCCGTTATCCAGGTTTGCGGCAAATCGACAACCGCTTTAGGATTAATGATCACAAAAAAGTTGACCCGCATTGATCCCCAATCTAGCTTACGCAAACTGGTAATCGGCGCAGTAATTTTTTGGCCGGCAACATCGAAGGTGAGCTTGTCGCCTAACTTTAATCCCAACGTTTTGGCAATGCCCTCTTCTACTGAGGCTTCTGGCTGTGTATCTTGGTACCACTTACCTGCGATCAGCGTATTACTTGCGGGCATATCGGTCATGGTAGAAAGATTAAATTCCCTATCGACCAAACGTTTGGCGCGATCATCGGGATAAGTACTGTCGGTAATCGCTTTGTTATTCACTTCAATTAATCTGCCGCGTATCATCGGATACAACAGGGGCTGGGCAACTTGCTGTAAACGTGTGGCGATAGCGTTCTTTTGGTCTGGCTGGATGTTGATTACAAATTGATTTGGCGCATCGGCTGGGGTCGCACTCTTCCACGCGGCAATCAAATCACCTCGCACCACTGTCAGCAGTAACAACGCCATCAGACCCAACGCAAGCGACACGACCTGAATCACGGTAGCGCCCGGGCGACGTTGCAAAGCAGTGACAGCAAAGCGCCACGCAGTGTTAGTGCTCAAGTTACGCAGAAGCTTGAGCGAGGCTACGCCTAACCACGAGACCAAAGCGAATACCAGCAAACCGACGAGAAAACCACCCGCAGTCAGCAAACCCAGTTTGACATCGCCTGCTTGCCACAATAACAGTCCGACAAACATCCCCAGTCCTAGCAAATAGGTAACTAAAGTCAGCGCTTGCGGTGCATCTTGCTCACGACGGATGACGCGGTTGTGCGGCACATTACGCAGTTGCAAAATGGGTGGTAATGCAAATCCAACCAGCAACAACAACCCGGTCGCAATCCCCTGCAAAGCGGGTTGCCAAGTAGCGGATGGCAAATCGTTGGAGACTAATTTACCCAGCCACTCCAGCAAAACATAATGTCCGGCAAAACCGACGATGACACCAGCGGCACTACCGACAACACCTATCATTAAAAATTCGATCAGATACATGCCTGTGACCTGGTTCTGTGTTTGCCCAAGACAACGCAACATCGCACAGGCATCCAGATGCCGCAGCATAAATCGCCGCGCTGCCATTGCCACTGCAACGGCGGCTAACATGGCAGATAACAAACCGACTAAGGATAAAAACTGTTCTGCTCTGTCTAGCGTGGCGCGCATTTCTGGCCGACCGGATTCTAAGGATTCTAGTCGTACACCTTTAGTCTGATCCCGCTCGATTCCCTCTTGCAACCATTTTTGGAACTGACTAATCACCGCCGCAGGCCCGGCCAGCAATAAACGATACGTCACACGCGAGCCATTTTGGATCAGGTTGGTCGCGGTGAGATCGGCCATATTCAACATAACGCGTGGCGCAAAGTTCATAAACCCAGCGCCGCGGTCTGGCTCATTGGCGATCAGTTGTGTGATGCGGAGCGTTTTATCGCCGAGCTTGAGTTGATCGCCAATATTGAGCTTCATACTGAGCAACAGCGCAGGATCAATCCAAACGGTACCGGCTGGCGGCACAATTTTAGTAATCACTTCTGCACCTTGCTGGGTCTGGCTGAGTTTGAGATTGCCGCGTAACGGGTAGCCAGGTGTAACCGCTTTGAGCGACACCAGCTTGGTGGCGACATTGTCACCCTCGCCTGCAATCGCCATGCTAGGGAAGACAACCGTCTCAGCCATCGTCAAGCCACGTTTTTGCGCTTCGCTGCGCCATGCGGGATTAATCGTCTGATCGGCGCTGATCAACAAATCCGCACCCAGCAATTGGTGTGCGTCGCGGTTGAGTCCGTTGCGCATACGATCCACAAAAAAACCAACCGAGGACAAAGATGCCACTGCGATCATCAGTGCCACCAACAAAAAGCGCAGCTCGCCAGCCCGCCAGTCACGTAAGGTCATACGAAGCGATAGACGTAGCATCGGCACTTTCCGGTTAAAAACCAAAATACATAAAAATGGGGAGTATCTAAAAGATAGAACCTATTGTCCAATGATTATATGGACAATCTATAAAAAATAACCTATACACCTATCCAGTATAAGAATAAAGACACCACTAACAAATACGGCTATGCAGATAAGGCGTGCTGAAAATCATTCAGCAAATCTGGGGTATCTTCAATCCCCACCGAGACACGAATCAGCGAATCTGCAATCCCCATAGCAGCACGACGCTCTGCGCCCATCTCAAAGAAAATGGTGTGTGCCACCGGAATCACAAGAGTGCGTGTGTCACCCAGATGCGTTGCAGAAATCGCCAGCTTAAGACGATTTAAATAATCAAAGCAATCAATCTCTGGCTTCAACTCAAAACTGAACAACGCACCGTAAGCACGAAATAGTTCACTTGCTATAGCGTGCTGTGGATGTGATGGCAAGCCCGGGTAATGCACAACGGCGACGCGTGGATCGTTCTCCAGCATCACGGCCAGCGCCATCGCATTGGCGCATTCACGATCCAAGCGCAAAGCAATCGTCTCGGCACCGACCGCGATCTGGTGTGCGGCCTCAGGCGACAAGGATGCGCCAAAGTCCCGCAAGCCCTTGGCGCGTATTTGGGTCATGCCCCATTGTGGTGTTGGGAATTTTTTAAAATTTTGGGCAATGTGCGGAAACTGACTCCAGTCGTACCCCCCCGTATCAGTCAAAGCACCGCCAAGAACATTGCCGTGCCCTGCAATCGATTTGGTGAGTGAGTTCACCACCAACCCTGCGCCAACGACTTTGGGGCGGAACAGGTACGGCGAAGTCATCGTGTTATCCACGATAAACAAAATACCACGCTCTTTGCATAAAGCACCAATACGTTTTAGATCAGCAATCTGAGTACGCGGATTAGCGATGGTTTCGACAAAGACGATGCGGGTCGCGGGTGTAATCACGGCAACGACATTGTCGACATCAGTCACATCGACAAAACTGACATCAACACCCTGCGCAGCAACGGTTTGCCACAAACTATTGGTGTTACCGAATAAAAAAGAAGACGAGATCACATGATCGCCTTGACGCAACAAGGCCTGAAACACCGCGCCAATCGCCGCCATACCGGTTGCAAAACAAATACTCGAATGCCCGTCTTCCATCTTCGTCAGTTTGTCTTCTAGCGCAGAAACCGTGGGATTACCTTGACGCCCGTAGCGATAACCAGATTGTTTCCCCTGAAATACGTCCGCCAGATCACGCGCATCTTTGTAACCAAATAACACGGATGTATGGATAGGTTTGTGCACAGAGCCGTGCTCAATCTCTTTTTGACGGTCGTTATGCAGAATGGTAGTGGTGAAGCCGTAAGATGCTTTTTCGCTCATGATGAAATGGATACTGTAGTGAGGGACTGCGTTAAAAAGGAACGCACTAAGGAATGCTGTAAGTTTAACCGAGATTCTTTGAGGACAGGCTAGTGTGAATACGCTAGCAGACGACCATCATGGCCGATGTCATTGCAAATGACTCTGACTAAGGCGCTAAGTGTTGGAGGTTCGCAGACTACTACATGCGCGACAACAACAATCGAACGCGATCCTTATTCAACATTAACTCACTTTTTCCCTGAAGCCTTGAATGAGGTGACTGCTTCTGAATATTCCCTAGAGGCTTTCAGGCGATCAAGATAACGAATTTTTCTTTTGCTACTTTTCGCTATCAAATAATCGGACAAACTGCCACGCACACCGCAATAGTTTCTGCATGTTGCACCGCCTTGCGGCGTATCCCTATCGGTAATCCGCAATTTGTTTGCCAAGGTCGATATTCTCAAGGTGCAGGCTGGTTCTCCCGCGAGTGGTGTTGTCGGGTCATGGTAGACAAATTCACCGTTCTCTTCGCCTGCAATACCATAGATGCCACATGTATGTCCGTTATAAAACTGCAGCTCTGCACGAAAGTAGATATGCGTCTGATCATATCGAGCGATCTCAACAATATCTTCCGATTCATAAGGCTGGTCTGCCTCGCCTGGCGCTTTGCCAGGAGTGATCGTGCCATTCATAAAACGGTGCTTATACACACCTTCTATTTCGCTGATCGGATTACCGGACACTGGCTCTGCACTCCAGGCGCTTGCGCTGAGCATGATAAGAAGGAAAAAGAGTTTCATGTTATGCGCACTTTAAAGAGATTGGAAACATCGTCATTCTGTCAATCCATTACCACTTACAACTACCATCATCGATCAACTCAACATCCCTACTTTCAGAAAAACTCATCGTCGCTCCGGTACGTTTGTTTTTATAGACAAAATTATTGATCAACGCACCTTGTGTTGCGACTTCATACGTTCCGGTAGTTTGGTCTCCGACGACTTCTAGCCAGATCGTCGTAAATTCTGCCGGGCGACCTGCGATCAATTCTTCGCTTGATGTCTTTTGGACTACCAGCGTGATCGGTTTTCCATTCTTACCATATTTGACAAAGGCACCGCTCCAGCCAGTTGCATCATCACCTACCGTGCTGAACTGTAGTTTGATCGCTTTTTTGTTGGCATCAGATGATAGACAGCGTGTTGAGAAAGGTGACACCTCTTTGGCGACGGACAAGCCCGGCAAGAATGCCAGCAATAGTAATGTAACTAGAATTTTCATTTTTACTTTCCGTTCTAGCGATTAATGATCTTGCTCGGCTGTTGATTCAATACTGTCATTGTCTAAGCAAGTAAAAATTGCTCGATTAATTCTGCCAAAATTTCTGGCTGATCGTGATGCAGCATGTGACCAGCGTTTTTTATCATTTCCTTTTGTAGCTTGGGGATATGCGCCAAACGCCGGTCAATCTCTATACGAGCTTCTGATTTTGGTCCCATCCAATGCCAGACATTGGTGTCGTCCGCCTCAAACCATAATACTGGCGCAGTAATTTTTTCCCAACAAGCCATCACTTCTTCTACATGATAAAGCAAGGGACTGGTGAGTTTATGAGCAGGATCGCCGAGGATTTCCCACTGGCCTTGCGTATTTTGCTTAGCCCAGTGTTGCGATAAAAATCCAGCGCGTTCGTCGGACAACCGAGGATTGGTTTTTTGTAAGCGTCCTGCTACTTCTGCCTGGCTTGCATAAGTGCGCAGTACCGGTGTCTGGCGCAACTCATCCAGCCATTTTAAGTAACGCCCAGGAGCCTGACCCGGCGTGGTCACTGGCATGCCAAAGCCTTCCAGATTGACAAATTTTTTAATTCGCTCTGGTCGTACACCGGCAAAAATACCGGCAACATTGGCTCCCATGCTGTGGCCAATTAAATTGACAGCCTGGTCGGGAGAGTAACGCTGCAAAATCGCATCCAGATCGCCCATGTAATCGGGGAACCAGTAACAATCGGCATGTGGCGCGTCAGTTAAACCAAAGCCACGCCAATCGGGGGCGATGACGTGCCAATCTTGTTTCAGGCAGTCCACCACAAATTGAAAAGAGGCAGACACATCCATCCAGCCATGCAGCATGAAGATTTTAGGAGCGGATTCATCGCCCCAATGGCGCACATGGTATTGCAGTCCACGGATGGCGATAAATTCGGAGCGGGAAGATTTGATCATGAGATTAAAATTTTGGGTGAACACATATCATCGCATTTCTCATCGACAATCATGCAAATTTTGGATTAGGATTGTTCTATAAGTCGATAGATAATAGCACGATCGTTCTATAAAAAACCGGAGACAGAATGACTAAGCAAAAAGCAATTCCCAAGATCGCGAAAATCGGAAATGTAGATCATTATCAAAAGTTATATCAGCGTTTTCGCTGGGATGTACCGGTTGATTTCAATATGGCGCAAGTATGTTGCCAGCGCTGGAGTAAAGATAGCGAGCGCATCGCTATTCATTATGAAGATGCCGATGGCAATACAGCGACGCTAACTTACGCAGAATTACAACAACAGGCAAATCAGTTATCCAATCTATTGCGAGAGCAAGGGGTTAAAAAAGGCGATATCGTCGCGTACATTTTGCCGCAACGTCCAGAGACTGCCATTACAGTAATGGCATGTCTACAAATGGGTGCGATTGCGATGCCATTATCGTTTTTATTTGGTCCCGAAGCCCTGGAGTACCGCCTGCAAAACAGCGAAGCCGTTGCGCTAGTGGTTGATCAAAGCGGTATAGAAGCCTATTGGCAAATCCGTGGTAGTTGTCCTGCGCTGAACACACTCATTACATTAAAGTGTGACGCTGAAGATTGTCTACGTTGGGAGAGCACAGTCCCAACAATGCCAGACCAATTTGACCCCGTCAAAACAGCCGCAAGCGATGCCGCCATTTTGATCTACACCAGCGGCACGACCGGTGCACCTAAAGGCGCGCTCATCCCCCACTCTGCGATTATCGGCAACCTGACAGGTTTTGTAGCCTCGCAAAATTGGTTTCCTCAGCCCAACGACGTGTTCTGGTCACCAGCAGATTGGGCATGGACGGGAGGCCTGATGGATGCGCTGCTGCCCTGCCTGTATTTTGGACAACCGATTGTCGGCTACCAAGGGCGCTTTACCGCCGAGACGGCTTTTTATTTATTGGAGAAATATCAGGTCACGAACACTTTCCTGTTCCCGACTGCACTAAAAATGATGATGAAGGCTTGCCCCGAACCGCAACATCACTACAAGCTTAAACTGCGGGCAATTATGAGTGCAGGCGAAGCAGTTGGTGATGCCGTCTTCAACTGGTGTCAACAATCACTGGGTGTCATTCCGAATGAAATGTTCGGCCAGACAGAAATGAACTACATCGTCGGCAATAGCCATCAGCAATGGCCCGCTAAGCCCGGTAGCATGGGACGTCCGTATCCTGGACACCGCGTGGCGATTATTGATGACGATGGTAATGAGACTGCCACCAATCAAGTCGGCGAAGTAGCCATGCACCGCTACGATATCCATGGCGATCCTGATCCAGTATTTTTTATCGGCTATTGGAAAAACTCACAAGCAACCAACAATAAATTTACTGGCGACTGGTGCAGAACAGGTGATTTAGCCGTGCGTGATGAAGACGGTTATCTGTGGTACCAAGGACGGGCAGATGATATGTTTAAAGCCGCGGGCTATCGAATCGGGCCATCCGAAATCGAAAACTGTCTGGTCAAACATCCGGCAGTCGCCAATACCGCAGTCATCCCCAAGCCAGACAAAGAACGCGGCAATATCGTCAAAGCATACATCGTTTTAAGCGCCGGTTTTATCGGCAGTGCAGAACTCATCTCAGAACTGCAAGCGCATGTGCGAGGTAAATTGGCACCTTATGAATATCCGAAAGAAATCGAATTTATTGCGGCACTGCCGATGACGACCACAGGTAAAGTGCAGCGGCGTGTGCTGCGATTACTTGAGGAGGAACGAGCTAGGAAGTAGACAAACAATGTGTTTGGTGCGATTACCTGCTGCTTTAACCGTCTGATTTCATCTCTGGTGTTTTAATCTCAGCAGGCAAGGCATCTAAATCATGGATGATTAATTTTGCTGCCTGATCAATCAATACATCGATTGCTTTGCCATAAGCTGTATTCAAAAATGCGCCGCTGCCAAAGGCTTTGTCGCGACCAATAATGACGTCTTGCTGCGCAATATTACTCAGTGTGTGGTGACTTAATAAGACACCTGTTGTGGTGTCGTATAAATCAATATCCAAATCGATAAAGCGTCTTTTATTTTCGATCAAACCCAAATATCTTTTGTCGGTGATTACGCTATCGTCGCGAACTTCTCCTGTGATGACAAATTGGCTGTCATATTGCGTGCCCAATTGCCGCAATAATTTTATTGAGGGAACACCAACCTCGGTATTAAAAGAAAGTAAGCCTGGCGAAATTTTAGTGACATATTTTCTGGATAAAGCCAGTCTGCTGATCAGCTCGCGTGGAAAACCATGTGCGATATCATCAACGTCTTCTAACTTGGCTGATTTACTGACGACAAATGCAGTAGCCAGAACTTTTTTCTTTACGATAGGATCGGGGACAGGTGCCTCCATCGCTGATGCTGACATTGGTGCGGCGATTTCTGCAGGAGTCAGATTTTGTGTAGTTTTGCTTGTGCTTTTTTCTGTACTAGTTTGTGCGCTTACATCGTTGAAAAACATGCAGAAAATCACGAGCGCTAACAACGGTAGGCGGTAAGGTACGAAGCAAAATCGGATCAGATTATTTTTCATCATATCGCTCAAAAACGAAGTTGAAAATCAAATACATGCGAACTTTGACCTGCATCTAAAAACTAACTTTAGCTTTGCAGCACCAAAAGTTCTTCTTCACTAAAGCCAGCAGCTCTTCTTGCATCCAGATTAAAAGGACCCCGCATTTGTGGCGCTTTGTATTGCAACGCCAATTGTGCGTAAGTCGCTACCGGCTCCAGATCACGCATCTCACAAAGATAGCCAAACCATCGATTTCCGATCATCACATGACCGATCTCATCGCGCAAGATAATGTCAAGAATCTCTGCGGCAGCAATATCTTTGGCCTGCGCCAGTTTGGCTCGCACGGCAGGCGTCGCATCCAGGCCACGCGCCTCCATCGTGCGTGGGACCAAGGCCATTCTTGCGAGCACATCTTCTTGTGTTTTTTCTGCTAGTTCCCACAAGCTATGATGTGCAGGGAAATCACCATATTGATATCCCAAGCTAACCAGATGATCGGCCAGCATGCCAAAATGATAGGCCTCTTCTTGCGCGACCAGCAACCAATCCGAGTAATAATCCACAGGCATATCAGCAAAGCGCCAGATCGCATCCAAAGCAAGATTGATCGCATTAAACTCGATGTGCGCCAGCGCATGGATCAGCACCGCACGTCCTTCTACTGTGTTCATTGCACGCCGCTTAACCTCCAGCGGCGGAACCAACACAGGCTTAGCTGGCCGGCCAGGAATTAATTGATTAGCGTGCAAGACTGCGGCGGTATCTAGCGCTACCTCTCCTCGTTGCCATGCAGCGCGCAGTCTGGCAGTACCTTCTGCTTTGGCCTTGGTATCAGGTTCTGCCAGCAAAGCTAACGCCGCTCTGCGCAAATCTGAAAATGAAGCCGCTCCCTCTAAAGTGGCCTTATCAGCAAAATCAGCAAAATTAGCAGGTTTAGCAACTAGATTTGCAGTCGCATTTGTATTAGGGAACGATGGGTTCATAAGATGAGCGTTAAAATAGCGATAATAAATCATAGGACTTACGCAAAATTGTCCCAGCAAGGCGCAGCGACGGCGACAGCCTTCAGTGCGGCTAGGCACTGCAACACAGTTGGAGCGATTTTGCGTAAATCCTAAATCAGTTACCCTATTTTACGGAAAAATCATGACCATATACCAGTTAGGCGACATCGCACCTGAAATTGATCCCAGCGCTTACATTACTGACAGCGCCAATATCATCGGAAAAGTAAAGATCGAAGCAGGCGCCAGTATTTGGTTTGATGTCACCATCCGAGGTGACAATGAGCTGATTACCGTCAGTGAAAACAGCAACGTGCAAGAAGGATGCATTTTGCACACCGATCCTGGCCATCCGCTGACGATAGGCAAAAATGTGACGATTGGACATCAAGCCATGCTGCATGGTTGCACAATCGGTGAAGGTTCCTTAATTGGAATTCAGGCAGTCATTTTGAACGGTGCAAAAATTGGTAAAAATTGTCTGGTCGGCGCTGGCGCCCTGATCACTGAGGGAAAAGAATTTCCAGACAACTCTTTGATTATCGGCTCACCTGCCAAAGCGGTACGCACTTTAAATGAAGAAGATATTTTGCGGATGCACGGCAATACGTTGAATTATGTCCGCCGCGCCCAAGCTTATAAAACTGAATTGAAAAAGATCGGCTAACTAGCAACCATTTTCCGATTCAAGAGCAGATTAAAAACGTCGTCAAAGTAAAGAAACTTATGCAAGATACCCTACAAAAATTTATGTTCGAACACGCTGGCGTGCGCGGTGAATTAGTTGAAATTTCTAACGCCTGGCAACAAATCCAGGCGCGTCACGAATATCCCGCCGCCGTCAAAACCATACTTGGTGAGCTAACCGCCGCCTCTGCTTTGTTGTGTGCCAATCTCAAGTTTAACGGCACCATGATCATGCAAATTTACGGTGATGGTCCGGTCAAATTATTGGTGGTGGAATGCGATGCAGAATTGCGCATCCGTGCTACCGCCAAGTTATCACCAAACGCAGTGATTACCGACAATGCCAGTTTGACGGAATTAGTACATGCGAACGGGCAAGGTCGCTTTGTCATCACGCTAGACCCTAATGACAAGCTACCCGGTCAACAGGCATATCAGGGGATCGTGCCGATTGATGGCGATAGCATTGCTGACATCATAGAAAATTACATGATGCGTTCTGAACAGTTAGATACCAAACTTTGGCTGGCGGCGGATGACAAGATTGCCAGAGGCATGTTGCTGCAAAAACTACCCAAACATGGCGGCATAGAAGCCAAAGTAGAAGATGAAACAGAAGCCTGGAATCGCGCCATCTCATTAGGTGGCACACTCAAGCAAGATGAATTGCTGACGACCGATATCGAAACTTTATTGCATCGATTATTTTGGGAAGAAACCATCCGCGTTTTTGATCCGCAACATCCGCAATTCCATTGCAACTGTACCCGTGAAAAAGTCGGCAATATGCTGCGCATGTTGGGCGAGCCTGAGATTAATACCGCCATTGCAGAATTGGGACGACTTGATATCAATTGCGATTTTTGCGGTAAGCACTACGGCTTTGATCAGGTCGATTGCGCACAACTATTTGTGGCCAACACCTTAGCTGAAGCGACTAGCGTAGCGAACGACAGCAAGCATTAATTACTTAATGCATTACTTAATTTATTACTCCATCCGATAGGATTTTTTTCATAAACCTATGTGATGAATTTCATCACAATTAAATATACTCCCCCCATTTTTACTAAAAATATGCCACCTGCCCATAGAATACGTGGGAAATTAAAAGTACTGGTAGGGAGTAATTAAATAAATGACACATCGTCAATATAGAATTTATCGACGAATTCAGCTAAAAAGCGTGGGTAGAATGTAACTGGAATAGCGTAAGAATCAGCGGCAATGTTAATGATTTAAGGATGGTGCCAGTTTTTCTTTTAGCGGTTTTAGATCGTTGAGATTCGATGTTTGCGCAGATGACGCTGCGTTTAAGATTTGCACGAAGATCTCGTCTTTTTTAATCATGCCCAGTTCAAAGCGGGCATGTTCTTCTACTGCGCCTGTGCCTGTTTTTAAATCTTGTACTTCTGAGTCGAGCTTGCTGTTGCGCTCTTTCAACTCATCA
>JANXTO010000149.1 GCA_025352365.1 Undibacterium sp. | reverse complement strand
AATTGCAACAACGGATGGCTCATCCAATACGATACCTTGGTTACGCACATAAATCAGCGTGTTTGCGGTACCCAAATCAATTGCCAAGTCATTAGAGAAATAACTGCGAAAAAAACCAAACATGTAAGAATCCTGTATTTTTGTGTTGTCGTCATGCGCAGCAGTTCTGCGCTAATTTGTCTAACCGCATCTTGCTTTAAGCTCAACGTTATACTGAAGCCAAATGATGGCGAATCGCCATAAGCAAAGAAGCTCTCAAAACCCTCGCAAGCGTTTCAATGCTGGCCGAGAAACTCAGCTTTATCGTATTTCGAAGATAAGGCAGGCTTCACAAACGCAATATTGTGCTGCGTAGCAGGTTTTCAGAGCTTCATGAGGTATTGACCCTATATTCTACCTTATAATCTAGGGAATATTAGGATATCTACCATATCTACTCAAAATGGATTTTTTACCGATGTTGGCAACATTAACCGACATTTAGTCTTGTAAATTTTACTTTTGTTTCCATCTGCTTTTATCTACAAGAGTTGTTATCACCCTCTATTATTACAATTCGAAACTTTTATTTACCCATTACGCGCGCTACGCGATTTAGCCATGTCACTAGACCTATCCGATGTTAAGCGAATTGCCAACTTAGCAAAACTCGAACTATCCGAATCAGAAATCGTCAGCACGCTGGGCAAACTGAATGGCATTTTTTCGTTGGTTGAGCAACTCAAAGCTGTTGACACCACCGGCATCACGCCACTCAGTCATCCAATCGCGGCGTTAATGCCAGAATTAGGTTTGCGCTTGCGAGAAGATATCGTCAGTGAAACCAATCGTCGCGATGACTACCAGGCAGTTGCGCCTGCAACTCAAGACGGGCTGTATCTTGTGCCGAAAGTCTTAGAGTAGCCTAGAGCCGTCTCAGAAGAAAAATAAATAACATCACGACTTATTTCGAGAATCATCAGGATATTTCAGAACATGCATAAGCACTCTTTAAAACAATTGTCTGCCATGCTGCATAGCAAGCAGATTTCCGCTACCGAATTAGCACAGCATTATTTGGGTAGGATTCAGTCTAGTGAGCTAAATGCGTTTTTGCATGTTGATCCAGAATTGACCTTGCAACAAGCTACAGCGGCTGACGCGCGCTTAGCCAAAGGTGATACCACTGTCTTGACAGGCATTCCGATTGCGCACAAAGACATTTTTGTCACGCGCGGCTGGCAATCTACCGCAGGCTCCAACATGCTGGCAAACTACACCAGCCCATTCGACGCAACAGTAGTAGAGCACTTTAATCAAGCTGGCATGGTCACATTAGGCAAACTTAATTGTGACGAGTTTGCGATGGGTTCCAGCAATCAGAATTCTGCTTTTGGCGCAGTAAAAAATCCTTGGGATTTACGTGCAGTACCAGGCGGCTCCTCGGGCGGATCAGCCGCTGCGGTTGCGGCACGTTTAGCGCCAGCGGCAACAGCAACTGATACTGGCGGATCGATCCGTCAGCCGGCCTCATTTTGTGGTGTAACCGGGATTAAACCGACCTATAGCAGCGTATCGCGTTACGGCATGATCGCCTTCGCCTCTTCACTGGACCAAGGCGGCCCGATTGCACAAAGTGCTGAAGATTGTGGACTACTACTCAATGTAATGACGAGTTTTGATCCAAAAGATTCAACCAGTTTAGAAAGACCAAAAGAAGACTTCAATCGGGATTTAACCAAAGACTTAAAAGGGTTGCGTATCGGTGTGCCGCGTGAATTTTTTAGCGAAGGCTTAGCAAAAGATGTAGAACAAGCCGTCCGAGCTGCACTCGCCGAATATGAGAAATTAGGGGCCGTCTTAGTCGATATTTCCTTACCAAAAACTGAACTATCGATCCCGGTGTATTACGTTATCGCTCCGGCAGAAGCATCATCGAACTTAAGCCGTTTTGACGGCGTGCGTTACGGCCATCGTGCAGCCAATTACAAAGATCTTAACGACATGTACAAAAAATCGCGTGCCGAAGGTTTTGGGGATGAAGTCAAACGTCGTATCTTGGTTGGTGCTTATGTTTTATCGCACGGATATTACGACGCCTATTATTTGCAGGCACAAAAAATACGACGCTTAATCGCGCAAGATTTCAATGCTGCATTTGAGCTATGTGACGTCATCATGGGGCCTGTGGCGCCCACTGTTGCATGGGATTTAGGCGATAAAACAGATGATCCTGTCGCGAATTATTTGGCAGATATTTTTACTTTATCGACCAGTTTGGCAGGCTTGCCTGGTATGTCAATTCCGTGTGGTTTTGGACAAGGTGAAAAAAATAGCCTGCGCCCTGTCGGCCTACAAATCATTGGTAATTATTTCAAAGAAGCCCAATTGCTGAATGTCGCACACCAATTCCAATTGGCGACTGACTGGCATCAAAAAGCGCCCATATGAAATCAATCCGCTCACTTCTTGTTCCAACACTTTTGCTCGCGTGCAGTGGCGCTTTCGCGCAGGCAGAAAAACTCACATTATCAGCGGCGACACCAGCAGCTGTGACATCGGCGACTTCGGCAACAGCACAGCAATCGTCTAAAACCGATCTACTAGAAGCCAATTTCTCCTGCGCTTTGGTGCAGCAAGAAACTGATGGCGGTGAACGTTTGGATTACGCTGATCAGGCGCATATTCGCATTGAAGGCAACGCGATTAAAACATTTCAGTGGGAATCCAGTTTGTTCAGGAGTAATCACGGCAACGAATGCAGCATCGATCTCAGTGATGACCCGCAGGCAGAAGTCACTGAGAAAGGCTGGCGAATCAGCTTGAAAGATGCGCGTGCAGCACGCACACGACGTGGATATGATTTCGATCGCGGGTTCAATTGCAGCATTCGATTAGAACGTGTCGGTAATGATCTGCAAATCAAACCTTCATGCCCCGCCTTATGCGGCTCACGGATGAACTTTACAGCACTGACAGTCAATCTTAAAAGCGGCCAATGTCGTTACGATGAATAAATAAGTAGCAATCAAAGTCGCTCGTTAAAATCGAGCAGACCGGTAGTTCAAAAGAAATTAATGCAATTCATGCAAATGAACGAAAAAAGGATTCAACATGCAATGGGAAGTCGTCATCGGTTTTGAGACTCACGCACAGCTCAAAACCCAATCAAAAATTTTTAGCGGCTCTGCCATCCAATTTGGCGCCGAGCCAAATACGCAAGCGAGTCCCGTTGATCTGGCATTACCTGGGGTACTACCGGTAATGAACAAGGCTGCGGTTGAAAAAGCAATACAGTTTGGGTTAGCCGTTGGTGCGGTCATTGCGCCGGAATCTATTTTCGCCCGTAAAAACTACTTCTATCCTGACCTACCAAAGGGCTACCAGATCAGCCAATTTGAGATCCCTGTAGTACAAGGTGGCAGCGTCACTTGCGTAGTGGAAAAAGACGGTAAATCCGAAGTCAAAGTCATCGAACTCACCCGCGCCCACTTAGAAGAAGACGCCGGAAAATCGCTGCACGAAGACTACCAAGGTATGACAGGGATCGATCTGAATCGCGCTGGTACACCCCTACTAGAAATCGTCACCGAACCGTGTATGCGCAGCGCAGCGGAAGCCGTTGCGTACGCTAAAGCCCTGCACTCACTAGTAATGTGGCTGGACATTTGCGACGGCAATATGCAAGAAGGTTCTTTCCGTTGCGATGCCAACGTATCAGTGCGTCCGGTAGGACAAAAAGAGTTCGGCACGCGCGCTGAGATCAAAAATCTCAACTCATTCCGCTTTCTGGAAGAAGCCATTAACATTGAAGTACGCCGCCAGATTGAGTTGATCGAAGACGGTGGCAAGGTCGTACAAGAGACGCGTTTGTACGATCCGGATCGCAAAGAAACACGCTCCATGCGCAGCAAAGAAGATTCACAAGATTACCGCTACTTTCCGGATCCCGATTTGCCACCGCTAAAGATCGACGCCGCCTGGATAGAGCGCGTCAGAGCAACAATGCCAGAACTACCCGACGCCATGCGCGCAAGGCTCATCCAGCAATACAGCATCTCCGAGTATGACGCTATGATCGTTACCCAGTCAAAAGCCACCGCAACCTACTTTGAGGCCGCAATTATCGCTGCCGGCAATATAGACGCCAACGGCAATCCGGCAGCGCAAGCCAAGCAAATCGCCAACTGGATGATGGGCGACGTATCGTCCACCCTGCACCGCGAAAATAGTGACATCGGCGCCATCCCCGTCACGGCCAGCCAATTAGCATTACTGTTGCAACGGATTACCGATGGCACAATATCTAACAAAATCGCCAAAGAGGTTTTTGCCGCTATGTGGCAAGCGGCATCCTCTGACATCAATTTGGCAGATCAGATTATCGACAGCAAAGGTCTTAAACAGATCTCTGACGTGGGCGCACTAGAAAAAATCATAGACGAAGTCATGCTGACTAATCAACAATCCGTCGATGAATATCGCGCAGGTAAAGAAAAGGCCTTTAACTCACTGGTAGGCCAAGCGATGAAAGCAACCAAAGGCAAAGGTAATCCGGCTCAGGTGAACGAACTATTAAAGAAGAAGTTGGCCGGCTAAGTCTGCTATAAACAGCTAACATACACAATGTTAAATATACTCCCCCACTTTTTTGTATAAATCGAGCCATAGCCCAATAATTACCTGGACAATTTTTTATACTAAAGGGGAGTATTTTCCATCCACGATAAGCTCTTAGGTAGAATCAGCGTAGCCTGATCGTACCGACGAATACACGAATCAATCTTCGGATGTATATCCACCTCACGATTTATTTTGGATTATTTTTTTATGTCTTTAGTACTTGGCCTGCCACCCTCTGTTGACCAATTCCCAGGTATCGATATTCTAAAACCTGGCTGCAAAATCGCCCCTGACGTTACCTTATACCGGCATGGTGACCGTCAAGGTGACGTCATCTCTGTAGGGGACTCAGTCAGCTTGTTTGACAGCGTACGACTCGTCGTCGGCGATGTCTCTATCAACCTTAACGCCTTCATACACATCGGCGACCGCAGCATCGTTAATGTAGGGTGTTACTTGTCTGGTGAAGGCGGCTTAACGATCGGTGAAGAAGTCTTGATCGGCCCCCATGTGCGCATCTTCAGCGCAGGTCACGCTGTACATGGCGGAGAGTCATCGATTTATCGTAATGAGTTAACTTATAATCCAGTAAAAATAGAAGACGGTGCCTGGGTAGGCGGCGGCTCCACCGTCTTACCGGGTGTAACGATAGGACGCGGCGCCGTAGTCGGCGCTGCCAGTGTTGTCACTCAAGATGTGCCTGCCTTCGCCATTGTCGCTGGCAACCCTGCACGATTTTTACATTATCGGGACGGACACAGTGACGGTTTGTAATGTTGCAAAACCAGTCAAACCGATCTAACTGGGTACAATGAGTTTGGCCTAATCTTAACTACTTAGACTGAAGTACAGGGCGCTCTAAAACGAAATAAGAGATACTAGCGAGCATCACCGTAATTGGACCACACACTAGCGCCAGCAATAAGCCGCTGAGATGCAAAATTTGTTCGCCCATCAGCAAGATAGGGTAGTGCCAAAGATAGACCCCGTAACAAATCGTGCCAATATAAACGATCACCCGGTTCTGGAACACAAATTTCAGACCCCATTGCTGCGGATTTTGGAGCAAGCCGATCATCAGCGCCAATGATATCAATTCATAGCATGGTTGTTGCCAGATATACCATTGCTTATGACGGAAATCGACTGTTACCATGCCGATTAATAAAGTAATGATGAACAGCCAGATCAACCAAGGTCTTGAAAATAAGCGATTCCACCGCTGCATCCATGCGGCATCATAATTGATCGCTAATAAAGCACCCAATGCCAAGCTATCCAGACGCATATCTGTGCCGTTGTAAAGGCGCGGAACAGAAAAGCCCTTCACCGCCATCGCTGAGCGCCATGCCACACAAAAAATAATTATTCCAACTAAGCACCAACTGAGTTTTTTACCATACCAAGACTGACGTAAACTCAGTGCCAGCACGACTGGCCACACCATGTAATATTGTTCTTCGATTGATAGCGACCAGGTATGTCCAAGGTAGTAGTCACTAGGTATTTCCAGCGCGCGCAGCCAATTCATAAAATAAAACAAGGCGCCCACCACATGCAACATCTGCTTAAGACCACGCCCAAAATAAAAATAAGTAACTAAGGTAGTCACCAGTACCACTGCCAGCAAAGCAGGGAATAAGCGTTTAGCACGGCGTATATAAAATTTCTTAAAATTAATGCGCCCGGTAACACGCCAATCTTTGAATAACAACTTAGTAATGAGAAAACTGCTCATCAAAAAAAAGGTGTCCATGAAGATGATAGGACCCGGAAACACGTCGTAATCAACATGCGCCAAAAAGACAAAAAAAGCCATAATGCCACGCAAGCCATCAAGCGCCGTCCATCGGTTGGCAGTCAATTTTAAGGGCGCATTCACTGAAATATTGGGCTGATTTTGCATAGGTACTGTCATGGGTTAACGTAGAATCATGTTGTTATTTCGTTCAACGAATTCCATTCGCTGGGTTAGCTAAGTTAGCTGGGGGAGAGGCATTATTTTTCAAAGACAAAGCATGCTCAGCAATCTGGTCTGCAATTGCCTGGTAGCCGATATCGTTTGGATGATAAACATCATCTCCAGCCAGAAGACGCTTAATATTTTTTTGCGCCTGCGCATCTGCCGTATTGTGATGCACTCCCAAGCCGGTCAGTATATTGCCAGCAACATCTAAAAAATAGACATTTGGCTTATTTTTATCTGCAATACCAGCGAGACATTGATTATACAAACGTAAGTCGCAGACTGTATTGGGGTAAAGCGCCTTATTCTTGATCGCATTGTGACAAGCAACCTCATCTTTGATCACCTTAAAAGGATGACCCTGTCCGTCAGGCAGCCCAGCAACCAGCGACCCGTTTGAGAATGACGTGACGAGCAAGATCTCTTTAATCAAGGTTTGCCCCTTGTTATTTTTTGCCGCTTTTATTTTATCGATCAAAACTTGGAGATTGCTGGCATAAACAGTCGGGGCTATTCCTCGTTGGACGATACTGTCATTGATGCCGGCCATAACGACAATCAAGTCAATTTTTTGCACTGATTGTTGTAACAACCAAATAAGAGACGCATCAAACCGAGCAATCAGATCATGACTGGTATTGCCACCGACACCATCTCTGACAATCAGGTTTCTATTGACGCCTGGCTTTAAAATAACTTGCCTCGCTGGATAAGCACGACACACAGTAGCGGCGACCGCTTGTCCGGCAAAAGTGTCTTTATCCCATCGCACATCACCCGTTGATGTTCTTTGCCCCTTATTGGCAGCGACGGCAAGGGCGACATCCGCCGGAAATGTTTTAGCGCCAGAGGCATCTGATGTGCCACAACCGGCGGTATTGCTGTCACCAAAAAATACGATAGTCACTGGCAAACCTGATGCCAGCCTCACCTTAATGATGGGGGTAATTGGGGTAACGGGAGTGATAGCGGTAGGTACTATGGCTGTCTGGGTAGAGCTCAGTGCAGGATGAGTACTCAGTAAGAATAAACCGACCGATAAGAACAAGCGACTTAGATCAAAAGAAGAGATACGTAGCATCATCAATACTAGTGTGGGGTCATTGAGGACTTTGTTCGCGCCTGGACGGCGTTTCTGTCTAAAGCCACCAAAGATAAAAAAAGGCGGCTTACGCCGCCTTTTTATGTCAACCAAACTGGGTTGATTAGTTCATTGGATTAGTACTGGAGTTGTTCAAACCGTTGATGCCACCGATGTTAGTGATAACACCTGTGCCTGGATTGACCATCAAAGGCTGAACTGACAATTGTGTTGTCGGAGCAGTGACCAGCAACGTGTACCAAACACCAGGCGTCAGGCCTAATGCAGTAGCAACAGCGTTGCCACTAACAATGACTGAACCACCTGAAACAACAGTACCATTAACGCCCATTGTAGAAACGAGAGCCGTACCAGCACTCGTGCCTGCTGGAGTAATCGCTTGCACAGTGACCGGCGCAGTCAAACTACCTGTGTTGTAAACACGCAGGTAAGTTTGATAGTCATTCACTGACGTGCCAGTATTAACAAAACTTGGTACATAAACAGCAGCACCGTTGGATGTCAACAAGTAAGTGTTAGCACCAGTTTGTGTTGATGCATTTGTAGTTACACCGTTTGCAGCTACAGCTGCGCCACCGATTGCGTACTGAACATTGAACGGCAAAACAGTTGTCGTATTTGTCGTGTAGCACAGGTAATTGTTTGCAGTTGCAACGGTATTTGCGACAGCAGTGAAAGTAGCGGTCTTCTTATCTGTAGATATGTTGGTAGCAGCAGCGACACTTGTTGTACAAGCTTGATCAGATGCTAAGAACACATTAGCAAGAGCAGTAGCAGCGGAGAAATCACCAGTTGCAGTGAACACGGTTGTGCCGAAATCAGCAGCAGCAGCGTTGGCACCAGTTGGCGTTTTCAATGCTGTATTGACAACCAGCTTGGTAGAACCCAAGTCAATACCAGCAGTACCAGCAACAGGGCTTGTACCGACGAATTGCTTTACTGCGTTATTTACATCAACTTTTTTCGCTTCAGCTACCGTGTAGATACTTGCTACTAATGCGTTTGAATTGACAGTAGCTTGGCTCAATGCTTTGGATGAAGTCAACAATGTTGCTGTGCTCACTGGCTCTACATAGCTAGTGACGCCTGATGTATCACCTGGAGTCACTGTGTAACCAACGGTAGTCGTTACTGAGCCGCCAACGCCCAATGCTGCGGACAATTTACCGATTCTTGCAGTAGTGCCATTCATGTTGATGACGGTACCAGCTGAAATACCACCTGTACCAGCAACGGATGCCAATGTGAAGTAGTAACCCAAACCATCTGTATCAGGAGTAGATACTGACAAAGAGTAATTTGCGGTTGAGTAAGCTGTACCATTCAAAAATAACGCTACGTCACCAACACCGGCACCAGCTGCTTTTACTGAGCTTGGCATTGCACCGCCATCAGTTGTTTTTGTAGAACCAGAACCAAAACGTACGTGTACTTGAACAGCAGCACCGTCATTGATCAGACTAGCTGTTTGGTAAGTAATAGTAGG
>JANXTO010000065.1 GCA_025352365.1 Undibacterium sp. | reverse complement strand
TTTTGTTTAATAAATTCTTCAGAGGTTCCGAATGCACAGCAAGGATGGCCATCCCAAATCTCTTTCGACAAAATATGGATGAAACCGACCTCGTCATACACTGCTCGCTGGTTAAACGGGTCAGGTCCAAGGAAGCCGTCGATATTTCCAGCCCTTAGATTGGCGACCATTTCTGGTGGTGGTGTAACACGCAGTTGTACATCACGGTCAGGGTCTAAACCGTGTTCCGCAAGGTAATAACGCAGCAAATAGTTGTGCATCGAGTATTCAAATGGAATCGCTAGCTTGAAGCCTTTCCATTGTTTTGGGTCGCGCTTGTCTTTATGTTTGACATGTAAGGTGATCGCCTGACCATTGATGTTTTGGATTGTCGCTACCCGCATCGGTAAAGGGTTGGAGCCAAGCCCCATCGACATTGCCAATGGCATTGGTGACAGGAAATGGGAAGCGTCGTGCTCCTTGTTCACCATCTTGTCGCGGATTAGCGCCCAACCAGCGGTTTTATTCAGCGTGACATTCAGACCTTGCTTGTGATAAAAACCTAAGGGGTCAGCCATGATCAGCGGTGCGGCACAAGTGATGGCGATAAAGCCAATTTTTAAATCTTTCTTCTCAATTGGTCCAGTTTTTTCCTGCGCCATCGCTTGCAATGCACCCAAAGGAAGCACACTAGCAATCGCAGCCCGCACTGTGTTGGCACCAACTGCACGTAAAAAGTGCCGGCGTAAGTGATCTTGTGGGAACATTGCGCGCAGGACTGCTTCCTCCACTACATCGTTGGTGAGGTGTTCTACGTTCGTGGCACGGGCTGCCAGAGCACGTTCTTGCTCTGCATTGTGTTCGGTTTCGTCGCTATGACGACCACAGGAACAGCCAGCGACGCTATGGTCTGAATCGTATGGACGGAAGATGGACATGGGCTACTCCTAGGCGGGTTAGTAAAAAATTAAATCTCGCCAAAAGTACATGCAAGCAGCTTGCCATCATCTCAAATCGTGTCGTGTCGCGACGATGCTTTGTAGTGCTACAACTACAAAGACCTTAGTGAAAACTGTTGAGTTTAAAAAATCTGAGAATCTATACCGTAATCAGCTGATGTTTGACCGCATACATGGCGATCCCGACGTCATTGGTCGCGCCGGTCTTTTCCATGATACGGGTACGGTAGGTGCTGATCGTGTTGGGACTGAGATCAAGCTTGTCTGCAATCTCTTTCACACTCATGCCACTGGCAATCGCCTGAAACACCTGGTACTCACGATGTGACAAGGTCTCATGCGGCAAGCGTGCGATATGACGTCCCATGTCAACGGCCAAGGCTTCTGCCATGCTGCTGTTGATATACAAGCCACCATCGGCGACTTTGCGGATCACTAAAACAAGTTGATCCGCATCAGCACTTTTAGTCAAGTAGCCAGATGCCCCTAACCGGTAACAACGGGTTGCATATTGTTTTTCTGGATAAGTAGAAAGCATTAAGACAGGTAGTCGTGGCATCTGCTGCTTGATCTGGCGCAGCACTTCCAAGCCATCTTGTACTGGTAAGGCAATGTCCAGCAAAACCAGATCAATCGCTAAAATACCGGCTTGTTTTATCACCTCTGGTCCATCGGCACATTCTCCGGCAACTTCAATGTCGCCAGCATCCGCCAGAATTTGTTTTACCCCTTCGCGCACGACGCGATGATCATCACATAATAAAATTCGTATCATGCTGTGCCTCATGTTTTTTTAGTATCTTGTTCTGTCACATCTTCTGCCATTTTAGAGCTGGGGAAAGTGACAATCGGTACAGATAATCGCACCAGTGTCCCCTTACCACGCTGACTGTTTATTTGCAGATCGCCACCTAAGTGCAGCGCCCGTTCACGCATTCCCATAACGCCGTAAGAATCAGCCCGGTATAGTGCTGCTTTCTGTGCACCAACGCCGTTATCAGCGACTTCCATCAGCAAGCTATCTTGCCGTAATCGAATACAGATATTGACCGCGCTCGCTTGAGAATGGCGCGCGACGTTACTCAACATTTCCTGAAAAATTCTAAATACGGCAGTTGCCAGATTTGGCTCTGGCGTAGCTGCATCTGACGTGGCTTCGATACTTGAATCACACTGCATCTCGGTCGCCTCGGCAAATTCTTGGACCTGCCACTCCAGTGCCGCGATCAAGCCTTGGTGATCCAAAATACTAGGGCGTAAATCGGTAATGATACGACCCACATTCTCAACTGCGAATTCGATCAGGCGATTCATTACACTGCATTTGCGGGCGACTTCTTCGCGGTCAGTTACGCGTCTTGCCATCCAATTCACGTCAAACTTCAGCGCGACTAATAAACTACCCAGTTCGTCATGAATTTCGCGCGCGATACGCTTGCGTTCTTCTTCTCGTACAGAATGCGCATGTGCCGATAGCTGCCGCAATTGGTTAAGTGCAGCAGACAATTCGGCAGTCCGCTCTGCCACACGTACTTCCAATTCTTGCTTGGCATGTTGCAATTGTTCTTCTGCATAACGACGTTTAGAGATATCGCTAAACGTAATGACTGCGCCGCGCACCTGACCTTGATCTATCACTTGGTGCGACGAATACTCCACTGCAAATGGACTGCCATCGCTACGCCAAAACACTTCCTGATCATTGCGGCATGGTTGTCCGGTCCGGAACGCTAAAAAAATCGGACAAACTTCCTCTGGATAATGACGACCATCTTCGTGGGAATGATGTACCAGACCATGCATATTTTGCCCTAGTACCTCATTCACAGACCGGCCTAACATAGCAGCGCCGGCACGGTTGATAAAGGTGCAACAACCTGCCAGGTCAATCCCAAACATACCGTCACCGGTAGATTCCAGCATCAACATTAACTTATCGCGCCACAAGGCTTGCTGGGTCAGTTCGTTTGAGATCACGGCCATGCTTGCTCCTCTGTCCTACATTACACTTCAACCAAACTAAGTCAAACTAGCAGCAAGCACTATGCCAAGCAACAAGCTAACACTACCTTAATGAACAGTTCAGCTCGCACGCCAGCGAATAACCTGATGGTAGATGCTTTTATTTCGCCTTGCTTGACCTGCCACTATTTTTACTTTGTAATCAATAGTACTAACGCAAAACGTATCTTAAAAAAACAGGTTAATAAAATGAATCCGACCAAAGCCAAGGCAATCAATGCAGACGGTGTTACCGAGCCGTTTTTGATCAAAGATGTGGTGTGGGATGAGTACTCACACGGTAGTCGTTTTGGCACGCGCTATCAGCAGCTTGCAGAGCATGGTGGATGCCAGCGGATTGGTGTTTGTATAGAAGAACTTGCACCGGGCAAACAAGCGTGCCCTCATCATTATCATCATCTGGAAGAAGAACAATTGATGATGCTGGAAGGTAGCCTGACATTACGTTTGGGTGATAAAACTTACGTGATGTCAGCGGGGAGTTATGTCGTTTTTCCAGCAGGACAAAAGCAGGGCCACAGCATTTTTAATCATACTGAGTCAGCCTGTCGGTATTTACTGATTGGTGACCGCAATCCGCATGATGTGATTGTGTACCCAGACACCAACCGCGTCGGCGTACGCCTTACGGGCGAGTCGTACAACAAAGGTGCGACGATGGAATATTGGGAAGGTGAGGCGGATTAAGTCACTATTTGAAACGGGAACTTAAAAAAGGCAACTCTCAATCAGAAAGTCCAATCATTTTGCGGCTGCTGGCACGATATTGGTCTATAAGCCTTAGAATCATTGGACATCCAAATTGGAGCCAACTTCTAAAAAGCCTTTTTTACGAATGGCCTCATGATTAAACCAGGACTTTTCGCTCTGGTCTTTACATCAATAATGCGGCGGACGCTCATCAACAATGCGTTGTTCACTGGCGTTAGCCGCCATTTCTTTGATGCGTCCTACCAGCGCATTGCAAAAGCCTTCCAGTTCTGAAATCTTTTTTTGCTGTTGATACACCAGTTG
>JANXTO010000145.1 GCA_025352365.1 Undibacterium sp. | reverse complement strand
GACTACACTGGCTTTATCGTCACTTGCATTCAAAAAACGCACAAAGGATGAATCTTCACTGGGACCGGTTTCATACAATTGCGTGTCAGCATAGGCAGTAAGTGGATTGATGGCAATCAGCGTTGCGAGAGTAGAAATGCCTGCGACGAAAAGTTTTTTCATAGTATTCGATAGAGGTGAGGAAGGACTACACTTGAATTCACTTGTGACTATAATTTGCAGATAAGACGTGGTGATTGCCATAATTGATTGCAATACAAAAGCCGCTGGTTAAAGCCGTGTTACACAACTTTAATTGGCGGCTTTTTCAGCGACAGTCATCAAACATAGACCATCACCACTTAATAATCGTACTTATTGCTGATTAACGTTTGATCGTGGCCATTACTGCCGGAGCAGCAATCGCATTACCAATCGCAGCACCCCAGGATTGGTAGCCCGATGTAGTGAAATGCTGACCATCAATCGTGCTCCACTCACCTTGCTTGGACATTTTTTGAGAATCAATATAAGTACATGGTGCGACGATATCAGCAAGATAGGTAGACATCTCTTTAGCGCGGGCATAAGTCTTGTTAAATGGGCCACCCTCTGTACCCCAGGCTGGTCCTACCCAAACGCAACTAACACCATTATTTTTAATACCTTTGGTTAAGCGAGATACTTGCTGCCAGATCCAGGTTTTTGGTAATTCTGGCTGAGTATAGGCGGCCATTGTGTCGGCATTAACAACAACGACCAGATTCGGCTTATAGGTTTTAATCAGCTCATTAAAAGGACGAGTAGATGCTTCTTGCCCTGTTTTAACTTCAACTGGACCATCTTTAATACGGACAGCACCACCGCATGAAGACTGCGTTTTAACCATCCACTCACCGGCAGCAACACCGCAGGCACCGTAGGAATATACAACCGCACCTTTGCTCATTAAATCATCATGCAAAGTGGTGATCAGGTAGTCCGGTGTAGACATATGGCTGTCACCAATAATCAACACGGTTAAACCGGCAAGAAGTGCGCTCATAATTAGTCCTATTCGTTGAACGAGGTAAAGTTTGAATTATAAATTTGATGCACCACTTTTATTGTAAATTTCTTAGTTTGATTACCTTAAATCATCAAAATAGTCTTTGTTCTGACACAAATTTACAAAGCACAGGCTAGCAGACGATTCCACCCGGAAACAAATTGCAAATAGAACATCAAAATGAATCAATCACTTAGATTTACTTAAGATTTATTTGCCTGATTCAATTTTTCAATCACACCAAAACTCATGAGGACTTACGCAACATTGTCGCGGCAATACGTAGTGATAGCGACATTACTCTGTTACGGCCAATTTCGACAATGCAGCCAAGGCGTTTTTTGCGTTTGCCCTCCTCAACGAGAAAGTTGAATCAAAGAAGCATTTTCCAGAATTTATATGGCTTAGATAACTAAATCCCTTATAATGAAGCAGTTATAACAAGCGGCGGCAGAATTTCCTCTTGCCGCCGATTTCATTTATGGCTATCAAACATTTCCTGCAGTTCTCTGATTTCACACTGGCTGAATTCAATTATGTGATGGAGCGCGCGCGCATTATTAAGCGCAAGTTCAAGCTCTATGACCCTTATCATCCGCTGCTAGATCGCACCTTAGTCATGGTGTTTGAGAAAAATTCTACGCGTACTCGTTTATCGTTTGAAGCTGGCATGCATCAGCTTGGCGGCGCCGCGATTTATCTTAATACTCGTGACAGCCAACTCGGTCGTGGCGAACCGGTCGAGGATGCTGGTCAAGTCATGTCACGCATGTGCGACATCATCATGATCCGCACCTTTGAACAAGAAATGATCGAACGCTTTGCAGCCAATTCGCGCGTACCTGTCATCAATGGACTGACCAATCAACATCATCCCTGCCAGGTATTTGCTGATGTATTTACCTACATCGAACATCGCGGCTCTATTGAAGGCAAAACTGTAGCGTGGATAGGCGACGCCAACAACATGTTGTACTCATGGTTGCAAGCCGCACAGATTTTCAATTTCCATCTCAACATTTCTACCCCAAAAGGGTATGAACTGGATTTGGCGCAAGTTACCGTAGCGAGCCAGTTTTATACTGTATTTGATCGTCCATCAGATGCTTGCGAAGGTGTTGATCTGGTCAACACCGATGTGTGGACTAGCATGGGATACGAAGAAGAAAATCAGGCACGCCTGAAAGCATTTGATGGCTGGATCGTAGACGAAGCCAAAATGGCTCGCGCCAAACCAGATGCCTTATTCATGCATTGTCTGCCGGCACATCGTGGTGAAGAAGTCTCGGCTGGCGTCATCGACGGCCCGCAATCAGTCGTCTGGGATGAAGCAGAAAATCGCCTGCATATACAGAAGGCCTTGCTGGAATATCTGGTAGTTGGAGCAATTACCGAGGCAGTCTAGTCGTCTAGTCGACATGAAGATTGGTTAAACCTCGCTGGATTTTCAAAAATTGAAGCAAGTAAAGTTAGTCAAATTCAACATCGTAATAAAGTACACAGAGAGCACATCATGAGCGATATCAAAAAAGTAGTGTTGGCCTATTCCGGCGGCCTGGATACCTCAGTCATTCTGAAATGGCTGCAAGATAATTATCAATGCGAAGTCATCACCTTTACGGCCGATCTTGGTCAAGGTGAAGAGCTGGAACCAGCGCGTCAAAAAGCGATCAAATTTGGCATCAAGCCTGAAAATATTTATATCGACGATGTGCGTGAAGAATTCGTACGTGATTTCGTTTTCCCGATGTTTCGTGCGAATACGATTTATGAAGGTGAATACTTGCTAGGTACATCGATCGCCCGTCCGCTAATTGCTAAACGTCTCATCGATATTGCCAAAGCCACTGGTGCTGACGCGATCTCACACGGTGCGACTGGCAAAGGTAATGATCAGGTGCGTTTTGAGCTAGGTGCCTATGCCTTGATGCCGGGCGTAAAAATCATCGCCCCATGGCGTGAATGGGATTTGTTGTCGCGTGAAAAATTGATGAAGTATGCACAAGATGCCGGCATTGAAATCGATCAAAAACATAAAAATGGCGGCGCGCCCTACTCCATGGATGCCAACCTGCTGCACATCAGCTTTGAAGGTCGCCATCTGGAAAACCCTAGTGCCGAAGCAGAAGAAAGTATGTGGCGCTGGACTGTTAGCCCGGAAGCGGCTCCCGACCAGGCCGAGTATCTGGATATTGAATTTGAGCATGGCGATATCGTCGCGCTCAATGGCGTGCGTATGTCACCTGCGACCGTATTAACCGAGTTAAACCGCTTGGGTGGCAAGCACGGCATTGGCCGTCTGGATTTGGTAGAAAACCGTTATGTCGGCATGAAATCGCGTGGCTGCTACGAAACACCAGGCGGTACCATTATGTTGCGCGCACATCGCGCAATTGAATCCATCACGTTAGATCGTGAAGTCGCACATCTGAAAGATGATCTGATGCCACGTTACGCCAGCATGATCTACAACGGTTACTGGTGGGCACCAGAGCGTGTCGCGCTGCAAACACTGATTGATCACACACAGCAAACAGTCAATGGCTGGGTACGCCTGAAGCTGTATAAAGGCAACGTGATCACCGTATCACGCGACTCCAAAACAGATTCTCTGTTCGACATGACTATTGCGACTTTTGATGAAGATGGCGGCGCCTACAATCAGGCAGATGCAGGTGGATTTATCAAACTCAATGCATTACGTATGCGGATCGCCGCGAATGCGCGCGCAAAACGCGGTCAATAAAAGTCTTTTTAAACCCGCAAATTTAACAGCTCGTGATTTCTATACGGGCTGTTTTTTTTGGGGCTTTCCACTGAATTTATCTTCAAATAACACTTAGAACTTTTAGGTCACAGCCATGACAACTCAATTCGATCAAGTCAGTGTCGTTAAAAAAGCGAATATCTATTTCGACGGCAAATGCGTTTCACACACCATTTTATTCGCCGATGGCAGCAAAAAAACGATAGGCGTTATCTTCCCATCCAGTCTGGTGTTTAACACAGGCGCACCAGAATTAATGGAAGTCACCGCTGGCAAATGCCGCATCCGCTTAGCAGGAGAGGAACAGTGGAACGAGTATCAGGGCGGACAAGAATTCAGCGTGCCAGGCAACTCCAGCTTTGCAATTGAAGTGACCGAGACATTGGATTACGTTTGTCACTTTGAATAAACGATTAATAGAATAAATGGGGGAGTATAGAAAGAAACATATGCTAACGTCCAGACTTTCTCTGGACGATTAAAAATACACCCCAGCAGTATATTTTAAGGACAGAGCGCAAACTGTCCGTAACATATGAAATTTGCAAGAACAGATCGTGAACCTAGGTCACGTGAACTCAGCTAGGCAAACACGGGCTCAATCTCAAGATCAACACCAAATTTTAACGCGACATCATGTCGAATCTGCTTCGCTAATTGACGCACATCCTCTCCTGTAGCGCCGCCGCGATTGACCAATACCAAGGCTTGTTTCTCATACACCCCGGCTCGCCCAAGTGATCGCCCTTTCCAACCAGCCTGTTCGATCAGCCAACCCGCAGCTAATTTAAATTGCCCATCCGGCTGCGCGTAACTGACCAAGTCTGTATAGCTTTGTAATAAGCGCTTACGCAGATCCGCGCTCACAATCGGGTTTTTAAAAAAACTACCTGCATTCCCGATCACTGCAGGGTCAGGTAATTTATTTTGTCGAATAGCGATAATGGCGTTGCTAATATCCACGGCTAGCGGCGCATGAATATGTTGATCAGTTAAAAATTTCGCTACGTCGGCATAGTTGATATGTGCTTGCCATTGTTTTGGCAAGGCAAACGTCACATCCAAAATAAGCAGTCGGTCTTTATACTGATGCTTAAAAATGCTGTCTCTGTAAGCAAATTTACATGCCTCTTTATCCAGCACGATAATCTCGCCGGTAACAAAATCAAACGCACTCAGACTATAGAAATAATCCTGCATTTCTACGCCATAAGCACCGATATTCTGAATCGGTGCAGCGCCTACCGTACCTGGAATTAACGAGAGATTTTCTAAACCGCCATAACCTTCTGCCAATGTCCACAGAACAAACGCGTGCCAGTTCTCGCCTGCTTCGGCTTGTAAGTACACATACTCAGCGTCCTCCGCTAACTTATGCTTTCCCATCAAACTCATTTGTATTACCAGTGCATCAAGCCGATCGGATAGTACGAGATTGCTACCACCACCCAAAATCAGACGCGGTAGAGCAGACAAAGTAGGATCTGCATGCAAGCTAAGCAATTGTTCGCGCGTTTGAAGTTGCAAAAAAGACCTGGCCTTAGCTGCAATTCCGAAGGTATTGAGCTTTTGCAGCGGATAATCGTATTGAAGAGGAAGTTTGTTTGCCATAAGCGCAGAATTATAGCCTTTGGCCTGTCGTACTTGCCTGCATTTGCTAAAATGATGCACGTTAATTTTTTCACTAAGGAAGCATCATGCCCTCATTTGATACCGTCTCTGAAGCCAACATGGAAGAAGTCAAGAATGCGGTGACGCAATCGAACAAAGTCATCACTAACCGCTTCGACCTTAAAGGCACTAGCGCCAAAATCGAACTGAAAGACAAAGAACGCGAAATCATTATTTTTGGCGACTCTGATTTCCATCTTGAACAAATCATGATTGAAGTAACGCAAACTTTAGGCAAACGTAAAGTCGATGTGCGCTTCCTTGACATGGGTAAGATCGATAAAATTGGCGGCGACAAAGTCAAACAAGTCATCAAAGTTAAAAATGGCATTGAGACAGAAGACGCTAAAAAAATCGTTAAGGCACTTAAAGAAAGTAAGCTCAAAGTCCAGGCGACAATCCAAGGTGATGCAGTACGAGTCACTGGCGCCAAGCGTGATGATTTGCAAGAAGCGATGGCGTTGCTGCGCAAGGATATTAAAGATTTGCCATTGGAATTTAATAACTTCCGCGATTAATTATTAGTAATGAGTTTTAAATATAGTTTTCAGGGACTGCTTTAAACTCGCTGCGCCTCTTTGCTTTTACAATCATTTTTTAGCTGCAAACCACCTATGAAAATTTCCTCGCGTTTGCTCTGCTTACCACTGTTGTGCTGTGTATTATCGTCAGCATTGGCAGCGGAAATTGGCGTAGTTGGTTTGTTCCCAGGTAAAGCCGTGCTAGTGGTAGAAGGCAATCAACCGAAAACGTATTCCGTCGGCAGTACCATCACCAATGGCATCAAATTAATTGCGGCAGACAATGAGACTGCCACGATTGACGTCAACGGCAAACGCCAAGTATTAGCAATCGGGCAGTATGTACATAGGGCGGCGGCCAGCACCAGTAACAACGTCGTATTGCAGGCAGATTCTCTCGGGCATTTCACAGCTAAAGGCCAGATCAACGGTGGCAGTAGCTTAAATATGTTAGTGGATACTGGTGCCAGTCTGATTTCCATTCCTGCGGCAGATGCGGTACGACTTGGTATCAACTACAAAGCTGGCCAATTAGGCCGTGCTAACACGGCTAATGGCATTGTGACGGTCTATAAAATCAGACTAGATTCGGTCAAAATTGGCGACCTGGAATTACAGCAGGTAGATGCATCTGTGCTTGAGGGTGGTCTTACATTTACTCTGCTCGGCATGTCATTTTTAAACCGTGTAGAAATGCGGCGTGAGGGCGATCAAATGACTTTGACCAAACGCTTTTAGAATAAGCCCAGATTTATTTGGAAACGTGGAAAAGGCTGAAGAGTAATTGACTCATCAGCCTTTTTCATCTTTAAGCATGGGATTTTTGCTTAGCTTGCTCTTATCCCTGCTGCTTAAGACGACGTTGCTTCACTGCCTCGGCCAAGCCTTCTAATACCTTGATGCTGTCATCCCAGGCAATGCATCCATCGGTTACGGACTGGCCATATACCAACTCTTTACCGGGTATCAGGTCCTGCCGTCCTGCAACCAGATGTGATTCCACCATAACACCGACAATACGATTGTCACCAGCGGCGATCTGGCTGGCAATATCAGCGCAGACCGGGATCTGATTGGCTGGATTTTTTGAGCTATTAGCATGTGATGCGTCGATCATCAGCCTGGATGCCAAGCCATTGCTGGCGATATCTTTGCACGCAGCATCAACACTGGCGGCATCAAAATTAGGGGCTTTACCACCGCGTAAAATGATGTGGCAATCTTCATTGCCATTAGTGGACACTATGGCGGAGTGACCTCCTTTTGTTACTGATAAAAAATGATGCGGATGCGAGGCAGCTTTAATCGCATCGACTGCAATCTTCACATTACCATCCGTACCGTTTTTAAAGCCGACAGGGCAAGATAAGCCCGAGGCTAATTCACGATGAATTTGTGACTCCGTAGTCCGTGCGCCAATCGCGCCCCAGCTAATCAAGTCAGCAATATATTGCGGGCTAATCACATCCAGATATTCAGTTCCGGCAGGCAAGCCGAGCTCATTAATATTTAAGAGTAATTCACGAGCAATGCGCAAACCATCATTAATACGGAAACTATTATCCATATACGGATCGTTGATCAAACCTTTCCAGCCGACCGTAGTACGTGGTTTTTCGAAATACACGCGCATCACAATTTCTAATTCACCGGCAAAGCGCTCACGCTCCTTGACTAGCTTGTGCGCATACTCCATCGCGGCTTTGGTGTCGTGAATCGAGCATGGACCAATGACAACCATGACGCGATCGTCTTGTGCATGCAAAATACGATGCAAGGCAGTGCGTGCATTGGCAGCGGTATCTGCGGCTTTTTCTGAACAGCCAAACTCACGGATCAAGTGTGATGGTGGTATCAACTCCTTCATTTCCCGGATGCGTAGATCGTCAGTGCGTAGCATGGTGTAGCTCCCTGTTAATGTTTAAGAAACGTTTAATAAACGTTCAGTAATGTTCAATAAAAACTTAAAAACTAATTCATCAAAATGATCAAAAAAAAACCGCCATCACTGGCGGTTTTTTAGAAATTTGGTTAGCTCTTTTTCTTCGTGCGCTTACCGTTTTTCCACCGCCTTTGGCTGGGAATAATTAAAATAAAAGGAGAAAAAGAAGTGTGTAAGTGTCATTTAATTAGTGGCTTTTTATTTATTTTTAAAGACTGACTATAATTATTTCGACGATGTTTATGGCTAGGAAAAAATAAAGAGAAACTCATAGTGCATTAAAAACTGGCATTTGGCAAGCGCCCGCATTATGAAATTATGTACACGCATTTTGAGACCACGATAACACACGGCGATGTGATTTATTTTTTCCAAAGTGCTGGTGGTTCTGGTGGAACAATCGACTGATTAGGATACACATTCATAATTGGCTCTTTTCTCTGCGCAAGTAACTGGGGCATATATCGACTCATCCAGGTACGCAATTCATTTAGATTAGCCGCGATATCAGTACGACTAGGGCTGAGTTTATTTGCGCGTTCTAATAACGTTAGTGCTTTTTCATTATCGCCCTGGGCAGCATAGGCGACGGCCTGATTATTTAACGCGGAGGCATCAAAAGGATTACTTTTTGCTGCCTCTGCAAATTTTTTCACCGCGTTACTGTTGTCCCCTTGCGCCAAGTAAGCCCGCCCCTCTTTTTGAGGATCATCTGCGAGTGCAATTGCCGGCACTATCATCA
>JANXTO010000325.1 GCA_025352365.1 Undibacterium sp. | reverse complement strand
GATGGCGCGCCTTTGCTGACGGATAACGGCAATATCATCATCGACGTGCATGGCTTGCAAATTGCCGATCCGGTAGCGATGGAGGCGGCTATGAACAATATCGTCGGTGTGGTGACAGTAGGTTTGTTTGCGCAACAAGGCGCGAATGTCTGTTTGCTGGGTACAGCTGAAGGTGTTAAAACTCTGAATTTTTAATTTGGCCCAAGCTACTTCGCCACATTGCAGGTGAGCTTTTATTAAGGTAAAGATTGGTAGTGCTTATATACTCCTACTATGTATATTAAATTCTCCAGAGGTTAGTTGGGCGATAGCTTAGTTTTTTAAAAAATAATGGGGAGTATATTAAACTTCGGTAGACTAAAGAGTGAAAGTGGCGAAAAAACGGAGAGCCATCAAACATGATTCGCAATTTTTTCGCTTTACTTATATCGTAATAATGTTTCCTGATGTTATACCTTTGCTATTACTTCGCATTAATAGTGATAGGGATCGCCACTTTTGCAGTGCGTCCAGCAGAATCTACAACGGACACGCTCAAACTATAGCTGCCCGCTACCGGACTCGCCCAAGCGGCGATCACGTTCATTCCGATCATAGAGAAACTCATTCCCATCGGTGCACCAGAGATAGTGATGGATAAGGACGTCGTACCTGGATCAGTGATTCCTATCGTACCGGAAAGCGCTTTGCCCGCGATGCCTACCATGGTTGGCACAGTTATTACCGGACCGCTTACGTTAGTTGTGCTAATTGTTACGGTGAAAATACCTTGACCGGTTAATCCGGTTTTGCTGTCTTTTGCAATCACATTTACAGCATAGTTGCCGGTTACCGGCGTTGCCCAGCTTAGGACGCCAGACGCACTAATAGTCATCCCGGCGGGTGCGCCATTCATCGCGTAAGTCACTGGATTGGATGCAGTGACCGACACGTTAAACGACAATGCCGTACCCACTTTGCCCAGAATCGTCGTTGCATTGACTACAGGCGCTTGAGTCGTTGTCGCGGCGGTGATTGTGATGGTATAAATGGCTTGGCCGTTCAGTCCAGTTTTAGCATCTTTTGCTGTCACTAATACTGAATAAGTACCAAGTACTGGCATTGCCCACGTCATCGCGCCAGTGCTGCTAATCGCCATCCCGGATGGTGCAGCACTTACACTATAGGTCAATGGGTTGGCAGAAGTAGCAGATACCGTGAACGATAATGCAGTGCCGACTTTGCCAGCAATGCTCGCAGGCGTCACGACCGGCGCAGTCGCTGTCGTACTTGCGCCGGACAAACTGGTCAATAAGTTGTTGATATTGGGTGTGCCTAAACCAGACAATGAGTCATATCCGATTTTGGCAGTACAAGTGGCGCAAGTACCGTCAGAACCTTTGGTGATATCCGAAAACGCACTGGCGTAAATACCAGGTACAGTTGATATTTGTCCATAAAAAACGGCATGCGGCACACCTAATGCAGATTTCGCAGCCAAAGCGCGTGATGCGTTGGCGATAGCGACGATGCCAGCCCACTGTGGGGTAGATAAACTGGTGCCACCAGCACTGACCCAACTCGCAGCAGTACTGCCTGAAGGAATAATCGCTACATATTGTCCTGTAGAGGGATCTGCATTGAACGATACATCGGCAACTGTACGACGTGCCACCGTTCCCATGCCTGGTATCGCGTTGGATTGATAAGCTGGTGTGGCTGTATATGCACTGGTGCCTCCACCTGTGCCAGACCAACTCACCTCACTACGCGTGCCAGTACCTGAGAAGCTCAAGCTAGTACCGCCAACTGCCAATACATTTGGCGAGACCGAAGGCCATTCAACGGAAGCGCCAGAATCACCTGTCGCAGCAAGATATGTCATGTTTGCAGCTGCAAATGTGGTATCAACCGAGCCGGTCCAATTACCTTCTGTCGCACCAAAGCTCATTGAGACTACACCTGGCCCCATCGCATTCGCTAATTTCACGCCACCGATCAAACTATTGAGTGAAGCATCAGCTGCTTCGATCAAAATAATCCGTGCCAACGGTGCTGTCGCATGCGCCCACTGCACGTCGAGAGCGATTTCTGTCGCCCAGCCAGAATCATAAGCAGGTGCTGTCGCCGTTAAGGTACCGCTGGCAGTGTTGTAGACCACTGCAAATTCGCAGCCACTAACTGATGCTGCCGTAAGCGGGAGTGCTGTTGTGGCGGAGATCGTTTTAGTAGTACACGCGGGCAAGCCAAATTTTTGATTAAATGTTGTCAGTTCCGCGGCGACATTAGGGTCGCGCATTGCGTCAACAATATAAATGGTTTGTCCAGCACCGAGTTGGGCAGCTTGCGCCGGAGTCAGCGCATTGGTGTTTGCTGGTATGGCTGGCAAACCGTAGGCTGCGCGAATTTGCGCTGGTGTATAGGTTGACACGGTAGTTGTCGCAGCAGCCGGGCTAGCTGTGTTGCTATCCCGTGTAGACTGAGACTGAGACTGAGGCTGTGATTGTGATTGTGATTGTGGCTGTGGCTGTGATTGTGGCTGTGATTGTGATTGTGGCTGTGATTGTGGCTGTGATTGCGTTTGAGTTTGCGTATTCCGATTATGCAAATCTCTGACAATCTGCATTGCAGATACGGTCAAGCGACGTGTTGAAAGATTTTTAAATTCCGTTGGTATCGCTTGCGTATGTGGTGCCGACAATGCAGATAAAGCACTGTCCTCAAGCTCCGGCGTGTTGAGCAATACCGGCGCAAGATGAAACGCTGGCTGCGCAATTTGCATTGCTGCTGCGTCAGGCAAATTAAGTACATCAACTTGTAAAGTAGTAGTGCCAGTAGCAACCAAAGGATCGATTTGTGCGGCACTTTGCGCACTCGTGGGTGCATTGGTTGATGCGCTGTCGTTCGCACCACCGCACGCGCTGAGCAGGCTTGCCGCGCACGTTACAAGCAAGCTCGCAATCGTCAATAGCGAACTACTTTTTGTGTGAGATTTCAGTTCAAAGGATGATGTTTTCATGGCTGCAACTCTCCGATATAAAAATATAGGCGAGGGCCAGAAGTGACAACGATCAATTTAATTACAGTAGATGTAATTTATGTTTCGTTGGCAACCCCGCTGCCATGGCGCTTTCGCGCTGTAGGCCGGTGGCTTTGCGTCCTCGTTTTTCAACAAGTTTGCCCTCAGTGATTCGTACTAATTTGTCGTGCTTTCGTGTTATCTAACTGTCAGCACTACGTAACTGACATTATAGTATCTATTTCGAGAATAAACTGTACTAGAAAGCGTACTTTAAAAGTTAAATTTTGTTGCGTCATCTCACCCTTTTTATAGATTAAGGTGCTGTATATTTGGCATCTGATATGAAACAAATAATCAATCTCTAAAAAATCATGTAGCCATTACAAAAAACGATCATTTTTCATAACAATATTTCTTACTACCTGGCCGACTAAATGATGGCACAGAATTTATCAGAGTTTAAAAAAAGCCTTAAATTTTTTTTACTACTTACTTGCTATTAGCGGGTAGTTCTTAGTTCAGCGTAATCGCTTAACTTGTCGCGCACCACTCCCTCTTATGTTTCTCAAGAAAGTAGCGCACTCATGTTCGCCGAATCACCTGGTAATCCATTCGCTGATGTTGTGTGCCTTAGCATTGCGAATCAGATCAACATTGTTGAAAACTTAGTCAAACAAAACTGTTCACAGCAAAACATTTTTTTGTCTGACAATTTAATTCTAGCTTTGGCGGCGGAACGTCAAGTATTGGCAGATATCGGGCGTTAAAATTAGCCACTGTCGGTCGGCGATGCGCAAGTGATCAGGCCATAGATTCGCGGTGATCAGATCCAGTGGCTAAAATCAGGATAGTCGCTAGCGTGTGACCGCTAATTGTGAACGATGG
>JANXTO010000324.1 GCA_025352365.1 Undibacterium sp. | reverse complement strand
GTTTGTGGTCGATGGCGAAGGCAAGAAAATGTCTAAGTCCAAAGGTAACGTTGTAGCGCCACAAAAAATCTCGGACACGCTCGGCGCAGATATCTTGCGTTTGTGGGTCGCTGCAACCAATTACTCAGGCGAGCTGTCTATCTCTGACGAAATCTTGAAACGCGTAACGGAATCTTATCGCCGCATCCGCAATACTTTGCGCTTCCTGTTAGCGAATACCTCAGATTTCAATCCTGCGACTGACGCAGTGGCTATCAATGAGATGCTGGAAATTGATCGTTACGCGATCGCCAATATGGCAGCGTTGCAAGCCAATATCCTCGCACATTATGAGCAGTTTGAATTCCATCCGGTGGTCGCCAAATTGCAATCCTTCTGCTCAGAAGATCTTGGCGGTTTTTACCTCGATATCTTGAAAGACCGTTTATACACAAGTGGCACAACATCCTTAGCGCGTCGTTCCGCACAAACAGCGATCTGGCATATTACCCAAAGTTTGCTGCGCCTGATGGCACCAACTTTGTCTTTTACAGCGGAAGAAGCCTGGGTCAGTTTCGCCAGTAAAGAAGCATATGCAGAAAGCGATGAAACGATTTTTACGCAACTGTATTACGCTTTACCGGTCATCGACAATGCTACTGCATTGATGGAAAAATACACTGCGTTGCGCTTGATTCGCACGGACGTTACTAAGCAATTGGAAGAAGTTCGGGTAGCTGGTGGCATCGGTGCATCCTTGCAAGCGGAAGTTACGATCAAAGCCAGCGGCGCTAAGTTTGACTTATTGCAAAGCTTTGCTGATGACTTACGTTTTGTGTTGATCACGTCAGCAGCCGCGATAGAGAAAGTGGCGACCGAAGCGGAAGAGGCCGTGATTGTTACCCCATCCAGCTATCAAAAGTGTGAGCGTTGCTGGCACTATCGCGCTGATGTTGGCGCGCATGCAGAACACAACGGCTTATGCGGTCGTTGTATCAGTAATTTGTTTGGTGGTGGAGAATCGCGTCAATTTGCATAATTCAAATTGACTCAATTTATCGCTTTAAGCTTTAGCCCCTCTCTCTTTTGTGGGGGAGGGTTGAGATGAGAGATCAGCGTCTCAATAATGCAATCATTATCGATGTCATCAAGAATTATCAAGAATCATTTACACGATAATCTCTCTTATTAAAACAAATTCATTCTCAGTATATGGCAACTAAAAAACGCAATTCGTTTTCTACCGTCTCTAAATCTTCAGGGAGCTCATTGGCGCCTTGGCTAGGCTTGGCCGGTATTGTTATTTTGTTAGATCAACTTAGCAAAATAACGATCGCCAAACTATTTACTCTGGGCGAATCACTTCCAGTCACCTCTTTTTTCAACTTGGTGTTGGCGTATAACAAGGGGGCGGCATTCAGTTTCTTATCATCAGAATCTGGCTGGCAACGTTATTTATTTACCGCCATCGGCGTGGTGGCTGCACTGGTGATTACTTATCTGATCAAGCAAAATGCCGGACAGCGCTTGTTTTGCTGGGCGCTAGCCTTGATTATGGGTGGCGCTCTGGGTAACGTACTGGATCGCTTGATGTATGGTCATGTCATCGACTTTTTGGACTTCCATTACAAGGATGCGTATCACTTCGCTGCATTTAATATTGCAGATAGTGCAATTTGTATTGGCGCCGCTTTATTTATTTTGGATGAGCTGCGTCGGGTAAAAAAATAAGGAATCATCATGCGGCTTGCTGGCAAAAAAATTGTTCTCGGCTTAACCGGTGGTGTCGCCTGTTATAAGATTGCGGAACTGACTCGCGCATTAGGCAAAGCAGGTGCGCAAGTACAAGTCGTGATGACGCAAAGTGCGACGCAATTCATCACTCCTGTGACCATGCAAGCGCTGTCGGGCAATCCTGTTTATACCGATCAGTGGGATACACGCATCCACAACAATATGCCGCATATCGACCTTACTCGCGATGCGGATGTGATCGTCATTGCGCCCTGCAGTACAAATTTCATCTCCAAGCTAGCGCACGGCACTTGCGATGATCTGCTTTCAACTATGTGCGTAGCCCGACCACATCATGTGCCACTACTGGTAGCACCTGCAATGAACGTAGAAATGTGGCTCAATCCGGCTACCCAACGTAACGTTGCGCAAATTAAAAAAGATGGTATCCAAATTTTAGGGCCTGCGGCAGGTGAGCAAGCCTGCGGTGAAGTTGGTATGGGTCGGATGTTAGAGGTCGATCAGCTGCTGGCAGAAATCATCGCGTCTTTTCAGGCTAAATCTCTGGCTGGAAAAGAGGTACTGATTACAGCAGGTCCGACATTTGAACCTATCGATCCAGTGCGTGGAATCACCAATTTATCATCAGGGAAAATGGGTTATGCGATTGCTCAAGCGGCGTGGGAAGCTGGAGCCAATGTCACTTTAATCTCTGGCCCGACTGCATTAGACGCACCTTATGGTACGCATCGCATCTCGGTGCAGACTGCACAGCAAATGCATGATGCAGTGATGACATATGTTAAGGCGGACATAACGGCGCAGGTAACGTCTACCGTAAAAAAACCGCAAGATGTTTTTATCGCAGTAGCTGCGGTAGCTGACTGGCGCGTAGCGACGGCAAGTACACAAAAAATTAAGAAAACTAGCGATAGCGACACGCCTCAACTTGAATTTGTACAAAATCCGGATATCCTCGCCAGTGTTGCCGCCCTTCCAAATGCACCCTACTGTGTTGGATTCGCAGCGGAATCTGAACATCTTCTGCACTATGGTGCAGCTAAACGTATAAAGAAAAACGTACCTCTGCTGGTGGGCAATATTGGCCACCACACTTTTGGTACAGACGAAAATGAATTAATTTTATTTGACGCAAACGGACATACCGCCTTACCGCGAGCCAATAAACAAACGTTAGCGATTCAATTGATACAAGAAATAACGCAGCGTTTAAATAAAACTCAACAATAATTTCGCTACTAAATTCAACATAAACACATAAAAGAATTCGCATGAAAAATATCGATCTGAAAATCCTCGACACTCGTATGAAAGACCAATTGCCAGCCTATGGCACGCCCGGTAGCGCAGGTCTGGATTTGCGGGCTTGCATCGATGCGCCAATTACGATTAAACCCGGCGAAACGGTTTTAATCCCGACTGGTCTGGCAATACACATAGGTGACCCAGCTTACGCCGCTATGATCTTGCCACGCAGTGGTATGGGACATAAAAACGGTATCGTCTTAGGCAACCTTGTTGGCTTGATCGACTCGGACTACCAAGGTCAACTGATGGTGTCTACCTGGAATCGTGGTCAAAACGAATTCACCTTGCAACCAATGGAGCGTTTGGCACAACTGATCATTGTCCCAGTATTACAAGTCGGTTTTAATGTAGTAGAAGAATTTGGTGGTAGTGAGCGTGGTGAAGGTGGATTTGGTAGTACTGGCAAACACTAGGACGCATTTCGCATGACTGAGCAAATTGTAAAAAAAACTCAAGGGAGTTGCCATTGCGGCGCGATACGATTTGAGATTCAAACCGATTTCCCCGAACTAACGACTTGCGACTGCTCAATTTGCCGCAAGAAAAATGCGCTAATGATTAAGGTACATGAGAGTCAATTTGAATTATTGGCCGGAGAACAACATCTGAGCGAGTATCAATTTAACAGCATGACGGCGAGACATTTTTTCTGCCAAATTTGTGGTATTTATCCATTCCACCGCAAGCGCGTTACGCCGGATCATTTTGGCATCAATGTGCATTGTCTGGATAATTTTGATCCTGCTACGATTCCAGTTCGGCAAACTTTCGGCTCAAAAATGAGCTAAATAAAACTCAGCCAAATGAATCAGAAACCAATCACAATCCAACACACGTTTAGAAAAAATTAAACTAGCCAAAACAAAAAACCCGAACTGGAGTCCGGGCTTTTTGTTTTACTAAATATTACTTTTTAAGTTTTCGACTACGTCCTGCCGATTCTCGCAAAATAGTGTAGTTCCACTCATCGGTATGCAAACCAGCATCAGTATTGACGGTTACTTTAAACAGGTCGTCCTCCCCTTTGATTCTTTGACCTGAAGCAATGTGTTTTTTATTCACATCACTTCGTTCATAAACATCAACTTCGACTTCTTTACCCTCTAAACCCGATTGAGAAAGTATCGAATCTATCGTCTTCAGTGTGTAATCAAGTACAAATACTGGGAGTGTAAAACCAACCATGTCATCCTCCTTGGTAAAATATTTTTAGAGTCGTTAAAATTCTCAGTACAAAAATAACTGTGTTTTACCAAAGAGTCAGCCGTCCAGAATTACTGTACAAACTTACCTTATAAATTTACTCAACTTCTACTACTTCTTGTGAAGCCTCAGGTGGTGTTGCATCGCCCTCGGAAAATTCTAACTTGATCTGATCTTTATCATCCAGATCAACGATGACACGACCACCACTAACTAATTTCCCGAACAATAGTTCGTCAGCCAGTGCTTTTCGTATCATGTCTTGAATCAAGCGCGCCATTGGCCTTGCACCCATCAATGGATCAAAACCTTTTTTACCTAGGAATTTACGTAAAGACTCAGTAAAGGTAACTTCGACTTTTTTCTCATGCAATTGCTCTTCTAACTGCATTAAGAATTTATCGACAACACGCAAGATAATTTCTTCATCCAAGGCACGGAAGCTAATGATCGCATCCAGACGATTACGGAACTCAGGCGTAAACATCCGCTTGATATCCGCCATCTCGTCGCCTGCTTCTTTGCTGTCATTGAAGCCAATAGAACGTTTCTGCAAGCTCTCAGCACCTGCATTGGTTGTCATGATAATGATCACATTACGGAAATCTGCCTTGCGACCATTATTGTCTGTCAGCGTGCCATGATCCATAACTTGCAACAAGATGTTGAATACATCTGGATGAGCTTTCTCAATCTCATCCAGCAGCAAGACAGCATGCGGCTTCTTATTGATCGCCTCGGTCAGCAAGCCACCTTGGTCGAAACCGACATAACCCGGTGGCGCGCCGATTAGGCGGCTGACGGCATGGCGCTCCATGTATTCAGACATATCAAAGCGAATCAGCTCAATACCGAGCGTAAATGCCAGCTGCTTAGCAACTTCCGTTTTACCGACGCCCGTTGGACCCGAGAATAAGAAGGAGCCGATTGGTTTGTCTGCATTGCCCAAACCAGCACGTGCCATCTTGATTGACGCAGCTAAAGCATCAATCGCTGGTTCTTGACCAAAGACGACATTTTTCAGATCACGATCAATTGTTTTCAGCTTACTGCGATCATCTTGGTTGACCGTTTGTGGCGGAATACGAGCGATCTTAGCAATAATATCTTCGATATCTGCTTTACCTATTGTTTTCTTTTGCTTCGATTTTGGCAGTACACGTTGCGCAGCACCAGCTTCATCAATTACATCAATTGCCTTATCTGGCAGATGACGATCATTGATGAAACGTGCTGATAATTCAGCTGCGGTTGTCAATGCAGAAGCGGAATATTTAACGTTATGGTGTTCTTCAAATTTAGATTTGAGACCACGCAAAATTTGCACCGTTTGTTCAATCGTTGGCTCATTGACGTCAATTTTTTGGAAACGACGTGCTAAAGCATGATCTTTTTCAAACACGCCGCGATACTCAGTGTAAGTCGTCGCACCGATGCATTTAAGCTGACCATTAGATAAGGCAGGCTTCAATAGATTAGAGGCATCCAGAGTACCGCCAGAAGCAGAGCCTGCTCCGATGATCGTATGGATTTCGTCAATAAATAAAATGCCGTTAGGATTATCTTTAAGCTGCTTGAGCACACCTTTCAGGCGTAATTCAAAATCACCACGGTATTTTGTACCGGCTAACAAAGCACCCATGTCCAGTGAGTAGACGATGGAGTTTTGCAAAATCTCTGGTACGTCGTTTTGCGTAATGCGCCATGCCAGTCCCTCAGCAATCGCCGTTTTTCCAACACCAGCCTCACCAACGAGCAAAGGATTATTTTTGCGACGACGACATAAAATTTGAATGACGCGCTCAACTTCACTGTCACGTCCGATCAATGGATCGATCCGACCTTCCGCTGCAGCTTTGTTCAAATTTTGAGTAAATTGGTCGAGAGGATTTTCTTTTTGCTGGCCTTCTGCCTGCGGTTCCTCTCCACCTTCAGATGATTTTTGTGGCTCGGTCTGCTGATCTTTGCGCACGCCATGAGAGATGAAATTAACCACATCCAGACGTGTCACACCTTGCTGATGCAGATAATAAACAGCGTGTGAATCTTTTTCACCAAAAATCGCTACCAGCACATTCGCGCCAGTGACTTCTTTTTTACCGTTAGACGCAGATTGCACATGCATGATCGCACGCTGAATCACACGCTGAAAACCAAGCGTTGGTTGCGTATCTACCTCACTAGTACCGGGCACAGTTGGCGTATTGTCGCTGATAAAATTACTGAGAGATTTGCGTAAATCTTCAATATTTACGGCGCAAGCTCGCATTACCTCGGCAGCGGAAGGATTATCCAGCAAGGCGAGCAACAAGTGCTCGACCGTGATGAACTCATAACGAGCCTGTCTGGCTTCAACAAAAGCCATGTGCAGGCTAACTTCCAGTTCTTGCGCAATCATACTTCCTCCATCACACATTGCAGGGGGTGCCCTGCCTTACGAGCGTGCGTCAACACCAGTTCCACTTTGGTTAAAGCGACATCCTTGGTATAAACCCCACAGATGCCTTTGCCGTCCCGGTGTACCTTAAGCATGATCTGCATCGCGGTTTCGCGGTCTTTATTAAAATACTCCTGAATGATGACCACTACAAACTCCATCGGAGTGTAGTCATCATTGAGCAGCGCCACTTGGTACATGGATGGAGGTTTAAGCTTTTGGGCTTGCCGCTCCAGTATCGTACCGTTTCCTTGCTTGTTTCCCATGCGTCTATTCTAGTACGTTGATTCAGTCGAGAGTCGAAAAATAAACGGATAAAAGGAGGTTTGTTTGATCAATGCACACTTAGTGACTGAATCGTACAACAACAAATCAATCACGTTTTAGTGATGTTACGCGTTTTCTTTATTTTCCGCAGATGGTGCTCAAATTCAATACATCAAGCCTGCTGATGATAATTCAATATAGTTACAAATCACACGTTGTTGGCTGCTTAAGGCAAAACGTTTAAGCACACTTTCATTCTTAAGTATAAATTATTAAAAATAGTAGGCAGCGCAACAACATTCACTCAAATGTATTAAAATAAAAAAGCCTAATCTATTGTCATTAAGTAAAAAAACAACAGTGTTGCAAACAGTGTCTGATATAGCAACAAAATATCTTGACATTACTTTTTTTTCCGCCAAGAATAGTATTTATTGACAACAAATGTGCAGCAAATGTCAATAGAAGTGAGCAAGTTTAGGGGAAGACTGCTTTATGCTAGGTTTCTTGCTTTTACGGCTCGTGTGATTAGTTTATATTTGAAAGATGCATTATGGCAACAGGTACCGTCAAGTGGTTCAATGATTCCAAAGGCTTTGGCTTTATCACTCCGGATGACGGCGGTGAGGATTTGTTCGCCCACTTTTCCGCAATCCAGATGAACGGCTTTAAGACTTTAAAAGAAGGTCAAAAAGTACAGTTCGAAGTCACGCAAGGCCCTAAAGGCAAGCAAGCTTCCAACATCCAAAATCCTTAATCTTTTCGATTAAAGATTTAGTAAAAAGCCCCGTTTCGGCGGGGCTTTTTTTATGTATGCAGGTATTGAGTCAATAAGTGCAAGAGTCAACAATTCTATACACTACCTCCCAGTATATTTTAATCGTCCAATCAATCATTGGACAATCGGGCATATTCTTAAAAACATAAAGGGAGTATCTGCTTATCCTGATACAACTCCACAATCAATGGGAGTTGATACGCAACTGACTTTAAAACGCAACTGACTTTAAAACGCAGCGGGCTTTAAAACGTCAGTGTTTCAACACCTTTTGCGGTACCCAGCAAGCAGACATTCGAGCCTTGTTGCGCAAACAAACCTACTGTCACCACACCGACGATATTGTTCATAGCCGCCTCCATCGCTACCGGATCGGCAATTTGCAAGCCATGCACGTCGATGATGATATTGCCGTTATCCGTCAGCAAAGGCGCGCCATC
>JANXTO010000090.1 GCA_025352365.1 Undibacterium sp. | reverse complement strand
TAAATTGCCCGCATTAAACCGCAGAGACTCCACCATCGACTGCCAAGGTTTGACCAGTAATATGTTTACCTGCATCAGAGGCAAACAATAAGGCAACGCCTTTTAAATCTTCATCGTCACCGATGCGTTGCAGCGGAGCGTCTTTGGAGAGTTTTTCTTCGCCCAGATTTTCTAATATGCCCTTCGTCATTTTGGATGGGAAAAATCCTGGCGCGACGGCATTGACGGTAATGCCATGTACGCCCCACTCGCCTGCCAGCGTGCGAGTGAAATTGATGACTGCCGCTTTGGACGTATTGTAGGCAATCGTCTGCATCGTACCCGGTCCGTTGCCCGCCAAACCAGCAATCGAGGCGACATTGATAATGCGACCGTATTTGCGAGGAATCATTGAGCGCTTACCGACTTCTTGCGACAACAAAAAGATACTGCGGATATTGAGGTTCATCACTTTATCCCATGCCTCAACCGGATAATCTTCAGCCGGCGCGCCCCAGGTTGCGCCAGCATTATTGATGAGGATATCGATATGGCCGAGTCGCGCCAATGCTTCATCGACCAGCGGTTTTACCGTACCGTCTTTACCCAAATCAGCGGCAATCGCGCTAGCGTCAATACCTTTGCTTTTTAGATGCGCGACTGCCTCATCCAGATCTGATTGTTTGCGTGAAGACAGCACCAGTTTGGCGCCCTGCTCGCCCAATGCCTCGGCCATTTGCAAACCTAATCCACGAGAGCCACCAGTGATTAAGGCGGTTTTACCTTTGAGGTCAAATAGTTGTTGTGAAGTGCGTACTGTTTTCATCTTTGTCTCCGATTATTTTTAATCTATTTTTAAGTTGGATTTTTAAAACCAGGCGTCTTGCATATCTAAAGTCGTCGTATCCAGACTCGCCAGTAAATCTAATTGTTGATGGACTTTTGGTAGTTCCCACTGATAAAAATATTTACAAGCTTGCAGTTTTCCTGCGTAGAAATTGGCGTCGTGATGGGTTTCTTTTCCAACCGATAACAACGCTTGCTCTAACCAAATCCAGGAGACAACGGTATGCCCAAACGCCTCCAGATAAAGGGACGCATTTGCCAGTGTTTTATTCAAATCACCAGCTGCATATAACTGCTGTGTGACAATCGCAGTGCGACGTAAAGCCAGCGACAAGGCTTGGGCATAGTCAGATAACTCCGGATTACCGGCTGCACGAGTGATTGTAGCTTGCATCTCCGCACCGAGTGCTTGCAATGCAGCGCCGTCTTGCATGACAACTTTACGCCCCAATAAATCCAGACCTTGTATGCCGTGCGTACCCTCATGAATCGGATTTAAGCGATTATCGCGATAGAACTGTTCCACGTTGTATTCACGCGTGTAACCATAACCGCCATGGATCTGGATCGCCAGATTGTTCGCTTCCAGACACCATTGAGAGGGCCAGGACTTAGCGATTGGCGTCAAGATATCCAGTAACAATAAGGCGTTGGCGCGTGCTGCCGGATTTGTCGCGCTGCGTTCTTCATCTACCAGACGGGCACAATATAAATTGAGTGCAAGGCCGCCTTCGACATACGCTTTTTGCGCTAGCAACATCCGTTTGACATCGGTATGTTGAATGATAGGCAGTTGCGCCGTAGCAGGATCTTTGGCTTGCGGATTGCGTCCTTGCGGGCGGTTTCGTGCATAGTCCAGTGAATGCAGATAACCGGTATAACCAAGCATAACTGCGCCCAGACCAACACCAATACGCGCCTCATTCATCATGTGAAACATATTAGCGAGACCTTTATGCAAGGTACCGACCAGATAGCCGATTGCGCCTGCTTTGCCTTCCGGTTTGAACTTACCTTCGCCAAAATTGAGCAGGCAATTGGTGGTACCGCGATAGCCCATTTTATGGTTTAAGCCAGCCAGCACAACGTCATTGCGCTCACCTAATGAACCATCTGCATTGACGAGTTTTTTAGGGACGATAAAAAGAGAAATTCCCTTTACTCCCGGTATCAATTTACCGTTTTCATCCGGTACTTTGGCGAGCACCAGATGAATAATATTTTCTGATAATTCATGCTCGCCGGCAGAGATCCACATCTTATTACCAGTCAGGCGATAACTACCATCGGCCTGAGGTTCTGCGCGAGTGACAATATCGGACAAACTAGACCCCGCCTGCGGCTCTGACAAACACATCGTGCCAAAGAAGCGGCCTTCCAACATCGGTTTGGCGAACAGTTCAATTTGCTCTGGTGTACCGCATTTCATCAAGGTATTGGCATTGCCAATCGTCAGAAATGGATATGAAGAAGTACCAACGTTGGCACCTTTAAAGTAGGCAAAACCTGCCTTCTCGACTACGCAGGGTAATTGCATGCCGCCGAGTTCAAAATCTTGTCCCGCGGCCATCAAACCCGCTTCGCAAAACGCGTTGAGCGCCGTTTTTACTTCAGGGATGATATGTACGACTTCGCCATCAAAATGCGGCTCGTTCTGATCGTTCTTTTTATTATGCGGGGCAAATAACTCAGTGGCGATTTGCTCGCAGGTATCGAGCGCAGCATTGAAGGTTTCGCGGGTATGGTCAGCAAAACGTTCACGCTGATTTAAGGATTCGACATTCAGCCATTCATACAGCAAAAAATCGAGGTCGCGACGGGGGATGATTTTTGATTGCATAGCGGATCGGATGTTGGGTGGTGGGTATGATTGACGGGACGACGAATCGTTCCTACTTTCAAAAAAAAGCAAGACAGGCGTTTCCCGTCTTGCTCGTTTTTATTTCTCTCTTATGAAGTCGTAATAAGACTAATCATTAAAGCAAATCAGTCGCTTAGCGAATTACACCACTTCAAACAAGCCAGCCGCGCCTTGCCCCCCACCGATACACATGGTCACCACAACAAATTTCGCACCACGGCGTTTGCCTTCGATCAAAGCATGCCCAGTCAAACGTGCACCTGATACGCCGTAAGGATGTCCTACCGCGATCGCACCACCGTTGACATTGAGTTTATCCAGTGGGATACCCAGCTTGTCTGCGCAATACAAAACTTGCACGGCAAAGGCTTCGTTCAATTCCCACAAGCCGATGTCTTCTACTTTGAGACCCGCTTTTTTCAGTAATTTTGGAATCGCATAAACCGGGCCGATACCCATTTCGTCCGGCTCGCAACCTGCGATGGCAAAGCCACGGAAAATACCTAGTGGTTGCAGACCTTTGGATTCTGCCAATTTGCTGTTCATCAAAATAGCGACAGAGGCACCGTCAGAAAATTGACTCGCATTACCCGCAGAGATCACGCCGCCTGGCACTGCGGAACGGATTTTAGATACCGCTTCCAAGGTAGTATCGGCGCGAATACCTTCATCGGAAGAGATCGTGACTTCTTTGCTGACCAACATACCAGTGGCTTTGTCAGCCACACCCATGATGGTGGTCATCGGGACGATTTCTGCATTAAATAAACCAGCGGCCTGTGCGGCGGCGGCACGCAATTGACTTTGCACGCCGTACTCATCTTGCCGATCACGGCCGATGTTGTAACGCTTGGCGACGGTTTCTGCCGTTTGTAGCATTGGCCAGTACACTTCTGGCTTGTGCTCTTTCAACCAGGTCTCAACGATCATGTGTTTATTGGCTTCGTTCTGTACGCAAGAGATAGACTCAACACCACCAGCAGCATAAACATCGCCCTCACCGGCAATAATACGCTGCGCTGCCAGAGCGATGGTTTGTAAGCCCGAGGAGCAAAACCGATTGACGGTCATACCGGCAGTCGTGACCGGACAACCGCCGCGCAATGCGATCTGGCGGGCGATATTGCTACCAGTTGCGCCTTCCGGTGTGGCGCATCCCATGATGACGTCTTCCACCTCGCTAGCTTCAATCTTGGCGCGTTCAATCGCGGCACTTAGGACATGACCGCCCATCGTGGCGCCATGCGTCATATTGAAAGCACCTTTCCAGGATTTTGCCAGGCCAGTACGTGCGGTGGATACGATAACTGCATCAGTCATGTGAGTCTCCTAATTAGGTAATTTTTTTAATTTGGGTAAATCGATCATTGCTACAAACTGGACATACTTAATATTCTGGACGCTTCTGCTAACTTTAAAACTGATTTAAAAACTGACTTTAAGAGTGATTTTACAATCGATAACGGGACATCATTATGCGCCCGATTGTTAGTCAATTTCGGTACCAAGCCAGGTGCAAAAGCATCCCGCAAAAATAGCTGAATATGAGAATAGCATATTTTTAGTACGACCGTTCGCAAAAATTTTAACTTATTTTGAGCAGGTAAAACTACACAAATTCACCTTATAAACTGGTAAATACAAATTCATCCCTGTCGTCCTCGTCGTCCTCATCACCCTTCTTCGTAAGGTTCTGTAAGTTTCAAGAAAGCATGCCGTAAGTTTCAGACTGCACACTCAACTACGCTAAAAGTAAGCTTTACAAATTTTCTATTCCGTAAAGCTGGTTTTTGCTTACAACTTTAAAATAAAACAGGAGACAAGCATGGCGACAGCACCAGTAGCGTCAGGCAGTATGACGGCTGAAGAGCGTAAAGTAATTTTCGCGTCTTCCCTCGGTACTGTATTTGAATGGTACGACTTTTATCTGTATGGCTCACTCGCAGCCATCATTGCAAAACAGTTCTTTGCAGGCACCGATCCCAATACCGCATTTATTTTTGCTTTGCTGGCTTTTGCAGCAGGCTTTATCGTTCGACCTTTTGGCGCTCTGGTGTTTGGCCGCTTGGGCGATATGATTGGCCGTAAATATACCTTCTTGGTCACGATCCTGATCATGGGTGGCTCAACCTTCTTCGTCGGTTTGCTACCTAATTACGAAACAATAGGACTGGCAGCACCGGTGATTCTGATTACTTTGCGGATTCTGCAAGGTCTGGCACTCGGCGGCGAATACGGCGGTGCGGCAACTTATGTGGCAGAGCATGCACCCCATGGCAAGCGCGGCGCCTTTACTGCATGGATTCAAACTACAGCGACGTTGGGTTTATTCCTGTCTTTACTGGTGATCTTGGGTACACGCACAGCAATCGGTGAAGAAGCATTTGCTGCCTGGGGCTGGCGTATTCCGTTCCTGGTGTCAGTAGTCCTGCTGGGTGTTTCAGTCTGGATTCGCTTATCCATGAATGAGTCCCCAGCTTTTGCCAAAATGAAGGCAGAAGGCAAAACCTCTAAAGCACCTTTAACAGAAGCATTCGGCCAATGGAAAAACATGAAAATTGTGATTCTGGCTCTGCTTGGCTTAACCATGGGTCAGGCCGTGGTTTGGTACACAGGCCAATTCTATGCTCTGTTCTTTTTGCAACAAACCTTAAAAGTAGATGGCCCTACGGCAAATATCTTGATTGCTGCTGCGCTGTTGATCGGCACACCGTTCTTCCTGGTATTTGGTAGCTTGTCGGACAAAATTGGGCGTAAGCCAATCATCATGGCGGGTTGCCTGATTGCTGCATTGACTTATTTCCCGATCTTTAGCGGTATCACGCATTATGCTAACCCTGCTTTAGAAGCTGCATTGAAAAATGCACCAGTCGTCGTCAGTGCTGATCCTACTGATTGCCAATTTCAGTTTAATCCTACGGGTACGAAAAAATTCACGTCCTCTTGCGATATCGTGAAAGCAAAATTGGCAGCAGCATCGGTTAACTACTCTAACGAGGCAGTCGCACCCGGCACTCCTGCTACGGTCAAAATTGGGGAAAAAGTCATCCAGTCCTATAGCTCCACTGGTCTGCCAAAAGAAGAAGCTGCTGCGAAAGACAAAGCATTTTCTAAAGAATTTGCAGATGCGATCAAAGCCGCTGGTTATCCACCAAAAGCCGATTCAAGCCAGATCAACTATCCAATGGTCTTGTTGCTGCTGACTATTTTGGTGCTGTACGTGACGATGGTTTATGGCCCGATTGCAGCGATGCTGGTAGAGATGTTCCCAACCCGTATTCGTTACACATCGATGTCATTGCCTTACCACATTGGTAACGGCTGGTTTGGTGGTTTATTGCCTACCACCGCATTTGCGCTGGTAGCTTATAAAGGTGATATTTACTACGGTCTGTGGTACCCGATCATCTTCGCTTTAATCACATTCGTAATCGGCGTCTTGTTTGTGAAAGAAACAAAAGATAACGATATTTACGCAGGGGATTAAAAGCCTTTTGCTTAAAGAAAAAGCCGTCAATCATTTGACGGCTTTTTTATTGCCTTAGCGCATTAAGACTTCTTTCTCTTTTATTTGTTGCGTCTTTAAATTTTAGCCACTAAGAAATTGAAAGGAATCAATATACTCCCCTATATTTTCTCAAAATATCGTCACCAGCTCATAATTTACCTAGACGATTAAAATATACTTACTAGCAGTATCTAAAATCAAAGCGAAAGTCAATACTAAAACTCATAGCGCATCTCAAGTCTGACCTTGCCCCGCTGGCACAATAGACTGGCCTGGCTGCCAATCACTAACGACGCTTTGTCTTTGATATGACCAAACGGCAATCCCGTGATGATGGGCACCTTTACGGTTTCGCGCAGAAATTCAATCATCTGTTCAAAGTTGTAGCCATTGTCATGCGCGGCTAATTTGTATCCAGAAAAATCGCCAAATACGATCGCAGATTGCTGTTCCAATACGCCAGCAAAATGCAGTTGCAACATCATGCGTTCTATCCGATAAGGATGCTCTGCAATATCTTCTACAAATAAAATACCATTGTCGATTTTGGGGAAATACGGCGTAGCGACCAGATGCGTCAGCATTGCTAAATTTCCACCCCACAGCGTCCCGGCCACATCACATTCTGGCGAAGCGCTGGTATCAAACTCAATCTGGTGGTGCGTATTTTTGATGCAATTGAAAAAGCTCCGCAAGGTAAATTCACTCAGATCTTCACGACTAAAATCATCACACAACATCGGGCCAGAAATACTGGATTGATGACCTTGCGATAGCAAAGCCAAATGCAGCGCAGTGAAATCGCTGTAGCCAACAAAGCATTTTCCGCTGGTGACTAATTTTTTATAATCCAGATGGGGCAACAGACGCGATAAGCCATAACTGCCGCGCAAGGCCATGATGATATCGACATCAAGGTTGTCCGCCGCGTCATGCAGTTGCGCTGCACGTTGACTATCAGTACCGCCAAAACGCTGGAATTTTTTAATTGGCTGGTAATAGTTATGCACCTCAAATCCGCGATCTCGCAGGACTTGCAAGCCACGCTCTACGCCTGGCTCATCAATCGCGCAACCACTGGCAGCGACAATAGCAATGCCTGGTTTGCGTGAATCTTGCTTGGAGTCCGAATTGTTTTTACGAGTAAAAATAGTCATATGCGATAAATCTGCCTGGCTGACGATCAGTTGCTAGGAATCAGTTGATGGGAATTAGAGTTGACGTTGAAATTCTAATCAAAATTCTGGTTGGGATATAGCATAAAGTTCTGATCGGAAGCAGAGCAAACATTAGAGTTTCAACCAGTTTGAGAGGTGATCTACCGATCTATTTTCGGGCAATAAACATCACAACAAATATCCTATACTCCCCACCATTTATAGAAAATATGCCCTAATGTCCAATGATTATATGGACGATCAATATATACTTACCATGAGTATATCCACTCACCGTACACTTCATCGAAGTCCTCCATCTAGCCAACCTCAGTACTCAATCTTACGTTTCAATCGCAGGTATTTTTTTCTGAGCGGCTCTTCGACTGGCAAAAAAATCTTTCAGTAAGTTACTGCAATTGTCAGCCATTACACCGCCAGTAACGCTGGTGTGGTGATTGAGTTTTTCTTGTTCAAAGAGATTCAAGACTGAGCCACAGGCGCCGGTTTTTAGATCGCTAGCACCAAAAATGACTCGCGCCAGACGTGCGTGCATCATGGCACCAGCGCACATCACGCAGGGCTCTAAGGTGACATAGAGTTCGCAACCTGGCAGCCGATAATTACCTAAAATCTGGGCACCAGCGCGTAAAGCCATAATTTCTGCATGTGCTGTCGGGTCGTGTTTGCCGATGGGATGGTTATAACCGACAGAGATGACTTCACCGTCTTTAACCAACACAGCACCAACCGGCACTTCGCCCAAATCCCAGGCAAGTTGCGCCTGAATTAATGCGAGTTGCATAAAATCAGCGTCACTGCTTGCTTGCACGCTGGCAGTTAGGGTCGAGGTCACGAGAAATGAGCTGGGTTGGGAGCTGGATTGGTGTTTGCCTTAGCCGTCAATCTCGGCCCAGCAATTGGGTGTTTCGTAGAGCGTCACTTTGGTGAGAGATAAAGTGCGTCCATAGCGATCATGGTAGACATCTTTGAGTAGGTCGAAGGCGATTTTTGCCAGATTTTCTACCGTAGGAACACGATCAATTACCACAGTTTTATGATTGGGCATACTTTCTAAAAACTGCCTGACAACGCTATCTTTTTCATACACGATAAATGCGTGATCCCAGAGATCGACCAAGTATTGATTTGCCAGCGCTTTAATATCGCTAAAATCCATAATCATGCCATTGTCGGACTCACCATCTTTTTCCACAACTTCACCGGTCAATGTGATGAGCAAAGTGTAGCGATGCCCATGCAAATTACGGCATTGACTGTTGTGATCAGGAATCCGATGTCCGGTATCGAATTCGACTTTTCTTGTGATGGTGAGCATGTAAGGCCTAAACTAAGATAACTGAAGATGACAAAAATTACGGTATTTGAAGAAGTTTGTGGGTTTGTAAGCTGAGCTTCCAATGCGGGTGCTGTTTGCAAAATTCGACAGCAATTTGCACATTCTTGGCTTGTTGTGGACCATCCATGGCTTGCACAAAGTAATGCTGAAAATCTAATGCCGCATATGCCTGCATATTCTGTCCCAGCTGCGGGATCACGACCTTCAGCTCATTGCCTTTGCGCACCAATAGTTCAGCACCCATTTTGGGGCTCACACAAATCCAGTCAACACCGTCCGGGACTGGTAATGTGCCATTGGTTTCTATCGCGATCTCAAAACCCACTGCATGCATGGCACTGATTAACTCAGCGTCCAACTGCAACAAAGGCTCGCCGCCTGTGAAAACGACGTATTTGCTTGCGGCATAGTCTTGCGGCCATAAGTTATTGATGGTCGCGGCTAACTCTGCCGCCTGTTTAAACTTGCCACCGCGCTCGCCATCGGTTCCGACAAAATCGGTATCACAAAACTGACAAATCGCTGTCGCTCGGCCTTCTTCCCTTCCCGTCCACAAATTGCAGCCCGCAAAACGACAAAAAACCGCAGGGCGACCAGCATGATTGCCTTCGCCCTGTAGCGTATAAAAAATTTCTTTGATACTGTAAGTCACAAAACTACTCTCTCACTTTTATACAGTTATTCCCACTCTATTATCAACGAGTTATAAAAACTCAATAAAAACGTACACTTAGCGAGCAACACCTTGTTTAATGCCATGAAAAATACCATCCTCAATAATTTTCGCGTTTTCCCAATGATGCTGCAAGTCGACATGATACCACGCAAGCGACAAACAGAACAGATATGTTGCTTTTCACTTGACAGACACAACACTTGTGATATGCTCACCCCATGAACTCCAAGCAGATAAAGAAATGGCTAGAACAACAGGGCGCGACTTTTCAGCCCGGTAAAGGTTCGCATCTGAAGGTGTTTTTGAACGGCAAACAGTCCTCCCTACCCATGCACGGCACCGTCGAGCTTGGCAAAGGACTCGAAGCCGCCATTAAACGCCAGCTTGGTTTGAAGTGAAGGAGAGATGATGTTTGACTACCCTGTGACCTTGACCCCCGATGACGGCACCGTGCTGGTCACGTTTGCCGACGTGCCCGAAGCAATCACCTTCGGTGCCGACGAGGATGAAGCCCTGTTGAACGCAATTGACGCGCTGGAAACCGGCTTGTCGTTCTATGTCGATGCCCGCAAACCTCTGCCCGCAGTCAGTCGGCCCACAGCCGGACAAAAGACCGTGCGGCCATCGGCACTGGAATGCGCCAAGCTGGGTGTATATCAAGCAATGACCGACCAGGGGATCAAAAAGGCCGAACTGGCCCGCCGCCTAGGGTGGCATATGCCGCAAGTTGATCGCTTATTTGACCTACGTCACGCATCAAAGCTCGATCAGATCGAGGCTGCTGCCAACGTGCTCGGCAAGCACCTCTATGTACAGATTGCTTGACAAAAAAGTACTGTGCGCTTTTCTGATGAAGACAGGCAGTATCGCCTTCACGGCGAACGGCAACAGCCCACTTCTTGCTCTCGGGCGCAAATAGCCTCGCCGGTACCGATGCGCGCTATTGACTCAATCCTGCTTCTTGAATAAACCGCGAAGGCGACTGCCTTCGCCGATCACCCCACGGCATCATCCTGGTCAGCGGATAGGACAGATACAGAAGCCTCTTCGACCGAGTCACCGCCACAAACGCGTTGCGGCGCTCTTCGAGAAGTTCGCGCCCCGTCGAGGAACGGTAGTCAGGGAAGGAGCCCTCAGCCATTCCCGCAATGAAAACTACGTCGAACTCCAATCCCTTCGACGAATGCACCGTCAGCAAAGCCACGCCTTCCCGGCTAGCCTTCTGCGTCGCCCCGAGAGCTTTGCTGCTCATGAAGCCGGCGATAGTCTGGGTTGAGGAATCCGCACGGAGGTATTGGTCCCACTCCTGCCTGAAAACCTCAACGTCTTCATATATCGGAAGCTTCTCACCCTCATCCAACGTATCGGCATAGCCTGTCAGAACGGCGCG
>JANXTO010000321.1 GCA_025352365.1 Undibacterium sp. | reverse complement strand
CTACGCCTTGGTGGAGCAAGTGGGGCAATTTTGGGTCAGTTCTAAGCTACACAGCTTTCAGTCCCATTTATTTTACAAATGACATGCAAGAAAATTTGACTTAAATTTTGTTCAAAATCCTTTTGCTTTTCTGTACGACAGCGAACATTCACTATAGAAGCATTGATTTTTTACTGATACGAAGATGGGAGATGCGTACAAAATTTGTATATACAAAGTCAAATGAAATAACAACATAAGTAACCAAGCTATTTTGAAATAGCTGCTATACCTTTGCTTTAGTTAGTATAACCAAGTAAAAGTTTTTCTTTGGATAGCCGCTTGAATTGATCGCCCTGTCGGATGAGTCGGAAGGTGGATTTAGATCGCAACCAATATACCTAGAAGGCATTGAGCGACAGCTATACATTCTCTTTCACATGTAAATTCAAACCGCATGTTGATTTTTTTTACCCGGGTTTACCTGTTAAAGGTAAACAAATTTTTGTTTGCACTACTTCTGCAAGTAAACGACCGATGCGATTGAATGAATCGCCGAACGAAGCAGGGATGTATTAGCATATTATTCTAAAGTTTAGCCCATGTAGGCATTCCATTCTTGCACTCGATCTACATGTCATTTTGTATGAGGTGTGCGAGAACACTTGGCTAGTTATTTGGTTAAATCATGCACGCTCTTCAGAACAATAAAGTGCAAATTCATTAGGTGCAATTCGTAAAAAAATATATGAAAAAACAAATCGTTTTACCTCGAATTACAGATCGTGCCTCATTATTAACCGAGCGGAGAAACATTAAAATGGCCGAGTCTGCTCATGCTTATGTAAGAGGAAGTACATCAAAATTTTACGAATGGCTGGATACTGCCAGCAACGGTAAGTTGCCCGAAGGGCCTGCCATCTGGATCTGCGGCGACTGCCATATCGGCAATCTTGGCCCCGTCGCAGATATTGACGGTAACGTAGATTTCCAGATTCGTGATTTTGATCAGACGGTGATCGGCAATCCTGCCCATGATCTGATTAGGTTGGCGCTGTCGCTGGCGTCTGCTGCACGAGGCTCTAATTTGCCTGGGATTATGACCGTGGGAATGCTGCAGGTTTTGATGGAAGGCTACGCTAACGAGTTCGTACATGGTGACAAAACAGAAGTAGAAATACCTGAGATTGTTAGAGAGTCCATGTACTGTGCTCGCCGCCGTACCTGGAAGCATCTTGCCCGAGAAAGAATTGCAGATATTAGCCCTGAAATTCCACTAGGTAAAAAATTCTGGCCCATAGTGGATAAAGAAAGAAAAGCGATTCAGTCAATTTTCACGAGGAAAAATGCGATCAAACTGGTTAATCATTTACGTTGCAGAGAAAGTAGTGAAGAAGTCAAACTAATGGATGCAGCTTACTGGGTCAAAGGATGCAGCTCGCTGGGTGTGCTGCGGTACGCAGTACTACTCAATGTTGACGATCCCATCACTTCAAAAATTGAACTTTGTCTCATGGATATAAAAGAGGCTGTTGCCGCAAAAGCCCCAAGATATCAAGATACTGGCATGCCTGTTGTAAATGCAGAACGTATTATCGAAGGGGCGCGAAATTTGTCTCCGTCACTGGGTGAACGCATGCTAGCCGGCCGCATTAATGGAAAATCAGTCTTCGTGCGTGCTTTGCGCCCCGAGGATCTTAAACTTGAAGTTGACGAACTCAAGGAAAAAGAAGCGTTAAGTCTTGCGCGTTATTTTGGCGCCATTGTGGGTAAAGCCCACGCCAGACAAATGAGTGCAGAGACTGCTCATGCATGGCATCAGGATTTGACGCGTAGTTCCTCCACCAAGGGCACCCCGAACTGGCTTTGGAAATGCGTAGTCGAACTAGCAGCAATGCATGAGGCAGCCTATCTTGATCATTGTCGGCGCTATGTTGATACCAAACTTCATGAGCATTAGATAAAAAGAAAATGCCCTAGCATTTATTCAATAAGGTTTGTACGTTCTACTACGAAAAAAGTAATGCCACTGATAGTGGCATTACTTTCAACAATACGATCTTTCAGCGGAGAGATCGCTAATTATTTGCCAAGTTGAGTCGGCATTGCCGGAGGCTGCTGGCGTTGTATTGGCTGATAGGTCTGCATTTTTTGCATGACATTCTGGATCGCTGCGTCGAGTTGTGTGTCGTGTCCGCGGTTGACTTCTGTCGGATCTAACTCGACATCAATGTCTGGTGCGACGCCTTCATTCTCAACACGCCATTCGCCGTCTGGGGTAAAGAACCGGAAGAACGGTACTAGCAGATTGCCGCCATCGATCAGATCGGGATTGGTGGAGATGCCGATCAATCCGCCCCAGGTGCGTTTGCCGATTAACGGACCCAAACCCAGGCGTTTAAACGCATATGGTAAGAAGTCGCCGCCTGATCCTGCGTCCTGATCAATCAGCATGGCTTTAGGGCCATAGATAGCCGCTCCTGGCGTATCAAACAGCAGGCCATCACGGTCCTTCCAACTTGCCAGATATTTTCTGCTCAGGATGTCTGTGATGTAGTTGGCCGCTTGTCCACCGCTATTGCGGCGCTCGTCTACGATCAAGGCAGGTTTATCTGCTTGCGCATAAAACATGCGGTTGAAGTATCGATAGCCGGTTTCACCAGTATCTGGCAGATAAACGTAAGCGACTTTGCCATTAGTTTTTTTCTGCACATACTCACGGTTTTTTTCTATCCATTGCCATTGGCGTAATGCAGATTCATTTCCGATAGGCTGCACGATAATCTGATGGGTTTGCTTGCTGGCCAGATCACTGGTAAGCGTTAATGTCACTTGCTTACCTACCGTGTTTTCTAACAGTGAATAGATATTTTTGCTGGCATCCAGAGGTTTGCCATTAATCGCCAGCAAGTAATCACCAGGTTTGATTTGCAGGCCGGGGATTGCTAATGGTGCTTTTAAAAATGGATTCCAACGGTCGCCTGGCAGAATATTTTTAACACGATAATGTCCTTGGTCTATGCTAAAGTCGGCACCGAGTAAACCTACAGCGACTGGTTTTTCTTCTTGCACGTCGCCACCACCGATGCGGTTATGGCCAACCTGTAATTCACCGATCATTTCTACCAACAAGTCGTTTAAATCCTCACGTCGTTGCACGTGTTTAAGCAATGGTTGGTAGCGTTTATAAATACTATCCCAATCCAGTCCATGCAAATTGGCATCATAGAAGAATTCTTTTTCCATCCACCAGGCTTCGTTAAAAATCTGTTCCCATTCCTCGCGCGGATTGACCTTCATGCGTAGCTGAGACAAATCGATTGGTTTGGTCTCTAACTTTTCACCTGCATCGCCAATTTCTAGTTTGACTTTGCCTGACTGGATCAAGATTTTTTTGCCATCCCCACTGAGGCTGAAAGATGCGATATTTTGTCTGAGTGATTTCGCTTTTTTGTCATCAAAACTAAAACGGAACAATTCTGCATCGTCATCATTTTTTGCGGATGGAGGTTCATTGCTGACGCCGGGTTGACGATGCTCTAAATAAAATAATGAGCCGTCAGAAGCGACCGCCAGCGTATCGTAATTACGCTCTGCTACCGGCAGCGCAACGATACGTTGTTGCAAGCCATCCAGATCAATTTTGACGGGCTTAGTTGGCTTAGCTGGTTTGCCAGGATTATCGTCCTTGGCTTTATCTTTACTCTCTTTATTGTCCCTAGAGCTCTCTTTAGTATCGTCTTTAGCGTCTTCTTTTTTGTCGCCATCTTTTTTATCCCCGTCTTTTTTCGCATCATCTTTTTTATCGTTCTCATCACCGCTCTTCGGTAGTAGAGGCGATTTACCATCCGCCGCCAATACGGCGACGTAGATGCCATTGCGCAGGGGACGTTCTTGGGTGGACATATCCAGTCCTACATGGGTAGGGCCAGAATTAGTCGATGCAGTAAAGTACAAATAGTCTGCCGCGGCAAAAACAGGATTATCGGCATGGCTCATGCCATCGGTCAGATTGACGTTTTTACCCGTTTGGAAATCATGCAGTTTGATTTGTGAAAACTGGTTCGCGCCCACTACGGTATAAGCCAGCCAGCGGCTGTCGGATGAAAACGAGACAGCAAATTTAGAACGTCGGGCGCTCACATCAATCTTGCTGATATTGCCCGTCACCAGACTAATTGCATACAGTTGCAAGTGATTGTCCTGTAGCACGATCGTCTTGGCATCCGGTGACCAGTCTAATAAGTTGAAATAGCCTTGCTTGCCCAGTGCATAGGTTTTTGCTTTGTCTAAGCCAGTCTGATCGCGTACGACCAAGCTATGTTGGCGACCTGCATCTGAGATGTAGGCGATTTGCTTGCCATCAGCGCTCCAGATGCCGTCTTTTTCACGGATGCCTGAGGTCTCTGTCAAATTGCGGACTGAACCATCTTTCACCGGTACGGTAAATACATCGCCGCGGGCGCTGACGACGACACGTTTGCCGCTGGGGGACAGACTCGCTGAAGTGATATTGCTGCTGGCGTCTTTCCATTGTGGTCGCGCTTGTATGGCTTGCGCTGTTTGTGACTCCAGATCGACGTGGATGTTTTGTGTTTTGCCGCTGACCGTATCCAGTTCCTTAAGCGCGCCACCGACTTCATACACGACCGTCGTGCCATAAGCACCGAGGTTACGGACATCCCAAACGGTTTCTGTCGTGACTTGGCGAACGGTTTTATTTTGGCGGTCGTAAGCAAATAGATTGGCCGCACCATCTTTGCGATCAGAGATAAAAAATACCTCGTCGCTAACCCAGACAGGATTGCTGTCGCTGGCGTTCTCGTGAGGGATTTTTTCTAATTTGTTATGTGCCACATCCATAATCCAGACCGGCGGCGTTGTGCCGCCGCGATGCTGGCGCCAGCCGCTGGTGCCGCTATATGCCTGACGGAAAGGGCGATAGGCTAAGAGTTTTCCATCGCCAGACCAGTTACCTTCAAAGGCAATGGCTTCCATGACTTTTTTCTCGTAACCACCTTCCAGCGGTACTTCATACAACTGGTTACTGCGACTATTCGCGATTTCCCGGTTGGATGAAAACAGCACGCGTTTGCCATCGGCACTCCATCCCACTACCACGTCTTGACCAGGATGCCAGGTCAAGCGCCGCGCTTCTCCGCCTTCGACTGGGATTACATACACGTCGGTATTGTTGTCATAGCTGGCAGAAAACGCTAGCCATTTGCCGTCAGGAGAAAATTTGGGGGCAAATTCAGATGCCGGATGCGTCGTCAATCGCATAGGATGTTGTCCGTCGCGATCTGCCAGCCAGATGTCACCCGCATAGACAAACGCCAAATGGTCACGCGACACCGTGGGCTGGCGTAGCAGCAGCGTGTCAGTAGCGTTTGCTGCATGGGTAGCAAAACAGCTTGCCAGCAAGATGCTCAGAACAGATAGACGACCAAGTTGATGAATACGCATTCGACTCCTCCTTTATAAATTTTCTGGTTCAGGCATGTACCTGAGTATGTGTAGACAGATGCAAAATTGAGCATATGCAGTTGCCATCGCTGTACCTTATCGAGACAATTTGTTTTAGTCTCATTGTATTAATGACTTCTATAGGCTATTTCACCATAGAAATAGTTCGATGTTTTAAAAAAATACATAGTAGCGCCTAAGATTTAACGGCGATGTTGCGTAGGTTGTCGATGCTATTTGGGCTGAAGACACTTGATATGGTACGCAATGAATCACATGTTATTTTAATTAATAGGGGAGTATGTTGGTAAATGTGCGTTCTAGACCAGAAATCATAAGGACAATAAAATATACAAATAGGAGTATATTTTTATGAAGACTTCATTTTTAATCTATCTTGTAATGTGGTTGTATGTTTGTTTGTTAGAGTATTGTCTGCCTGTCGTTGATTGCGGTAGTGCTATCATCCCTTTATCGTTCGCAGCAGCCATTAGCGATTTAAGCAAATTCCGGCGCCTGCACCAACTTACTCTTTTTTCTTTATGAATGAAACCGACGTCAAACGCTACCTGCCCTGGGTAGTAGCAACCGCCTTATTCATGGAGCAGCTCGACTCCACCATACTTAATACCGCGATTCCTTCAATGGCTCTTAGTTTGCAGGTCACACCGTTGAGTCTGAAAGCGGTTGTCACCAGTTATATCCTGAGTCTGGCGGTGTGTATTCCCATTAGCGGCTGGATGGCAGATCGCTTTGGTACACGGCGCGTGTTCAGCACGGCGGTCGGTATTTTTACCTTTGCTTCTGTGCTGAGTGGTTTGTCAGTGAATGTGCCGATGCTGGTTGCCGCCCGGATTTTGCAGGGGATAGGCGCGGCGATGATGATGCCAGTCGGGCGCCTGGCGATTATTCGAACTTTTCCAAAATCTGAGCTATTGATGGCGATGAACTTTGTAATCATTCCGGCCTTGATCGGCCCTTTGTTGGGGCCGACGATCGGCGGTTTGATCGTCCACTGGTTACCCTGGCGGGTGATTTTTTTTATTAATGTGCCTGTCGGTTTGGTTGCGCAATGGCTGATCCATAAACACATGCCTGATTATCGGGGTGACGGGAATAGGCCGATTGATGTCATTGGTCTGGTGTTGTTTGGCGTTGGTACGGCCTTGCTATCTTGGTTGTTAGAGATATTTGGCGAACACCGGATAGACGGGACATCAGAGGGCATTTTATTTTTGCTGTCGCTTTGTCTGCTGGCCGCCTATGGCTGGCATGCACGCAATACACCGCACCCCTTATTGCGTTTGACCTTGTTCCGTATCCGTACTTTCAGAGTCTCTGTGGTAGGTGGGTTTATCACGCGTCTGGGCTTGGGTGGTTTGCCGTTTTTGCTGCCTTTACTTTACCAGCTCGGTCTTGGATTACCAGCCTGGCAATCAGGTTTGCTGATGATGCCCGCTGCTGCCGCTGCGATGGGGATGAAGCTGATCTCAGCGCGCGTATTGCGCCGCTTTGGTTACCGTAAAGTATTGATGATGAATACCGTCATGATCGGTGTGACGATTTGTACCTTTGCCACGGTATCGTCAGGCACGCCGATACTCTGGATCGTATTTTTAGGGTTAACGCAGGGCTTTTTCAATTCGCTGCAATTCTCCAGCATGAATTCGATGGCGTTTGCCGATATTGGGACTGCCGATTCCAGTATGGCCAGCACGATTGCCAGTTCGTTGCAGCAGATGTCGATGAGCTTTGGTCTGGCCTGCGGATCTTTAGTGACGGCCTGGTATTTAGGGGACTTGCCGCAGTCGGACAAAGTTGCCGTGACCAGCGCCTTGCATCACGCATTTTTGACTTTGGGTGTAATGACGATGCTCTCGTCGCTGACATTTTGGACTTTGCGTTCAGAAGATGGTGAGAGCGTCAGCAAGGGCTTGCCAGCGGCAAATTGATTACCATCGCTGCTGCTAGATTAAATATACTGGTAGTGTGTATATTTAATCGTCCGTATAATCATTGGTCAATAGGGTATATTTTTTAAAAAAGGTGGGGAGTATATTGATATTCCGACTGAATCTGCCTTGTTTTGACTTGATTTTTATTGCTGACGCAGCGCGCGGTGAGAAGAAGACTTCCTGATTAATCTTCCTTCATAATTTTCCTGAGCAGGCGTAAAAAAAACGAGAAATATCTCTTTCTCGTTTTTTGATGTGACTTATTAATTTACTTAGTCGCTACTTAATAACCGATCGTCTGTGCTGCCTCATGCACCAGCTGCTCAAATAAATCATGGCGCATCTGTGCAATTTCTCCCGATTTGACTGCGGCTAAAATTGCACAGCCAGGCTCGGTATGGTGATGGCAGTTATAGAATTTGCACTCGCCCAGATGCGGTAAAAATTCTGGGAAGGCGCGTTCCAGCATCCCTTCGCTCAGATGATGTAATCCAAACTCTTGAAAGCCCGGCGAATCAATGACGCCTGTTTTTTCGTCCATCTGGTACAGACGGGTAAATGTTGTTGTGTGTTTGCCCGTGTCCAATGCAGCAGAGATTTCGCGGGTGGCGATTTCTGCATCGGGGATCAGCAAATTAATCAGCGACGATTTTCCCATGCCAGATTGGCCGATTAGAATCGTGTGATTATCCTGGATCAGTTCTATCATCGCGACGCGGGTTTGTTCCGGCGCGGTGGTGACCGACACTTCTAATACCGGATAGCCCAAGCCAGAATACAGCGCGAGGCGTTCACGTGCTTTAGGTAAGCTGGCGGTGACGTCAATTTTATTTAAAACGATACTGGCTTTGATGCCGGACGATTCAGAGGCGACTAGCGCCCGTGAGATCAGATCATCGGCAAAGCTAGGCTCGGTGGCGACCACAATGATCAGTTGCGTCAGATTGGCCGACAGCATTTTGGATTTGTATTGATCCGAGCGGTAGAGCAACGTTGTGCGCGGTGTGATCGCCTCGATCACGCCCTGGTTCTTGGACGTGAGTTGATATTCCACAATATCGCCGACCGCCACATCACTTTTTTTGCCACGTGTGACACAATGCAGTTTGATGCCTTCTGCCTGTACCAGATAATGACGACCGTGTGCAGCAATGACGGTCGCTAACAGCTTTTCGCTGGTGGACGATTTTGACTTGGGCTTACTTTTGATCTGGCTCATTAAGAAAAACTTTGCTGAAAAATCGCATCGACTTTGGCGGCGCAAATAAAATCATTTTCAGAAATTCCGCCTTTACCACCGTTGACGGTATGCGTATCAAATTTGATCAGGCAACGGTTGTAAGTGACGACCATTTCAGGATGATGATCTTCTGCATGGATTACGTAGGCGATGGCATTGATAAACGCCAGCGTTTCATAATAATTTTTGAAGTTATAGGCTTTAACAATCCGCGGTCCATCTTGCGTCCAGCCAGGTACGGCAGCCAAATATGCAGGCAAGCTGGCTGGGTCAAGGCCGATGTCGGTCGGCAGGGATTTTTTTGCTAGCAGGTCGGAGATCTTCATGATGCAATTACCTTGTAGAGTTCTGGTTAGGTTGCTGCTGAGCTTGATGCTGACAGCAACTGCTTAATTCGCAAGGACGCAGGTGGATGCGAATCATAGAATTTAGAATGCAGAGGATCGGGCGTCAAGGTATTGGCATTGTCTTCATATAGCTTGACTAGCGCAGCAACCAGATCGTTGGCATTGGTATGTTTGGCGGCAAACGCATCTGCCTCAAACTCATGTTTGCGCGAACTGATCGAGGTCAGTGGCGACAGCAAAAAGGTGAAGACGGGCAGTGCCAGCATAAACAAAATCAGCGCCATTGCATCGTTCGACGCCAGTAACATCGGGTCAACACCCAAGCCGTTATAAAACCATAGTTGTTGTTTGAGGTAGCCCAGCAAAGCCAAAAAGCCTAGCGAAACCACAAACATCACGACTATGCGCTTAACAATGTGTTTGAGCTTGAAATGTCCCAGTTCGTGCGCCAGCACGGCTTCAATTTCTTCCGGTGCTAGACGGGACAATAAGGTATCAAAAAATACGATGCGTTTAGCCGCGCCAAAACCTGAGAAATACGCATTGCCATGCGCGCTGCGTTTGGAACCGTCCATCACAAACAAACCGCTGGACGCAAAGCCGACACGCTGCATCAAGCCTTCAATCCGGGTACGCAAACTGTCATCCTCCAGCGGAGTAAATTTGTTGAAGATCGGTGCGATTACGCTAGGATAAATCAGCATCATTAGTAATTGAAATCCGCTCCATACCAACCATGCGTATAGCCACCACAATACGCCGGATTTTTCCATCAGGCTTAGTACTACCCAGATGAGCGGCAAGCCAATCGCTGCGCCAAGCAAGGTGCTTTTGATCATGTCACCAAAGAACAGGGCAGGTGTCATTTTATTAAAACCAAATTTTTGTTCCAATACGAATTGCCGGTAATAGTCAAAAGGCAATTCGATGACGCTGCCAATGGCTGCAAACGCAGCGAGCAAGCAAAGTTGGTACACCATGCCAGGTCCGGTGAGCTTGATGATCATCACCGACAATAATTGCAGGCCGCCGAGTAAGGTAAATCCGATCAATACAGCGGCATTTAACACCAGCAGCAATAAGTCCAGCTTGGTTTTGGCGACGGTATAGTCAGCCGCTTTTTGATGGGCAGAGAGAGGGATTTTTTCGGCAAATTCTGCCGGAACCGCCGAGCGGTGCTGCAAAACATGGCGGAGTTGCCGAGAACCCAGCCAAAACCGCACGACGAGAGTCACTAATAAAAATGCCGCGAATAAAACGGAAAATGCTACAGAAATCATGGGAAAATGCCACATTGATTAAGAGAAGGAAGAATTATGTCACAAGCTACCGACATTCAAGCAAACACTGCATCTGATAAGCCAGCACCGACCGCACTGGCAAAGCCAAATGAGTTCAATCTGATTTGGCTGGACATGGAAATGACCGGTCTTGATCCCGACAATGACCGCATCATCGAAGTGGCGGTTGTCGTCACCGATATGCAATTAAACGTCTTGGCTGAAGGTCCGGTATTCGCGATCCACCAGTCGGATGAGACCATGGGTAAGATGGATGCCTGGAACAAAGGTACGCACGGCCGCTCTGGTTTGATTGAGCGTGTTAAAGCGTCGACCGTGTCGGAAGAAGATGCAGAAAAAGAATTGATCGCTTTCTTAAAGCAATATGTACCAGCAGGAAAATCACCGATGTGCGGTAATTCAATTTGCCAGGATCGTCGTTTTATGGCGCGCGGTATGCCTAAGCTGGAAGCGTTTTTCCATTACCGTAATCTGGATGTTTCGACGCTGAAAGAATTATGCAAACGCTGGAAGCCAGCAATTGCCAGCGGCTTTAAAAAACATCAGAAGCATACAGCGATGGCCGATATTATTGAGTCGATTGAAGAGCTGAAATACTACCGTGAGCATTTCATCAAGGAGTGATCTGAAGTTTGGATTTTAGTGTGGCTTTGATTGGATGTTTAGCGAGATGTTTGCTTAGATGCCTGATGTAGAGTGTCATTTGCTAAAAAAAACGCGCCATTGGCGCGTTTTTTATTGGACGATACTTATTCAGCACTACTACACATAAACACTACTCCAAATTGATATTGCTAATTTGCAGCCTGTTGATATTTAAGAAGGCGGGTAATTTTGTACCCTGTACTTTTACATTACGATTTTGCCATTCGCGCAATTGCACCAGACGAGTTTTATCATCGCTTTCTAAACGCCAGACTTTACCGTTGGCATCGCTCACCGCCAGCCACAATTTTACGTCTGATCCTTTTAAAGTCAGCATGCCAGAAATCGTCAATTGCTCAGCGACCGTATCAGTTTTTGCAGAACTTTGGGTTGCTGCTACCGGAGTTGCTGCTATCGCTTGCGCTGGATGTTCAACGCAAGCAGTCAATAGCGTTGAGACTGTCAGCGCTGGCAACAAACAAAATAGCTGGTGTAAGTAGAGATTTTTTTTCATGGCTTGTCTTAATGGGGAGGCGTGGCGATACGGTCACGCCTCCCTACATTAATGAATCACCAAAGTTACAGACGTACCCGATGGCACCACTACCGAGTTTTTGGTGTAGGTGCCAGAAGTGATGCTGTCTTTAGCGTAAGTGTGTGTAGTTGCGGTGTAGCTGTTGTTTAAACTTGTTGCCGTGGCTGGCTGATATATCTTCGCCAAGGTGCCAATATCGATAGCTGCAAAACTGTAAGTCGTACCGCTATCAACATAGGATGTGCTAGGGAAGCCAAAGCCCGACGGTAAATTAGACCCTGGCATTCCGCCAAACATGGATGCACCAAACTTGGTAAATTCGTCCGCCATTCCTGTTCCGCCTAATGTTTTAATCAAACTGTCGAGACACGTATAGCTAGTCGGACTACTTGTGCCATTTAGGTTATCACTGCAATTTGTGATTAATTTTTTAGCCAGCGCGACACCATAGCGACGATTCATAAATGCGCCGAATGATCCACCCATAGCATAGCTATTGCTTGCGCTATTGATGTCTGTTGCCCAGTTAATATAACTAACACCACCACCAGATTGCAAGTAATCTGGGATGCGTACCGCCGTCATTTTATCTATGCCGTTCAGACTGATATTGGCAAGAATGTCTTCACTCATCATGGCTGAAGTTTCTTCTAACCAGGTGTCATGATCAACACCACGCACAACCACTCTTTGATAAAAATTAATCATATGCGTTGATTCATGCAACAGCGTCGATTTAACGTAGTTCAAATCATTTTTGATCGAGGTTGCATTGACAAAAAATGCGAGTGCTTGGTTCGAGTTTGCGACTTGTGACGGTAAAAAGTTATTTGATGAGGCAAAATAACCAGCCCATCCCGTGTTGCTTGGGACATTGAGGATAACAACATTAATGTCTTGCAAGCCAGCATTGTCATTAATGATTTGCGTAGGGTAGTTTGCCGCAGCAGTACCATATGCATCACCCAATAAGGACACTAATTTGTCAAACCCTGCTGTTCCCGGACCACCTTGGCCATCAAGTGCGCAGTAAGTCGCACTGAGTGCTAATACGTCACTGTCTTTGATAGTGCCGCTGCTAGTTGCCAACGGGTCAACCCAGAATACTGCTTTGCGTCCAGAAGACAAGGTGCAGATTTGCTTCACTGCGACGTTGTTGTAAGTAACAGGTTTGTCATAAGTGTCAGTCCAGCTGCGAGTAGCGTTAAGTGCAGGCGTTGCGTGAGGCGCTATAGCATTGATTGCACTCGTATTAGGAGCTAAGTTGGCAGATGTTTTTGCCGCAAAACTACGTGTCATTAATTGTTGTGCCATCGTATGATTTTTCTTAAGCATTTTTGTATGAGCGTAATTTTCATCTTGATGTAGAGCTAAGGACATCCTATTTAAATTCGCTACGGATGCAGTTTGCGCATTCGGTGCGATCAGGCCGCTTGGTGCAATTTGTGAACTCACAACACTAGAGCCGCTGGATGGGACGGTGTAGGCAGTTGTTGTTGATGCATTAGAAAATATCAAAGTCGCACTATTTGTTGCTGCTACACCAGAGATTGCGATGTTGACTGATTGCGGGCTGTTGCTATTATTGCTGTAGCTCCAGACGCCAACGCCGCTGCCGCTATAAGTTGTGGCACTCGTCGCACCGCAATTTGCGCCTGCACAAGCAGGAGCTAAGGTGTTTGACGAATTTAAAGGCAAAACACCGACGACGATACTGCCAGTACTGGATTTGTTATTACTATTGCTGACCGTGACCGTTGCTGTGTAGTTACCTGCCGCAGTGTAAGCATGAGTTGCGGTTGCTGTGTTGGCAGTAATGCCATCGCCAAAATTCCACAAGTAAGTTAATGGCAAACCGTTTGGATCAGTCGATGCAGCGCTGAAGGTTTCTACTTTATTTACCGTAGTGGTGAGTACCGTTGGTTTTAATACAGGTGCTGATGGCAAATCAATGTTGACGGTATAAGTGGATTTGGCTGTCGTGCCCAGATCATTGCTTGCAGTTAAGGTGACCGTGTAAGAGCCGCTGGCGTTGTACGTATGATTAGTTGTTGCACCGGTTCCTGTGGTGCCATCACCGAATGCCCATGCGTAAGTGATCGTGCCGCCGCTAGGATCGCTGGAGCTGCCTGTAAAGCTGATAATTTGATTTGCTTTGAAACCTGCCAGTGCCGTTGCCGAAATCACCGGTGTCGATAGCACTGCATCGATGACAGTAAATGATGCCGTAGTCTGGGCACTTGCACCTGCGCTATCACTCGCTACCACTTTGACGGGGTAGGTTCCTGCTGCTGATGCGGTGATATCGATGCTGCTACCAACCAGAACTGGCTGAGTACCAACCGTCCAGCTATACGTGATGGGTAAATTCGATGAGGCAGTGGCTGTAGCGGTTAAATTAAATTTTCTACCAGCATATAGTACTGACTGACTTGGAGGATTAATTTTGACCGTCACTGTCGTTGCAGTCGCTGCGGCAGGAGCTGCATCTCCGCCACCACCGCCACATGCGGATAAGCCAGCAATGACAAGAAATGCCAGAGCGATTTTAGATAAATGAGTTTTCATCGAGTACAAAATAGTAGGTAAATAAAATAACAATTAATACTCTGAATTAGTGCTCTGAATTTGCACTCTTAAGGTATCGCTTGCCAGCTCAACAAATTAGAATTCTCTCGTTCGCTAAGACAAAATTGAAATGACTTGAAAAGTCTAATGCATCTTCTAGTACATCTGTCTGTAAAATATACAGGTAGGGAGTAATTTTAATCGTCCATTAAGAGTGCCGATCTTAAGGCGATTAACGCCTATACTCCCCACTTTTTTGTAACTATTCGTATCAATTCGTATTCAGAACTTCAAAAAATACCTTAGTAGCTTAACTGGAGGTCTAACTGACACGTTCAACTAAAAAGTGCAGTTAAAACCTAGAACTGAAACGTACAACTTAAACGCCCAACAATTCCACTTCAAAAATCAAGGTTGCGTTGCCTGGAATGACGCCGCCTGCACCACGTGGACCGTATCCCAATGCAGATGGAATCGTCAATTTGCGGGTGCCACCGATTTTCATGCCTTGTACGCCTTCATCCCAGCCTTTGATTACATGACCAGCACCTAATGGGAATGAGAACGGATCATTACGGTCTTTGCTTGAATCAAATTTTTTGCCAGCACTGCCATCTGGATTTTGCAGCCAGCCGGTGTAATGCACGACGACATGATTGCCAGCTTGCGCTTCTGCGCCTTCGCCGACGATAGTGTCTTCATATTGCAGGCCGGATACGGTAGTGATTGTGGTCATGATTTTCCTTAATTTTAAAAAATTGATGCGATTGTAATAGAGCGAATGATTCTTCAGTGCAATGCCACAACAGAAATTTTAGTCGATTTATTCAGATTTGCTTGGGATTTACTCAAAATAGATCGCGACGTTGACAGGTGAAGGATGACGTAAGTGTTGATGACTACATTTTGATTTCATTTTGAGTACATTCTGAGTAAATCACGACAACATTGTAATTAATATTTTAGAAGTAATATCTTTTAGTTCACAGCTTGTAACGCTTGCATCATGTCTGGCGGGTTAAAATAGTATCCATTATTTTTAATCTGTCCTCACATTGCAAAGCGGTAAAAATTCATGCTAAGTCGTATTTTGTGTTTGCTGTTGTTCGTGTTGTCTTTATTCTCCGTTATTGCACCACAAGCAGAGGCTGGCGTTGTTGTAGTGCTTAATTCCCGCGATGCAACCGTGAGTTTGCTGGATCAAGAGTCCCAAAAAGAAATCAGCACCTACGCCATCGGTAAAGAACCGCATCATTTAATGGCAACACCCGACAATAAATCGGTCATCGTTGCTAATGCTGTTGGTAATGAATTAGTTTTTCTGGATCCCAAAACAGGCCAAGTACAGCGCCGCATCAAGGATATTGCCGATCCATATCAAATTGGATTTTCGCCTGACCAAAAATGGTTTGTCTCTAATTCTTTGCGGCTTGACCGGGTCGACTTTTATCAATACGACGGTAAAGATCTTAGTCTGGTTAAGCGTGTCCCATTAGCAAAGCTACCGAGTCACATGGCGTTTGATGCTGCCAGTACGACCGTGTTTATTACTCACCAAGGTAGTGATCAGGTGTCAGCGATTGATCTGGCAACACAAAAAGTTAAATGGACGCTGCCGGTAGGCAAACTTCCCGCAGGTATTGCGATGACGCCGGATGATAAATATTTATTAGTCGGCATTATGGGCAGCGATTATGTCGAGGTGATTGACTGGCGGGCTCAAAAAACGATTAAACGCATTAAGACCGGAGCAGGGGCGCACAACTTCCGCGCTTTGGGTGATAAACGTAATACGTTTGTATCTAACCGCGTGTCTAATACGATTAATATCATCGATCAGATATCGCTAGAAAATGTAGCGACGATTGATGTGCCGGGTGGCCCGGATTGTATGGAGCTGAGTGCCGACGGTAAGACCTTATGGGTAACGCTGCGCTGGATTAAGAAAGTGGCCGTGATTGATGTGCCATCCAAAAAAGTTCTCAAGCTGATCCCGGTTGGCCGGTCGCCACACGGTGTTTATTTTATGGATCATGCGCCGCGTATTTAGATGCATTTAGACGAACCGCAGGCTCAGAGACAAAATACATGATCCATTATCGCCGTCAGATTATTACTTTATTAATCTCGTCATTGAGTGCCCTGCCAGTCATGGTCAGCGCTGCTGAAATTAATAATGGCGCTGCCTGCAAGGCAAAGATTTATCTCACGTTTGATACCGGTAGTCAGTCGCAAGCAGAATTCATCGCCAATACCCTGCGCCAGCATCACATCAAGGCGACGTTTTTTCTGGCGAATGAAAAGACCGTTAAGGGCGATTATTCTCTTGACCCAAGTTGGGCGCCTTTTTGGAAGAAACTGCTTGAGGACGGTCATGCCTTCGGTACGCATACCTTTGATCACGTGTATGTAGTCCGTGATCTGAGTGATGGGCGGATAGAAGTCAAACCGCAGTTTGGTGATTCTGCGGGAAAAAAATTAGTTTGGACCGCACAGCAATATTGCGATGAATTAAAACGGGTCGATCAGCGTTTTCAGCAATTAACAGGACGCCCGCTAGATCATTATTGGCGCGCGCCTGGTGGCAAGCTCACTAAGAACTTACTCAGTGCCGGCCAGGCATGCGGCTACGCCCATGTTGGATGGGCGCCTGCCGGATTTTCTGGCGATGAATTACCTAGTGAGGCCTGGAGCAATCCGGTCTTATTGCAACGCGTGTTAAGTCAGCTCAAAGACGGTGATATTTTTATGGCGCATATGGGTATCTGGTCGCGCAAACAAGCCTGGATGCCAGAAAATTTGCAGCCTCTGCTGACAGGACTTGAGACCAAAGGCTATTGCTTTGCGACTTTGCGTGAACATCCTATGTATCAAGCTGCACAACAGTAACTTAGTCATTAAAAAATACCTCATGAATTTCTCCGATTTATTCGCATCATTACAAGCCTGGATTTTTGAAACACTGGTACAACCCGTGATTTTTTTTATGGGACTGGGCGAATTTACTGAGGATGCTTTTGAAGGCGTTGAATGGTTTTTGATTGGCGTCTGTGAATTACTGATTTTATTTGTGCTTTTGCGTCCGTTGGAGGCTTTGATTCCGGTACATCGATTTAGCGACCGTAACGCCCGTTGGAATGATTTTATGTATACAGCCTTGCATCGACTTGGTATTTTTTCTTTACTGATCTTTGTTCTGTTAAACCCTGCGTTAGATGCCTTGACTGGCGTATTACATTTAGAAGGTGTCAATCCTTTTAATCTGGACAATCTGTGGTCAGGTTTTATCGATTATCCGGTGTTGGTTTTTATACTTTACTTGGTAGCGCTGGACTTTTTTGACTACTGGTATCACCGCGCGTCGCATCAATTTAACTGGTGGTGGGCTTTGCATAGTTTGCATCATAGCCAGCGTGATATGAACTTGTGGAGCGATAACCGTAATCACTTGCTGGATGATTTTATTCGCGATGTGTATATGGGTTTAATCGCGATTGCGATTGGCGTGCAGCCGGGACAATATGCTTTGCTAGTTGTGATCTCGCGCATGGTCGAGAGCTTGCAACACGCGAATATTCGTCTGCATTTTGGCGCCATAGGCGAGCGCTTGCTGGTGTCGCCACGCTACCACCGCACTCACCATGCGATAGGTATTGGACACGAGTCGCAGGGGAGTGGCACCTTAGGCGGACACAACTTTGCTGTGCTGTTCCCGATCTGGGATATGCTGTTTGGTACCGCTTTATTTAGTAAGGAATTTTCTATGACAGGTATCCGCGATCAATTGCCATCACCAGATGGCAGCAGCGGCAGAGAATATGGTCGTGGCTTCTGGTCGCAACAAAGTCTGGGTTTGAAACGACTATTTGGATTAGACGACCAGGCCGCTATACCGATGAACGCGCAAACAGATCGACAAATTGGTTTCAATAAGGAGGCAAGTTAATGCGCCGCTTACTGCATGTAGGCAGCTCTATGGGGCGCGCTTTTGTTGGCCAATTTCATCCTCGTATGTTGATGCTGACCTTGCTGCCCTTGATCGTCTCCTTATTGTTATGGAGCGGATTAATGTGGTGGGGCTTGCAAAGTCTGATCGATTTTATTCAAGAGTCTTTGTTGCAGCATGATGGCTTTCGGCTGGCGGGTGATTTCCTCGCAGTGCTCGGTGCTTTAGCATTAAAGACGGTACTCGCGCCCTTATTGGCAATGTGGCTGCTGCTGCCGCTGATGATTGTGACGACGCTCATTTGTATTGGCGTATTTGCGATGCCGATGATTTCTCGCCATGTACAAAAACGTGATTATCCTCATCTGGAGGCCAGACATGGCGGCTCTTTATTTGGCAGCTTATGGCATGCCTTATCGTCGTTTTTAATTTTTGTGTTGCTCTGGTTTATTTGCCTGCCTTTGTTGTTTGTGCCGGTCGTCAATGTGGTAGTGCATGCTGTTTTATGGGGTTGGTTGACCTATCGCGTAATGGCTTATGATGCGTTAGCAGAACACGCCGATGCAGCCGAGCGTATTGCTTTGTTGCGCACACATCGCTGGCCGTTATTAATGATCGGCACGATGGCTGGCGCTTTGGGTGCCGCACCTAGCATGATGTGGTTAGGCGGCGTATTGGCGGTAGTATTTTTGCCGATGCTGGCTGCACTGGCGATAGGCCTGTATATCTTGATTTTTGTGTTTTGTGGACTATGGTTTCAATACTATTGTTTGAACGCACTTGCGCTATTACGCAGCAAAACACAAGCAGATGAAACAGTAGATAAATAAGTAGAATACTCAAAACTGTATCAGCGGCTTAGCAGCGCCCCGTTCCGCATTGCAAATGTGATTTTGCGTATTTAATTTTACGAATTTAATTTATGCATTGATTGAATTAGATTCAAAAACCTGGGAGTTAATTATGGCGATCGGTCTTATCATTATTGGCGACGAGATTTTATCTGGAAAGCGTGCAGATAAACATTTTCCCAAAGTAATTGAGCTATTAACGGCGCGTGGTCTGCAACTCGATTGGGCAGAATATATTGGTGATGATCGCACTCGCATCACATCCACGCTAGAGCGCTCTTTTGTCGGTAACGATATTGTATTTGTTACAGGTGGTATCGGCGCTACACCGGATGACCATACCCGCCAATGTGCGGCAGCAGCATTGCATTTGCCGATTGTTTTACACCCCGAAGCAAAAAGCTTAATTGAACAAAGAATTACCGATATGCTTATCGAAGCTGGCAAGCCGGTTGACTTGAATTTGCCAGAGAATTTGCATCGTCTGAAGATGGGAGAGTTTCCACAAGGCGCACAAATTATCCCTAATCCGTATAACAAGATTCCCGGGTTTGCGATTCAAAATCACTACTTTGTACCGGGCTTTCCGGTGATGGCATGGCCGATGCTGGAGTGGGTACTTGATTCGCATTATTCACATTTGTTCCATCAGCACGCCAGGGCAGAAAAATCAGTTCTGGTATTTGATGCGATGGAATCGACACTAACGCCAATGATGGAAGCTTTAGAATCCGAATACCCTTTAATTAAAGTGTTTAGTTTGCCTAGCGTCGGTAATCATCAGATACGCAGGCATATAGAGTTGGGTGTCAAAGGTGAGCCACAACAAGTCGAGGCTGCTTTTGATGCGATGTTAAAAGGCTTAGATGGCTTTCAAGCGGAATACGTCCCTGCCTGATTTTGTTATTCCGTATTGGTACTGACTTCTCTTCACAATTCGCTCAATGCAAAAAATCAAATTCACATTGTTTTCTGTCAGAGCACTGCTGATCGCTTTTGGTCCTATGATCCTGGCGGTATTGCTAGTTTGTGGCGTCGGATATTGGCTAGTCGATCCGTCGCCACCGCGCACGATTGATTTTGCGACAGGGCAGGAGAATAGCCCCTATCAACGCTTTGCCAAACAGTATGCCGACGAGTTGGCAAAAAATGATATTACGATCCGCTTCCAGGCGACCCAAGGTTCTCAGGAAAACTTAAAACTGATCAGCGATCCCGACTCTGAGATAGAACTCGGTTTTGTACAAAGCGGCTCTACTAACGAGGCCGATGCTTTGGATAAGGGATTGGTATCTCTGGGCAGTTTATTTTATGAGCCGATCTGGATTTTTTATCGCGGCACCAAAGAAATCAGCACCTTAAATCAATTTAAAGGTAAGCACATTAATGTAGGGCCAGATGGTACTGGCGTAGCGCGTTTGTTTAAACAAATATTGTCAGTCAATGGTATGGACGTTACAGATGTCCATCTGTCTAGCTTAGAAGATACGCCAGCAACGGTAGCGCTATTAGATGGCACCATAGACGTGCTGGTATTTAGCTCTGCATCCGATTCACCGCTACTGCAAATGTTGTTGCAAACTCCGGGTATTCAGCTATTTGATTTTGCACAGGCGGAAGCCTATACCCGGCGTTTTCCGTTTTTATCTCATGTTGTACTGCCGCGTGGCATCGTTGATCTGGGTAAGAATATTCCAGCTAAGGATTACCATTTAATCTCGCCAACGGCAACCTTAGTCGCGCACGAAAGTCTGCACCCCGCATTGATCAGTTTGCTGCTACAGGCAGCACGCAAGATTCATGGTGGCGCTGGTTGGTTCCACAAGCAAGGTGAATTTCCATCTGATAAATATATAGAAATCCCCGTGGCAGAGCAGGCGGAAAAATTCTATAAAAATGGACCGCCATTTTTGCAGCGTTATCTAAGTTTTTGGTTAGCCAATTTTGTAGAACGCATGTGGGTCGTGATTGTCGCGCTGGGAGCCTTGATTTTGCCGCTGTCAAAAATTATCCCACCGTTGTATGTCTGGCGTATTCGTTCCCGCGTCTATCGTTGGTACGGCCAGCTGATGATGGTAGAGCAGGCGATTGACAACGTCAGTGCTGATCAGCGTCAGCAAGTTTTCTCAGACCAATTAAAAATGCTTGATGAGATAGAAGAGAAGGTCAATCGCATTTCTATCCCGCTGTCTTATGCCGTCGAACTATACGGTTTACGTAGTCATATCAACTTTGTTCGCAAGCGGGTAGAAGGTTTGATAACAGTGTAGTTTTATAAATCAACTTGCTTTGATCAATTTCGCTGTTTTGCGGATGTGCTACCTAAATTAAAACCGAGAAGATAAATTAGTTTATGAGTCAATTTTTTGCAAAAAAATTATTGGGTAATGTGAGAAGTTTCGTGAGAAGTTTCGGTAGCAGTTTGTTGTTGATTGGCTTATGCGCATGTGTGAATACTTCGCCGCCTGTCGCTGTGGTGCCATCGGTGATTCCAGTTGTGCCAATTTTGAAAGTACCTAAAACAATTCGCATTGGCTTAGCTTTGGGGGGCGGAGCAGCTCGTGGCTTCGCACATATTGGCGTTATTAAGGCGCTGGAATCGCAGGGCATTGTGCCGGATATCATTGTTGGTACCAGCGCGGGGAGTGTGGTTGGGGCGATGTATGCAGCGGGAAACAATGGTTTTGCGTTGCAGAAAATGGCTTTGGATATGGATGAGGCAACGATTTCTGATTGGTCTTTACCTTTGTTCGCCAAATCTAGCGGAGTTCTGAAAGGCGATGCCTTGCAAAACTATGTGAATAAGATGGTAGTGCAGGTGCCGATTGAACGTTTGAAAAAGCCATTTGGTGCCGTCGCAACCGATTTACATACGGGCTTGCCTATACTGTTTCAACGTGGGAATACCGGTTTGGCAGTGCGTGCATCTTCTGCGGTGCCGGGTGTCTTTCAGCCGGTTAAAATTAACGACAGATTTTATGTGGATGGCGGCTTAGTCTCTCCTGTGCCAGTGAGATTTGCGCGCGAAATGGGGGCGGACTTTGTGATTGCTGTAAATATTTCGTCGCAACCAGATACGCAATCTTCCTCTAGCTCGCTGGATGTGTTGCTGCAAACTTTTACCATCATGGGGCAAAGTTTGAATCAGTTTGAATTAAAGAATGCAGATGTAGTGATCCGACCTGACTTGGCGAGTATGAAGGGTAATGATTTTGCCGGTAGAAATTTGGCGATATTGGCAGGTGAGAAGGTAACCATGTCGATGATGACGGATATCAAACAAAAAATCCGTATGATGCAAGATAGGTGATTTGTATACTCCCTATTAGTATATTTAGTCGTCCATATATAATGTGGGCGTTGAGCCAATATTCTTGATATCGATAGGGAGTATGTGTTTTTTGAGGTATTTTAAGATGCTAAGCAGGAGCATTCAGATGTTGGACGATGCCGATTCTACTAACTCAATTTCGCTCAATTCTTTTCGTCATCGTTGATTCTTCTAGCGCCGTTAAAGCGTTTTTTCCAATAAGCTATGTCCATACTTTCTACTCTTACCTGACCACCAGCTGAGGGGGAGTGAATAAACTTGTTGTCGCCCAAATAAATTCCCACATGTGAGAAGCCGCGCCGCAATGTATTGTAAAAAACTAGGTCGCCGGGCTGTAAATCTTTTTGGTCAATTTTTTCGCCAACTTTACTGATCTCGTTTGACGTTCTTGGTAAGTCTGTACCCAGCGCGTCTTTAAATACCAGGCGCACAAAACCGCTGCAATCCAAGCCATTTTCTGGTGTATTGCCACCGCGTTTATAGCGTATGCCCAGCATGTCCATTGCTTTGATCGTCAGGCTAGATGCACGTTCACGTAATTCTTGCAGTTTGGTGTAAGCCGTGGAAGATTCGGGGAAGGGGTTGTCAGCACTGAAGCTTGGGCTGCAAAAAGAAAATTGCAGAATGCTTGCTAAGAGTAGGGATAAGACTAATTTGACTTTCCTGGGAGCGCGGGAAATTTGTATTAGCATTGTTGCACCTAGTTGGAAAAACCGCCCAACTGTAAATGATCTTTGTCGGAATGTAAACCTTGCTTTTGTAAAATTAGCTAAATGATATTGTTGAAGCTATCAGTTAAAGAAGTATCGAATTTTTTATAATATTTCTGCTTTATTATTCATTTTATTACTAATTTGTTTGCTCAGAATAAGCTTGTAAGCGGACCTAGTTTAAGTGGGTCTACTATCAAAAGATCAAAACTGTTTTTATCCTTTATGAATACAGCTTGACGTACAATCCGAGCATATTTCAACCACGAGGCACCTATGCAAACTAAACCTGTATTAACTTTAGATGACGTCAAAAAAATCGCAGCAGCCGCAGAGACAGAAGCAAAAACCAATGGCTGGGCGGTAGTGATTGCGATTGTTGATGATGGTGGCCATTTGATGTGGTTGCAACGTTTGGACGGCGTCGCACCTATTTCCGCACACATTGCACCAGCAAAGGCGACGACGGCAGCACTTGGTCGCCGCGAGTCTAAAATTTATGAAGACGTGATCAATAATGGACGTTTCTCTTTTTTAAGTGCTCCTTATATTGAGGGAATGTTAGAAGGCGGCGTGCCTATCGTCGTTGATGGTCATTGTGTCGGTGCAGTGGGCGTATCTGGCGTTAAGTCGTCTGAAGATGCGCAGATTGCCAAGGCAGGTATCGCTGCCTTGGTAATGTAATCCTCATTTAATTTGATCAACTGTTTGCTCGCGGCAGCCAATAGCGCTGCCGCTATTTATTTCAGCATGGTTATCTACGCTAAGAGTTGTTTGTCTGGCAGGTTTAACCCAAAATGCCTGCGTCTTTGGCCTATTTTCTGGCGTTCTTGGTTTGCTTGAGGGGTGCTTTTACGCTATAATTCTAGGGTTTAGCTAATCCAAATCCCGTCGTAGCGCATACCAAATCCACATATCTCCTAAAATCGTTTCACACTGCGCACTAGATTCGCGTGGTTCCTGAACTCGGTTGTTTTGGCGCGGCGTAGCGACGGTAACAATACAGGAGTTACCCTTGCTGCCATTTCCGCAGTCTTTACGTCCCACCCAAGATGCTACGGCCATTCTCGCTCTCGCGGACGGAACTATATTCACTGGTGTTTCTATTGGTGCTACTGGTCATACAGTGGGCGAAGTTGTTTTCAATACATCGATGACCGGGTATCAGGAAATTCTGACTGATCCAAGTTACAGCTCTCAAATCGTGACTCTGACTTATCCGCATATCGGTAATACCGGTATCAATTCAGAAGATGTTGAGTCCGACAAAATTCATGCGGCTGGCCTGATCATTAAAGATTTACCTTTGATGGTGTCTAA
>JANXTO010000032.1 GCA_025352365.1 Undibacterium sp. | reverse complement strand
AAGGTAACGATGCTAAAATATTAAGTGCTCACGTATCGTATTTCTCTAATACCACGGCGCCTTACACCAAGACTGCTAATGGCGCGGCTTATAGCGGTGATCAGGGTCAACGGCTGTTGCAGGTTGATACATCCAGACAGTTGGCGGTGAGTGATGTAGGTTCGGCGATTTTTGGCAATATCCGCACATCGACCGGGCAATTCAATATTGTCCCTGGCTCGACTAATACAGGGCAACTTGTAACTACTGCGGCAATTGATCCAGCCACGCAAAATGCTTTAACTGGCAATGATTATCAGGTCGTGTTTGACAATACCGGTGCTAACTTTAGTGTACTGAATAAGACTACTGGTGCCACCGTAGTTCCGAGCACTGCTTACACCAGCCCGCAGACCATCACATTTGACGGAATCAGTACCACATTGACTAATACACCTGGAGCCCCGGCGCCAGGTGATAAATTCACGATTCAATCTGGCAATCAAGATATTTTTAAAACCTTGACCGATGTGATTAAGGCCTTAAACACGCCAACAACAACCGTAGGCGCCAGAACTGATTTGACCGCCGTTTTAGCACAAACTAATAATAATATTGATAAATCTTTGTCTAACGTGCTTAGTTCAAGAGCGACGATTGGCACAAGCCTCAAAGAAATCGATAATCTGAATAGCGCTGGTGATACCGTTGGTTTGGTCTACAAACAATCGTTAGCGGATATCCAGTCGCTAGATTATGCGAAGGCAATCACTGAGCTGAATCAGCAACAAGTTACTCTGCAAGCTGCCCAGCAATCATTTGTGAAAACATCGTCGCTGTCGTTGTTTCAGTACATTAATTAATTATTACATTAATGAAGCTGCACTAAGCTGCCACTATCTTATGGACAAATGGCTCACGCAAAACGGAGATTAAGCCTTGCCTGCTGGTCGGGTACTTTCTCTTAGTATTTCGTGAGTGCATTGGTCTAATCTGGATACTCCCCTAAATTTTTTCATCAAATGCCTTATTGTCCAAACTTTGTATGGACAATTAAAAAATACCCATGGTGAGTATATTTTAATTGTCTCGATATGTTTTGTTTTATATAGAGCCAATCGCTGGCTTTTTTTGACTTGAAAAAATCTATTTTGTACGAGTTAAGTTGTACGAGTTAAGTTGTACTAACTAACGCGGCCTCAATCGCACGGGCAATGGCTAAAATTTTAGCGTCTGTATTCGCCACACCAGCAATGCTCAAGCCAACTGGCAAACTATCAGGAGTGTGGCAAGGAATAGATATTGCGCAGCCATTTAAAATATTAATGGTCGCAGTGTTTCTCAGAAGTTGTCCGTTGATATCAAAAAACACGTCGTCGGATGCTTCCAGATCGGCAATGATGGGCGCAACAATAGGTACTGTCGGCATGAGAACGGCATCAAATGGGGTAAATAAGGTTTCCATTATTTGTATCCAGTGTTGGCGCGCTTTGTGCAAATCAATATAGTCTGCCGCAGATAAACTTGCGCCGAGCTTGATTCTTTGTGCTACTCGATGATCGTATTCATGTGACCTGTTCGCTAGGAGTGTGCGATGCCAGGCATACGCTTCTGATGCTGAGAATGAGCCCATTGCCCGGTAATCGGCCAGCGGACGCATTTCTACTTCAATGATGTTTGCTCCCGCTTTTGATAAGCAAGACAGGGTATTGCTAAAGGCACGGGCGACCGCGTTGTCCAAGCCATCTAGTACTAATGTTTGTGGTACTGCCAGACGTAAGCCTTTTAGCGGCAAATCAAGGATAGTAAGCGGATGATCTGCAATGACGTGATCCATCGCGATGCAGTCGTCAACGCTATTTGCCATGGCGCAAATGGTGTCTAAGGTAAATGATAACGGCACCGTACCCGCGGTAGAGACTCTGCTGGCAGTTGGTTTAAATCCAGTTAATCCACAGAGCGCAGCAGGGATACGAATCGAGCCTCCGGTGTCGGAGCCAATCGCGGCGATACATAAGCCCGTAGCAACAGAGACCGCCGCACCAGAAGACGAGCCACCTGGTATCCGTGCCACCGTCTGATCCGCTGGATTGGGTGCCGTACCATAATGCGGGTTAAGCCCAACGCCAGAGAAAGCAAATTCAGTCATATTAGTTTTGCCGATAATCGCAGCACCAGCTTGTCTGAGACGACGCACAACTGGCGCATCTCGCACTGCTGGCGCAGCGTTTCTTAGAACAACGGAACCTGCTAAAGTTGGCTCTCCCGCTACGTCCAATAAATCTTTAATTGAAATCGGTAAACCTGCAACTGGGGATAGCGCAGGCATGCCAAGGCTGCGCATGCTATCAGCCTGTACCGCAGCCGCTAAAGCGGATGCGGGATAGAGTTTCGTGAAGATAGAGCGACTTTGGGTCGCAACCTCAAGGCTAGCCTCGATCAAAGCTTTGCGAGAGTAAGAATTTAGTGCGCTAATTGATTTGGAATTGTTGGGCTTCATGCGAAAATAGCAGGCTAGAGGATTAAGGAAAAGCGCAATATCAAAACATTACTTAAAAATACAGTTTAAAAACACGACTGAAAAAACAATACCATAAACGCCTGCTGGCTAAGCACTTCATTCAACAGCCTATGAATACAGTCATGCGCTATTACTGTATCAAGAATATTTAAATTATTTTAATGCTGCAAACCTCGCAAGCGACCACGAATAAAAACGCGTTTATCTTATCCATCCCAATTTGGCTGGTGTGGATGATCGCATTTTTATTCGTGGGCATCGGTTTGGGCAGCTATGCCATTCTCGATAATAACGAGGGTCTATATTCGGAAATATCCCGAGAAATGTTACACTCTGGCGATTGGCACCAGTGGATTATTCCACATTTGAATGGCCTCGCCTACATGGAGAAACCCCCCTTGCTGTATTGGCTTACAGCAGTCTCGTTTGCTGTTTTTGGTGAGTCTGAATGGTCAGCCAGATTGGTGCCTGTCATCTCCTCTTTGTCTTGTGTCGGCTTATTGCTTTGGTTCGGATGCAAATTAGGACGGCCTCAAACCGTGCGCTTAGCCGCAATCATGTTTGTGTCTGGTCTTGGCGTCACCGCGATGTCGCGCACTTTAATGTTTGATATGTTACTGACCGCTTTGTTGACAGCGGCTTTAATGTGGGCATATTTTTTTATTATCAGTAATGATGCTCGCGCCTTACGTTTTGCGTATGCTTTTCTTGGATTGGCAGTGATGGCGAAAGGATTTATTGCCATCATTTTGTTTTGTGCCGTCATAGGTAGTTTTATCTTAAGTCAATCGAAGTCTATCGGCCATTTTTTGACGAGCTTAGCTAAATGTTGGAATTGGAAAGCGATCGGCATTTTTTTATTAATTGTTCTGCCCTGGCATGTAATCGCTGTTCTTACCGAGCCAATTTTTGCTTGGTTTTATTTTGTGAATGAACATGTATTGCGTTTTTTAGGTAAGCGCGAACCACATGATTATTATGCCGGTGCGTGGTGGTACTACTTGCCTAGAATGGTGCTTTATCTCTTCCCTTGGTCATTTTTATTACTAGGTGTATTTTTTGGTAAAAAAATAAAAAACCAAACTGAAGTAAGTGAGCCAGCAGGTCAGCAATCGAGCAAAAAAATAAGCCATCAGTTGCAGTGGTTTTTAAGTTTTGCCTGGTTAATGCCAATGCTGTTTTTCTCTATCTCCAGCGCCAAGGCAAATTATTATCTGGTAACGGTCATGCCTTTGGCCAGTTTTCAGCTAGCGATCTTGCTAGAGGAAAGACAATATGGCGGTCGATGGGGGCGTTTATTGCCTGGTGTGATACTGACGATCTTATTTGCTTGTCTGGCATGGTTTTTACTTCATCACCCGCAAGATAAACTGAACTCTGTACAGATCATGGGATTGAGTGTGAGCCAATTTGCTCTCTATGCTTTGTTTGCACTAATCGCACTTGCCATGGTGTCTGGCGTGATGGCATGGCGTTGGCCGCGAATAGGTATCTTGGCCTATATTTTGTTGCCTATTACGACTTTATTTATGTTCCTCAATATTTTGCATGTTTCTGCTGAGTGGACATCAACTCGCCCACTTGCGAGCGTGCTTAATAATCAGCACCCGGAGCGCAAAGTATTTTTATTTCAAATATTTGAAGACCAGTCTTCGCTAGCTTTTTATCTAAAAAAACCAGTTTATGTAATCGAGAGTCGTAGCAGTGATTTGTTCTGGGGGAATAAGCTGCATAAAAATAATATTGCACTGAGTTCTTCCGATTTTGAACATGCAGTAAATACGCCATCTTTAGCGGTAGTCGTATTGAACCGCGACGTCGCCTTGTTTACCTCCAAGGCGTATGCGAAGAATTTTAGACTTAGTCAAAAATTTGCCAATGTAAGTCTATTTTTGAACTAAGGCTTTGTGCTCATCCTTTGCACAAGTGTATGCGCCATTCCTTAGACTGCTTTTGTTTTACATATACATTGCTGATGCATTCGCCTGGCTTTAGGTTTCAGGCTGGAGTGCAGGCAGGCATCAAGGTATAATCTTGCTTTCTGATTCCACCCGTGATGTTGCTGATGTCATCCCTGACTTTCGTGCGCATTACCTCAACTACTCTCTCGCCATGTTGATATTGCCAGGCTCCAATGCCTTGTCTGCTTTTCGTACCCAAGGTCTGTTATCCAAGTTGCAAGCTATTGATCCGCACATTATCGGTATTAGTGGTCGCTTTACCCATTTTGTGGATACCGCAAGCACTTTGCCGCAAGATGATATTGCTCGTCTGAATGCTTTGCTGACGTATGGCGATGCATTTGTCGGAAAAGAAGAGGGCGATGTATTTGTGGTAATACCTCGCTTCGGTACGATTTCTCCTTGGGCCAGTAAAGCGACAGATATTGCTCACAACTGCGGCATGACGCAAATCAAGCGGATTGAACGCGGGATCTCCTACGTTGTGCATGTCAAATCGGGTTTGCTAGGCGGTGCTAAAAAATTATCGGACGAATCCAAGCAGGCAGTAGCTGCTTTATTACACGATCGAATGACAGAAATTGTGTTGCCTAATGTGGAAGCAGCAAAGACACTGTTTTCGGAGTTGGAAGCAAAACCGTTAGCGTCTATCGATGTACTGGTTGGTGGTAAAGACGCTTTGTTGCAAGCGAATACAGAACTTGGTTTGGCATTGTCGGACGATGAGATTGATTACTTAGTGGATGCATTTGTTACTGCCAAGCGTAATCCTACCGATGTTGAACTAATGATGTTTGCACAGGCGAACAGTGAACATTGCCGCCATAAGATTTTTAATGCTGACTGGACAATCGACGGTGTCGCGCAAGATATCTCCTTATTCGGCATGATCAAAAATACCCATTTGCTGCAGCCTAAAGGCACCATCGTTGCGTACAGCGATAACTCTTCCATCATGGAAGGTGCGACAGTAAAACGCTTCTACCCCCGTGGAGCAGCAGAGGGCAATGTGTATCAGGTATCAGAAGAATTGACGCATACCTTGATGAAGGTGGAGACACATAATCACCCGACCGCAATTTCTCCATTCCCTGGCGCATCGACTGGCGCTGGCGGCGAGATCCGTGATGAGGGTGCCACAGGTCGTGGTGCTAAACCTAAAGCAGGTTTGTCTGGTTTTACGGTTTCTAATCTGATGCTTCCAGATGCGCCGCAACCTTGGGAAAACACAACAGATACGATAGCTAGATCTGGCAGCGCGCCTTCTGGTCAGGTCTACGGCAAGCCAGATCGCATCGCATCACCTTTACAAATTATGATCGAAGGCCCGCTGGGCGGTGCTGCTTTTAATAATGAATTTGGTCGTCCTAATCTGGGCGGCTACTTCCGCACCTATGAGCAAAATGTTGGTGGCACGGTACATGGTTATCACAAGCCCATTATGATCGCTGGCGGTATCGGTAGCATTTCAGATAAACACACTAAGAAAAATGATCTGCCCGTTGGCACCTTGCTGATTCAGCTAGGTGGTCCTGGTATGCGTATTGGTATGGGCGGTAGTGCGGCATCGTCCATGGCGACAGGATCGAATACGGCTGATCTTGATTTTGATTCGGTCCAGCGTGGTAATCCTGAGATGGAGCGTCGGGCACAAGAAGTGATTAATTCTTGCTGGCAAATGGGCGATGCTAATCCGATTTTGTCGATACACGATGTCGGTGCTGGCGGCTTGTCGAACGCTTTCCCAGAGATCACGAATGATGCCAAGCGTGGTGCGATTTTTGATTTGCGTAAAGTCCCTCTGGAAGAGAGTGGCATGGCGCCAAAAGAAATCTGGAGTAACGAGTCTCAAGAGCGCTATGTGCTTGGCATCGCTCCGGAAAGTCTGCCGCTATTCCAATATTTCTGCGAACGTGAGCGCGCTTTGTTTGCTGTAGTGGGCACTGCGACAGAAGAGCGTCAATTAAAAGTCATCGATCCTCAACACGACAATGTACCGGTTGATATGCCGATGAACGTGTTGTTAGGCAAGCCACCAAAAATGCATCGCGATGTGAAGCATGTAGAGAAAAAATTCCCTGCGATTGACTTAACTGGCATGGATTTAAAAATCGTGGCTGAGCGGGTATTAAGCTTGCCGACGGTTGCTGATAAATCCTTCCTGATCACGATTGGCGATCGTACTGTTGGCGCCAGTACAGTGCGTGACCAAATGGTCGGCCCTTGGCAAGTTCCGGTCGCCGATTGTGCCGTCACAACCATGAGTTTTGAAGGCTATTTGGGTGAAGCCATGTCGATGGGCGAACGCACTCCGCTCGCCGTGATTAACGCTGCTGCATCGGGGCGTATGGCAATCGGTGAGGCAATTACCAACATCGCTGCGGCACCCATTAAAGATATCTCCGATATTAAATTGTCCGCTAACTGGATGGCTGCTTGCGGTCAGCCCGGTCAGGATGCTGCTTTGTTCGATACGGTCAAAGCGATTGGCTTAGAATTATGCCCAGCGTTGGGCATCAGTATTCCAGTTGGTAAAGATTCGCTGTCGATGCGCACGACGTGGAAAGAGGATGGCGAAGACAAGTCAGTAACATCACCAGTCTCGCTGATTATTTCTGCCTTTGCGCCGGTGTTTGATGTGCGTAAAACTTTGACGCCGCAAATCCGTCTGGATGCTAGTGATACCAGCTTGTTATTGATTGATCTAGGTCGTGGTAAAAACCGTCTCGGCGCATCTTGTTTCGCCCAAGTCATGCAAAAACTCGGTGATCAGACGCCAGATGCGGATAGCGCCGAGGATATCAAAGCGTTTTTCGCCGCGATTCAACAATTAAATAGTGAAGACAAATTATTGGCGTATCACGACCGCTCTGATGGTGGTTTGTATGCGACGCTGTGCGAAATGGCGTTTGCCGGTCGTAGTGGTTTATCTGTCAATCTGGATATTTTGACGATGGATGATGCCGCCGATTGGGGCGATGCTAAAAACTGGGCAGGGCAGGTCGCAGAACGTCGCAATGACCAGACGTTGCGTGCTTTGTTTAACGAGGAGTTAGGCGCTGTTATCCAAATCCGCACCGAACAACGCTCAGAAGTGATGGATGTGTTACGCGCTCATAATCTGGGTGCTTGTAGCCATATAATTGGTAAAGTCAACGCTAGTGACGTGATTGAATTTACCCGCGATGCTAAGCAGATTTATAGCCAGCCACGCGCAAGCTTGCACCAGATATGGAGTAAAACCAGCTGGCAAATCGCTCGTCTGCGTGACAATCCAGCCTGCGCCGATGCTGAATATGCGCGCTTGCTGGATGCTAGTGACAAAGGTATGCAGCCGAAACTGAGCTTTGATCCGCAACAAGATATTGCCGCGCCGTTTATTAATACAGGTGCTCGTCCTCGCGTGGCAATTTTGCGCGAGCAGGGCGTCAATTCACATATCGAAACTGCCTATGTCATGCATAAAGCAGGCTTTGAGTCTGTCGATGTCCACATGAGCGACCTGATCGCTGGACGTGCGCGTCTTGCTGATTTCAAAGGCTTGATGGCAGTAGGGGGGTTCTCGTATGGCGACGTATTAGGTGCTGGTGAAGGTTGGGCTAAAACGATTTTGTTTAACGCCATGATGGCAGAGCAGTTCTCTGAGTTCTTCCAGCGTGACGACACTTTCGGCCTAGGTATTTGCAATGGTTGCCAGATGATGAGCAATTTAAAATCGATTATTCCTGGCGCGCAAGCCTGGCCTAAATTCACCAAGAATAAGTCAGAGCAATTCGAGGCGCGTTTCGCTATGGTCGAAGTGCAAGAGTCAGCATCGATCTTTTTCCAGGGTATGGCCGGGACACAAACGCCAATCGCGGTCGCACATGGCGAAGGTTTTGCCGATTTCTCTATTACTGGCGACATTAAAGCTGCACAAGTGGCAATGCGTTTTGTGAACAACAACGGCGCTACAACAGAAGCTTATCCATACAATCCGAATGGATCACCGCAAGGTATTACGGCGGTGACAAACACAGATGGTCGTTTTACCGTCATGATGCCGCATGCCGAACGCGTATTCCGTACGGTATTGCAGTCATGGCATCCAGATGCTTGGGGCGAGGATTCTCCGTGGATGCGGATGTTCCGCAATGCACGTCAGTGGGTAGCATAAGGGATTTGCATAGACTTAAACATAAGTTCACGCATAGTAAGTAATGCAAAAACGCCGCAGTTTACTGTGGCGTTTTTTTATTTCGAATAATCGTATATATTCATATACTCCCCATCAATTTTTACAAAATCGCGCTATTGACCAATGAAAATATGGACAATAATATATACATATTGGAGTATATAAAATTTATATGGTATTGACGCTATCAAAATCTAACCAAGAAAATAAAAAAGACGCCGTAGCGTCTTTTTTTATTGCAGCTTAAATTGCTTATTGGATCTTCGCTTTTTTCAACAGAGACTGTTGATAAGCTTGTACTTTTTGCTGTTGCAAACCATTCACGATTTGTGGTTTAACTTCTTCCATCGTTGGGAATTTAGCAGTACGTACATCATCCAATTTGATGATGTGGTAACCAAATTCTGTTTTCACCGGTGTTTCAGTGAACTGACCTTTTTGCAAAGCGACTAGCGCTTTTGAGAATGGCTCAACAAACGTTGCTGGTGATGCCCAGTCCAAATCGCCACCTTTGCCTGCAGAACCTGGATCGATTGATTGCTTGGCCAATTCATCAAACTTAGCGCCTGCTTTCAATTTCAAAATAATTGCTTTTGCTTCATCTTCTGTTTTTACCAGGATATGGTAAGTGTGGTATTCCTTGTCACCAGCTTGTGCTTTCGCTTTGTCGTATTCTGCTTTAACTTCAGCATCGGTGACTGGATTTTTCTTAACGAAATCGACCATTAAGGCGCGGATCAAAATGGATTGACGCGCAACTTCCAATTGAGTTTTTACATCTGGATTTGCTGCTACAGCAGCCTTGTCAGCTTCTTGCATCAGCACTTCACGGTTGATCAGTTCTTTCTTGACCATTTCGCGCAGTTCTGGCGAATCTTTCTGACCTTGTTCTGCAAGTTGTTTGACCATTGCGTCAACACGATTAGCAGGAATTGCTTTACCGTTAACAACGGCGAGATTTTGAGCCATGACAGGCAGGGCAGTTGCGAGAAGTACTACCAGCAAATGAGCAGGTTTAAAAGTCATTATCTGTTCCTAAAATAACAAAGTAAGTAAAAACAAAGTGGTTAGGTCGGTATCTCTGACGGAGCCAATGCAGTGATCGCAAGGGCATGAATTTCCGTATGCATCATATCGCCAACGGCATCATACACCAGTCGATGTCGGGAAACACGATTTAAGCCCTCAAATTGGTAACAAACTATTTTTACGCTGTAATGACTGCCACCGGATGCAGCGCCAGCATGGCCTGCATGGGCGGCTGAGTCGTCTTGTAGATGGCAAGAAACGGGCTGTAATTTTTCTTGCAAATAGTTTTCTATGCGTTGAAAACGATCGTTCATGTTGGCTCTTCCATATATTTTGACAGGTAAAAGCCTTGCAAAATAACAAAGACAGGCAAAGCAGCAATGGAATAAAGCTTAAAGTTGACCCAAGTCGTTGTGGGAAAGGAGAAAGCTACATAAATATTGGCTAAGCCCATCACGATAAAGTAGCTTATCCAAGCCAGGCTAAGCTTCCCCCAGACCGGTTCTGGTAAGGTGATTTGGGCTCCCATGGCTGTGCGCAATAGATTTTTTTTAAATATAAATTGACCCATCAAAAAGGCGCCTGCATAGCACCAATAAATGACGGTTGGTTTCCATTTAATGAAGGTTTCGCTATGAAAATAAATCGTCGCGCTACCAAATACGGCAATGATGATGAATGAAATCCATAACATTGCATCGACTTTTTTACGCCGTATCAGTAAGAATCCAATTTGTACGATCGCAGCAAGAATCGTGATGGCGGTAGCTAATAATATTGGTGCCAGATCGGGTGCAATTACCCCGCCAGAGATAAACTCTGACAGGTAACGATTGACCAGTTCTTGTGCGTTAGCAGGGTATTTTTCACCTAATTTAAAGGTGGCAAAAAACAGAAGGACAGGAAAAATGTCGTACAAAAATTTCATAGGTACTTTACTAAAAGATTTTATTTAAAAATCTAGGCTTTTGGCTCGAATTTTAACGAAGCGGAATTAATGCAATAACGCAAGCCAGTGGGCGGCGGGCCATCTGGAAATACGTGCCCTAAGTGAGCGTCGCAGATATTACACAATATCTCGGTGCGCGTCATGCCATGCGTACGGTCAACTTTTTCCAAAACATTGGCCGGATTAAGCGCTTTAAAGTAACTTGGCCAGCCACAACCAGAATCAAACTTAGTATCAGACTCAAATAAAGGCGTGCCGCAGCAAACGCAGATATAAGTGCCAATCTCATGGTGATCCCAAAATTTGCCGGTAAAAGCGCGCTCAGTGTCAGCTTGCCTTGTGACTTGATATTCAATCGGTGTCAACGCAGCGCGCCATTGCGCATCGGTTTTGGTGATTTTTGACATTTTTGTGCCTTTCGCTATGTTTTTTCAAATCAGGAAGAGCAGCTCACTTCTAGTTCGCGTGCCCAGTCTGGCGGCAAATCGGCGTAGTGATCATGCTCTGGTTGTTCATCAAACGGATTTTCTAATATTTCTAACAGCTTGGCGACTTCTGAAAAATCCTTCTTTTGGGCTTTTTCGATAGCAATTTGCGCCAGATAGTTCCTCAGTATATATTTGGGATTAACCTTACGCATGGCTTGCTGGCGTTCTATATCATCGCTTTTCTCCGCATGCAACCGGGTTCTATATTGCACTAACCATTGATCCAGCGCTTGACGATCTATAAAACCATCACGCAGTGCCTCGTCGGCGTCAGATTTTTCTGATGTCAGATTACTTAAATGACGGAAGCTTTGCGTAAAGTCGGCATGATTCTCCTGCATCAAAGCAAAAAATTGGTCGAATAAAATACCATTTTCTGCTCCCTGTTGTTCAACGAACGGCAAGCCAAATTTTTTATGCAGCAAGCGATCCATGGCTTCTTTGTACGTAGGCTGATATACCGCCAATCCGGCTTGGGCATCTTCTACTGTACCGATCAATGGCAATAATGCCTGAGCAAGTGCATGACAATTCCAATGTCCGATTTGTGGCTGGTTGCGGTAAGAATAGCGTCCCTGGGTGTCGGTGTGATTACAGATATGGTTGGCATCAAATGCCTCCATAAAACCAAATGGACCGTAATCCAGTGTCAGTCCTAGAATCGACATATTGTCGGTATTCATCACACCATGCATAAAGCCGACGGCTTGCCATTGCGCCATCAAGCGTGCAGTCCGCTGCGTGACTTCTAGGAGCAATGCTTGATAAGGATTGGGCTGTTTTAATAAATCAGGGTAATAGTTATTCAGTACGAAATCGGCCAGGGTTTGCAATTGCTCTGGCTGGTTGTTGTAGTACCAGTGCTCAAACGAGCCAAACCGGATAAAACTTGGGGCGAGCCGGGCAACGACGGCGGTAGTTTCCGGCGTCTCACGCATGACGTATTGATCCGAGCCAATCACGCTGAGCGCGCGTGAACTTGGAATACCTAATCCAGCCATTGCCTCGGAACATAAAAATTCGCGTATCGATGAGCGAAGCACGGCACGACCATCCCCCATGCGCGAGTAGGGCGTCATGCCAGCGCCTTTGAGTTGAATTTCAATTCGGCCAGAGGGATTTGTTTCTTTCCGGTTAGGTGTGTTATCTGCGACGTCGCCCAGTAAGATAGCGCGTCCATCGCCCAATTGACCTGCCCAAACACCAAATTGATGACCTGAATACACGGCAGACAATGGCTCGCTATTACTGGCTAACTGGTTACCGGTAAAAATGCTGGTAAATACCGGATCGGCAAAGCTATCTTTGCTCAAGCCTATGCTTGCCGCGACTTTAGCGCTAGCGCCAACCAGATACGGTGCAGCTAAGGGAGTAGGGGATAATTTTGTATAAAACTCGGCAGACAGTGTTGCAAAATGATTACTTAAGTTGAGACTGCTGAAATCGTGCAAGTCAGATGAATTATGTTGCGTGCTGATAATGGTGTTGGTCATTGCGTAATTGTCGCAGCCAGTGCGAAACGGATATTAACGAACTCCATTTTGACAGACTCAAGCAAAGTCGGTTTTTTATCTATCAGAGTTCTTTATGTTGTTGGCTGACGAGTGGATTGCCGTAGTCACTTTCGCCAATTACTTTGATATTGCTTAGAATATTTTTATGCTAAATAATTGAATTAGTCGACCGATCAACATATTGATAATTTATATACTGACCCTTAGTATAATTTAATTGTCCTAGTACTAATTGGTTAAGCGCTTAATTTTAGGTAATTAGTAGGGGAGTATATGATTTTCTATCTTTTTTGGTCAATCTCAGTCATATCCCATTGATATCTTACTTAGATTTTGATCGGTGGTATTACGAGACAGACGTAATATAACTTTGGGATATTTTGTGATAACTCAGTCGTTCGCTGACGTTACTAAAACTGATGAGCTGCAGTTTTAAACTTGGTATGATTTATTTTCTTTTTTAAAAAAGTAAAAGCTCTTGAAATAGATCGCTATTTCAAGAGCCAATTTGCCAGAATGCAGCGTTGCTCAGTTATTAAGCTCAGATAAAACTGAGTTGTAAAACTTAAGCGGTGAGTCGTTCAGTAATTTTGCAGCCATCAAGCAAGAATGAGAGGCTAGTGACCAACACTAATTCTCCTTCTGCTGATCGTGCGGTTCCAGTAATACCCGGAGTGGAAATACAAGTGAGTGGTTTGATCACCAAATCGGCTGTTCCATCGACCGAATCCACCGATAGAATATAAGGGTTTGGCGCTGCAATTACGATGCCGACGCGTTCGGAACTTTTTTCGTAGCCCAAAATTTGTCCGAGGGAGCGTACCGGCAATGGTCTGCCTAAATCACGCAATACAGGATGACCGCCGACGCTTTCGAAGGTTTCTGGCAATTCCACCACACGCTGTACGGTCGCCATAGGTAAGGCTAAAGATGCGCCGTCAGTACGGACCAGCATCGTAGGTACGATCGATAATTCGATTGGCAAACGGATCAAGAAGGTGGTTCCAGTACCTAACTGCGATGAAATACGAATCGCACCACGATGCCGCTCTACCGCCGTTTTCACCACGTCCATGCCGACACCACGACCAGATACGCTGGAAGCGACTTCTTTGGTGGAAAATCCCGGTAAAAACACTAATTGGAACGCATCATCATCGGTGCGGGCATCATGAGAGTTGATCAGACCTTTAGAAATTGCTTTATCACGCAGGCGCTGAGCATCCATCCCTTTGCCGTCATCGGTGACTTCAATCATGACACTGCTAGCTTCTTGCCATGCTTTGAGCGAGATCGTCGCTCTTACCGATTTTTTAGTGGCGGCGCGCTCCTCGGCAGTTTCAATCCCGTGATCCAGCGCATTACGCAACATATGCACGAGCGGATCATACAAACTGTCTACTACGACGCGATCTACTTCTGTTTCTGCACCAGATATATTCAGATCAACATCTTTACCTAAATCGCGGGCAAGTTCACGAATCAAACGCGGGAACTTCTGAAACAGTCGACCCACCGGCTGCATGCGTGTTGCTAGCGTTGCTCTTTGTAACTCAGTGGAGTAGCGCGATGCTCTCGTCAAGGTTTCAGTCAATGCCGACATCAGTGGCGCTGCCTGACCGTCAAATTTAAATTGAGAGAGTTTTTCCAGTAAGACTGCAGCCTGGTTTGCTGCTTGTACCGATTCACCTGCAACTTCTAGCAGCACATCTAGCTTGACTGCGTCGATACGAATACTTTCTTCTTTAGCTGGCGCGTTTTGTTTTACATCGGTTGTTGGCGAAGCTAAGGAAGTTTTAACCGCCTCGTGCTCTTCAATGACTTGTGTATTTTCATCTTCAACTAGCTCAGGGAGGGTACCTTCAGGCACGACCGCGCGGAAGTAGGCTTCCCAATTAACGCCGTCACTACTGACTGGCGCTACGCTGGTATCGAGTTTGGCTGCAGCCGGCGCTGGTGCTTCTTTTGCCGGCGTTGTTTTTTTACGCGAGGTAATTTTACCCTCGATCGCATCAGTCAAGAGCTGTTCCAGCGATTTGGGCATGGTAGACAGTTGATCCGGACGCGTGCCATTGGATAGCGCCGTCAGTTGGTCAGCAACAAATCCGCTGGCTTCTAATGCCGCTTCAATCGCAATCGGAGTGACTGGTGCTTGGCCTGTTCGGAGTGCATCGAACAGATTTTCTGTCAGATGACAAGCAGATACCATTGCCGTCAAGTTCATAAAGCCAGCACCACCTTTAATGGTGTGGAAAGAACGGAACACAGCATTGAGCGTGTTCATGTCACCCGGGTTGCGTTCCAGGGTAAGCAAGTGTTCTTCTACGTTTGTCGCCAGATCCAAAGCTTCGACGACAAATTCTTTGAGCATATCATCCATCAGAAGCCCAGACTATCAAGTAGGTTATCTACGTCGTCCTGTTCTAGTGCAGCATTTGGAACGGAAGGCCCTTCCATCAATTCGATGGCTTTCTCTTTCAACTCTAGCGGTGCGTTGTCGATCAAAATCTGTGCTAATTCCCGTTCTACTGCTTGGGTAATAATCAGCACTTTTTTAATTAACTGTCCCGTTAAATCCTGGAAGTCCTGCGCCATCATAATATCGAGCAGCCGAGCTTTCTCTGCATCGGTGGAGGCGATTACCGTGTTGGCAAAGGTTTTTGAGTCATTTGCCAGTATTTTAAAATCGTCGATACTTAATTTGCCTGCGAAAACGCTCGCCCAGCGGGTATCGATATCTTTTGCCCCTTTTGCCAAAGCGTCTTGTTCTGGCATGCCTGCATCAGTCGCATTCAGCACTTTATTAGCTGCTTGTTCTGTGAGAGTCGCGACATATTCTAGTCGGCCTTGAGCATCAGAGATTTGTGAGGCAACGTCAGAAAGTGAACGATCATAGCCAAGTTCTCGCATGGAGTCGTGCATCATGCGCACTAAACCACCCAGACGGTCAAACATCGGTTTGGCGGATTGATCTTCAGTACTTTGGAATTTATTTTTAAGTGCTAGCGATGGATCTTCAACTTCTGCTGTGTCAGCAGTTCCTTGTGTACTTGCTGCGGGAGGCGGGGGAACGGCCTCTACGCGTTGATTGGCCATTTCTTCGAATAATGCGTCCAGATCATCTGCTGAATCGGTCATAGTCCTCTATTCTCCATAATCGCTTTGATAGTTTTGTGGCGGTATTCACAAATATCATGGTATCTCATACAGATCAAATTTCGCGTGACGAATGAATAATTACAATCACGCCCCTTCATGCCATAGTAACAGGACTTACATGAGCTTAGAATAACTCTAGGAAATAAAACTTGTCATCTTTTATTCACGTTTTTACCGATTGATTTCACTTGACGGATTAGTTGCAAGCGTTATTACAACACTCTGCAACACACATACGTCCGATAACGATATTAACAATGCATCGATCATTCTTGGTTGTTGCAAATCATTGAGTAAAAACAAGGTGAAGGAATTGTTAATTATCTTTAAAAGTTGTTTGTAAGCGGAGTAAAAATTTTTCAGGTGTTTCGATTTGATATAAACCGGCTTGGATCGCTTTTCTAGCTAGTTTTAATAAAGCCTTATCTTTTGTTATAAGCACGTCCACTTTTGCATCCCTCGCAATTTCCAAGAATTTTTGGTCATCCTTATCGCTACAAATTGGTAGTCGTATGTTGACTTGTTCCATCCCAGCTTGCAATTCGATTAGTGCATCAAAGCTCGAAATAACAGAGCTACGCTGATCTTCTTTAATTGGTAGATGAGGGTAGGTCAGTACGACTAGCCACTCTTGCCTACAATCCTCCCTTGTAACTGCCTTGATGCTGCCATCCTTTAATCCCTCTAATAATGCAGTCCATCTTGGATCATGGAATACGAACAAATCTAGGCACACATTAGTGTCAAGAACCACACGCTTAGGTATCATTGAGGTAATCATCTTTCTTTAAATTATTATGCTCATTATATTATCTCCTGCCAAAAGCCTAGACTACGATACGCCTGTAAAAAGTAAAATTGTGACTCATCCAGAATTAATGGACGAGGCGACAGAATTAATTAAAGTAGCTAAAAAATACAAAGTAGATCAATTGGCGCAGTTGATGGATATTTCTCCTGCGTTAGCACAATTAAATGTAGATCGCTTTCAAGATTGGACGCGTCTACCAAAGGCGGACAAAGTTAAGCAGGCTATTTTGGCTTTTAATGGTGATGTTTATGAGGGCTTACAAGCGCAACAATTAAGTCATACTCAATCTAATTATCTTCAAAATCACTTACGGATTTTGTCTGGACTCTACGGAGTATTGAGACCATTTGATTTGATGCAAGCGTACCGACTGGAGATGGGTACTCGAATGGAAAACCCAAACGGTAAGAATTTGTATGCTTTCTGGGGCGCTAAAGTGACGGAGACTTTAAATAAAGTTTTATCGGAGCAAAAAAACAAAGTGTTATTGAATTTAGCTTCAGAAGAGTATTTTAAAGTGGTGCAACCTACGATGTTGAATGGCTCTGTCGTTACGCCGATTTTTCAGGATTGGAAAAATGGTAAGTACAAAATCATTTCTTTTTATGCAAAACGAGCAAGAGGGTTAATGGCACGTTACTGCGCATTAAATAAAATACAAAACCCAGAAAAAATAAAAACTTTTGATTTTGAAGGATATTCCTTTAATCAAGAAGAATCCGATAAGCAGCATTGGGTATTCAGACGTAAATTGGAAAGCTGAAGTAGGGAACGTTTAATTATTTTTCTTGTATACGTTCTGCTCACTCAAACAAAAAAGCCTCCATGTCGGAGGCTTTTTCGCTTAATGAGTTTCCAGTAAGTTTTACCAGAACTTCCACCAGGCAGTTTTTCCGGCTGCTTTGCCAGTTAAAAACGGACTATTAGGAAAGTTCTTTAAAAATACCCGGTTAGCGTCATCACGCAGATCTGTCATGCCCATCGCATCGTAGGATCGAACCAAGATGTACATCGCTTCTTCAATTGCTGGCGCGTCTGGATATTCTGTAATGGCTGATTGGGCGCGGTTTGCAGCAGCCAGATAAGCACCACGACGAAGATAATACTTTCCTACATGAACGTCATATTGCGCTAAGGCGTTTACCAGATATTTCATACGTAAAATCGCATCTGGCGTGTATTTACTGTCTGGGAACTGGATAGCAAGTTGCTTGAAAGCGTCAAACGAATCACGTGATGCTTTAGGATCTCGTTCAGTAATATCTTGGTTGGCAATAAAATTCATAAAGCCAAGTTGATCATTAAAATTGATCAAGCCGCGCAAGTAGTACATATAATCAACACTTTCGTGATTGGGGTGCAGTTTAATAAAACGTTCTACCGCGGCCAGAGCTTGCGCTTGATCGCCTTGTTTGTAGTAAGCATAAGCAATTTCCATTTGTGCTTGCTGGGCGTAGGTGCCAAACGGGAAGCGCGATTCCAACCTCTCAAAGTACTGAACTGCTCTTTCATACCCACCATTGTTCATTTCGTCTTTTGCTTCAGCGTATAATTTTGCAGCAGACCATGTTTTAGTTTCGTCGGATTTGTCGCCGAATACGCCGCAACCTGTGAGTGCCAAGGCGAGGATGAGACTGAACAATTTTATAGATTTAATTTGCATAAGTTTTTGCGTGTGCATTAGAACAATTTACGGATTATAGCCGATGGCAATTAATGTGATACCAACTGAAGCAGCGATTTTATTAGATCCTCAATTTAAAGAGGGGCTTGTCGAGCTTGAAGATGGCGACGAAATCGATGATTTGCCTCCGCAAATCGATGTTATTGAACTCAAATTAAGCCCAGACGTTTGTGGTGAACGCTTGGACAAGACTTTATCAAAACTGGTTCCACAATATTCAAGAAGCCGCATTCAACAATGGATAGAGGCTGGCTTCGTTAGTTTGGATGGCCAGATTGTACGCGGTAAGACCACCGTATTAGGTGACGAACATATTATTATCCAACCACAGGCAGCGCCAGATGAAGGTGCTTACAAGCCTGAAGAAATGCCGTTGGATATTATTTATGAGGATGATGCCATTCTTATTATCAATAAGCCAGCAGGTTTAGTCGTACATCCTGCTGCGGGTAATTGGTCAGGTACTTTGCTTAATGGCTTATTACATCGATTCCCCGCTTTGGCAGGTGTGCCTCGCGCAGGTATTGTGCATCGGCTAGATAAGGACACCTCGGGTTTGATGGTAGTTGCCAAAACGTTGATTGCGCAAACCGAACTGGTAAGACAATTGCAAGATCGTACCGTCAGTCGTGAATACTATGCTTTGGTTTGGGGGACACCTAAACCAACTGGGACGATTGATGCTGCGATGGCGAGGCATCCGAGAGACAGAATCAAAATGGCTGTATCTGAAAGTATGTTAGCCAAGCCCGCGATTACTCATTTTCAACGGAAAGCTGCCGGTATGTTGGAGCGCTTCCCAGTCAGTCTGGTCGCATGTCAATTGGAGACCGGCCGTACGCATCAAATTCGTGTGCACATGCAATCGTTGGGATTTTCTTTGGTTGGCGACACTTTATATGGAAAGCAACATCTTGCACGGTTTTTCCCACGGCAGGCGTTACAAGCTCGTAAGCTCGGTTTGATTCATCCGATGACGCATGAGTATGTAGAGTGGGAAGTTAATCTGGCCGATGATTTTTCTGACTTGTTGCTGCAAGCAGGCATTACTCCTACGATGCTGCTATGAGTTTTTCAGGTCAGATAAATGAAAGTTTATTGAGTATTCCTATTATTCATCCGAATTGGGAGGGCTTGCCTGCTAACGTACAGGCTTTTTCTACCACTCGCGCTGGAGGATTTAGTTTAGCTCCTTACGATAATGGATTGGGCGGTGGCGGCAATAATCTTGGCGATCATGTAGGGGATGATATAAAAGTCGTTGCCCAGAACCGCAAGATACTTAATCGTTTTTTACCTGAAGATGTCAGATTTTTATCGCAAGTGCACGGTATAGTTGTGTTGGATGCGGCAACGTTGATTGATACAAGTGTCGGTGATGCAGTTTTTGCTACAGAACCAAATATTGTTTGCGGAATTTTAACGGCGGATTGTTTGCCTGTTTTGTTTGCAGATATGAAAGGCAAAGTCGTGGCAGCAGCCCATGCTGGGTGGCGCGGTTTAGCCGCAGGAGTATTGCAAAATACATTAGCTAAAATGCGTGATTCTGGCGCTGAAGATATTGTCGCATGGATGGGCCCCGCCATTGGTCCTGACGAATTTGAGGTTGGGCAAGACGTGCTGGACGTTTTTCGTTTAACTAGCAGAATATCTGAAAAATTTTTTAAAAGAAAAATAACGCAAGATAAATATTTAGCCGATATTTATGGGCTAGCCCGTTATATTTTAGCAAAGGAAGGCGTGGACAAAGTGTATGGTGGAGATCGCTGTAGCGTAACTGAAAAAGCTCAATTTTATTCTTACAGACGGGATGGCATCACAGGGCGGATGGCAAGCCTCGTTTGGATCGCAGAATAAATTAACTCTCTGCTGTATCTTGGCTGGAGTTCTCTGCTTTTACATTGGCAGCGGTCGTATTATTGGCTAGTGCGGCTTTCATCAGTTCTTTGTCCCTAGCCCTTTGTTTTTTTCTTGCTGGCGTCAGCCATAAGTATAAAAATAAGCCTAAAGGCAACACACAGTACATTAAAAACGTCATAATTCCTGCAACAACTGATGCTTCAGTAATTGACATCATTAAAACAACGTAGATCCAGGCAATCGCGATAATATACATACTGCTAAGCCTTAAAGTTAATCCGAAGAGATTAGAGATTTATAAGTAATTTGTAAGCCGCACTAAAACATCCATTGAAAAATTTTAGTGTGTCACAACGTAACTGCAATAACATAATAACGACAAGTTAAAAACAGGAGACACGCATGACGACTTTTGATCCTCAAGCTATGTACTCCAATTGGATGTCACAGCTAATGAAGCAGGACAAATGGCAGGATTGGATGAAGCCAGCAGAGGCTATCAATCACATGCCAATGATGGAGTCACTAAAAGAAGTTGGTGCAAAAATTGATCCTGCAACTATGTCTAAACTGCAAAGTGATTATATGCAGGAATTTGGCAAGTTGTGGCAAGATTTTGTTGTCTCCAAAGTACCTGATTTTAACGATAAACGTTTCTCATCCCCCGATTGGCATAATCATGCCATGCATGCTTATAGCGCAGCGTCATATTTGCTAAATGCTCGATTTTTGATGGCAATGGCTGAATCAGTTCAGGCTCCCGAGAAGACGAAGCAGAAAATTCGTTTTGCGGTGCAGCAAATGACCGATGCAATGTCGCCGGCAAACTTTCTTGTTACTAATCCTGAAGCTCAAACAAAAATTATAGAAAGTAAAGGCGAAAGTCTGGCTAAGGGCATTACGCATATGCTGGCTGATATGCAAAAAGGACGCATCTCACAGACCGACGAATCTGCATTTGAAGTTGGTAAAAATGTTGCTACATCCGAAGGTACAGTGGTTTTTGAAAATCGCCTATTTCAACTGATCCAGTACAGTCCATTAACCAAAACTGTACATCAGCGCCCATTGTTGATGGTTCCGCCTTGCATTAACAAGTTTTATATTCTTGATCTACAACCAGAGAATTCGGTAGTGCGTTATGCGGTAGAGCAGGGTCATACTGTTTTCCTTGTTTCATGGGCTAATCCGCATGAGTCTTTAGCGACCGTTAGTTGGGATGATTACATAGACGAAGGTGCAATTCAGGCAATCCATACTGTTCAAGAAATTAGTAAACAAGACAAAATTAATGCTTTTGGTTTTTGTGTTGGCGGCACAATTATTTCCACAGCGTTAGCTGCTTTGGCTGATCGTGGAGAGCATCCTGTTAGTAGTCTGACGTTACTTACTACGTTATTGGATTTCTCAGACACAGGTATTTTGGATGTGTTTGTCGATGAAATGCAGGTAAGCATGCGTGAACAAACGATTGGTCAAGGCGGTCTAATGCCCGGGCGTGATCTGGCGAGTACTTTTTCCAGTTTGCGCGCGAATGATTTGGTCTGGAACTATGTTCAGACTAATTATTTGAAGGGGGATAGCCCACCTCCGTTTGATTTGTTGTACTGGAATGCAGATAGTACTAATTTGCCTGGCCCTATGTTTTGCTGGTATCTGAGAAATACTTATCTGGAAAATAAACTAAAAAAACCAAATGCATTGACGGTTGCTGGAAACAAGATTGATCTCGGTAAAATTGATGCGCCTGTCTTTATTTATGGTTCGCGCGAGGATCATATTGTTCCTTGGCAGGCTGCATACGCTTCCTGCGTTTTGCTTAACCCCAAGAAGAAATCACGTAATCAATTTATTTTGGGGGCGTCTGGTCACATTGCCGGAGTAGTAAATCCTCCAGCGAAAAAGAAGAGAAGTTACTGGACTAATTCTAGCCTCGGATCAGATGCACAGACCTGGTTTGATAGTGCAACAGAACATCCTGGTAGTTGGTGGCCAGAGTGGGCAATTTTTTTGAGTGAGCACGGCGGCAAGATAGTGAAAGCCCCGGCAAAGCCAGGAAATGCCAGTTTTAAACCAATAGAGCCTGCACCTGGGCGATATGTCAAAGTAAGAGCAGATTAAATAAAAAAATTGGAGATTTAGTATGTCAAAACGTATAGCTTATGTAACTGGTGGTATGGGTGGAATTGGAACTCCAATATGCAAGCGCTTATGCCAGGAGGGTTTTATCGTTGTTGCCGGATGTGGTCCAAACTCTCAGCGCAAAGATAAATGGCTAGCTGATATGCGGGCACAGGGTCATGATATTCATGCCTCTGAAGGCAATGTGTCTGATTGGGAGTCTACTAAAGCAGCCTTTGATAAAGTTAAAGCGGAAATCGGTGAAGTCGATGTTCTGGCCAACAACGCAGGCATTACGCGCGATGGTCAATTCCGTAAGATGAGTAAGGCGGATTGGGATGCTGTGATGGATACCAATCTGAATTCTTTATTCAACGTAACCAAACAAATTATTGATGGTATGGCCGACCGTGGTTGGGGCCGCATCATTAATATTTCTTCTGTTAATGGACAAAAAGGTCAGTTTGGTCAGACAAATTATTCCACAGCCAAAGCCGGTATTCACGGTTTTACTATGGCGTTGGCGCAAGAGGTGGCGACAAAAGGAGTGACGGTTAACACGGTTTCTCCAGGCTATGTAGGTACCGATATGGTACGTGCAATACGTCCCGATGTGCTGGAGAAGATCGTTTCCGGTATTCCAGTTAAGCGCTTAGCTGAGCCATCTGAAATTGCTTCTATCGTTGCTTGGATTGCTTCTGACGAAGGTGGCTACGCTACTGGATCAGACTTTTCAATTAACGGTGGTTTGCATATGGGCTAGTTGGTTCTTATTTTTTGTCGCATTGCGGCGAAATAATGCCTGTCGGAATCATTGATTTCGATAGGCATTGTCATTTAAAACAAAAATAGTTGTACTATCGAAAATAGGTGACAAACAAATTTTATGTTTTTCATTACTTGCAATGAATACATTATTTGTTTGCTTAGATTGGGCATAAGTGCAAACGACAGGCAATACTTAAGTCGTTTGCCGAAAAGCTTAACGATTTGTTAATTGAGACTTCAATGAATAGTGCAAAAAAATCGACGCAGCATTTGATCAAAAAATATCCTAATCGTCGTCTTTATGATACCCAAACAAGTAGCTACATTACTTTGGTTGATGTAAAACAGTTCGTTTTAGAGAATGATGATTTTGCAGTAATAGATGCTAAAACCGGAGAAGATTTAACCCGGAGTATTTTGTTGCAAATCATTCTTGAGGCAGAAGCTGGTGGTACTCCTATGTTTTCCAGTGTTGCTTTGTCCCAGATTATTCGCTACTACGGTCACGCTATGCAAGGCATGATGGGTTCGTATCTTGAGAAAAACATCCAAGCTTTTATCGATATCCAGAACAAACTGACAGAAAACTCTAAGGGAGTTTATGAAGGGAAACCGTTTAGTCCCGAGATGTGGGCGCAGTTTATGAGTGTCCAAGGCCCAATGATGCAGGGAATGATGGGTAATTATATTGAACAAAGCAAAAGCTTATTTGTACAAATGCAAGAGCAAATGCAAAATCAAACTAAGAATATATTCGGCACATTTCCTTTTAATCCAGACGGTAAGCCAAAGTAAATCGCTATAAATTTAATAAACTCACCAATTAAATAGTGATAACCAGTCACTTTTGAGGTGGCCATGTAAGTAAGAGGTACAATAGCGGATTGCTTTGTACCTCTTTTTATTATGTCCATAGATACTCTTATCACTTCAGTCAAACCTTCAGCAATTAATCCTAAGGTCGGTTTCGTCTCTCTCGGTTGCCCAAAAGCGTTGGTTGATTCCGAACAAATCCTGACACAATTGCGTGCCGAAGGTTACGATACCGCTAAGTCTTATGATGGCGCCGATCTGGTAATCGTCAATACCTGCGGTTTTATTGATGCGGCAGTTCAAGAGTCTCTGGATGCAATTGGCGAGGCACTGGCTGAAAATGGTAAAGTTATTGTCACAGGTTGCTTAGGGGCCAAAAAAGACGCCAATGGTAATGACATGATTATGTCTATCCATCCTAAAGTGTTGGCGGTGACGGGGCCACATGCCTTGGGTGAAGTGATGGATGCTGTCCATTTGCATTTGCCTAAACCACACGAACCCTTTATTGATTTGGTACCAGCCCAAGGCGTTAAACTAACACCTAAGCATTACGCTTATCTCAAAATTTCTGAAGGCTGCAATCATCGTTGTAGTTTCTGCATTATCCCATCCATGCGCGGGGATCTGGTATCTCGTCCGATTGCCGACATTATGCTGGAGGCAGAAAATCTGTTCAAAGCCGGAGTAAAAGAATTACTCGTTATTTCACAAGATACCAGTGCTTACGGGGTAGACGTGAAATTTCGCACTGGTTTTTGGAATGGCAAACCAGTCAAAACCCATATGACACAATTAGTCGAGGTATTGGGTGATTTGGCAAAACAATATGATGCCTGGGTACGTTTGCATTATGTTTATCCTTATCCGCATGTTGATCAAATTATTCCCTTCATGAACAACGGACATGTCTTGCCGTATCTTGATGTGCCGTTACAGCATGCGCATCCAGACGTGCTAAAACGCATGAAGCGCCCAGCTAGCGGCGAAAAAAATATTGAGCGGATTAAAGCATGGCGCGCAATGTGTCCTGAAATTACAATACGTTCAACTTTCATCGCCGGTTTTCCTGGCGAAACTGAAGAAGAGTTTGAATACCTGTTAGATTTCTTAAAAGAAGTTGAGATTGATCGCTTAGGCTGTTTTGCCTATTCGCCCGTAGACGGCGCTACTGCGAATGAACTGGCGAATCCAGTTCCAGAAAATATCCGTGAAGATCGTCGTCGTCGCGTAATGGAATTGCAAGAAGGTATCTCCAAAAAACGTCTGCAAGCGAAAGTTGGCAAAACGATTCGCGTGTTGATTGACTCTCTCGATCGCAGTGGTGGCGTGGGACGTTCTTCTGCAGATGCGCCAGAGATCGATGGCGTAGTCTATGTAAAGCCGCCATTCGAGCCACATCGCAAACTTAAAGTAGGTGACTTTGTCGAGGTCAAACTCACGGCAGCTGATGCTCATGATTTGTGGGGCGAAGCGATTTAAATCTATGCCGGCTCTGAATATTCAATTTAGGATTTTCTCCTTAGTTTTGGTGCTTGCACCGCTGTTTTTATCAGTCTCCGCTGCACATGCTCAGCAAGATACTGCTAACACGGTCACCAACGCGGCAGCTACACGAGTGACCACGCCCATTTTTAAAGAAGCACAAAGATGGCGTGGTAAGCTGGGAGAAGATGTCGTTGAAATGCGTCTACAGCCCAAGCTAGAAGATATTGACAGTGTCGAGGGCGACTACATCGTCTTTGGTGGAAACAGAAATAACTGCAATAAAATCTTGTTGGCTGGTGAGGTCAATGGGACAACCTTGACTATGGAAGAATCTGAAGATGGTGTCGACGTTTCTGGTCAATGGGATGGTAAGTTAGAGGGCAAAATTTTGCGTGGCAAATGGCAGTCCGATGACGGTAAGACCATCAAAGATTTTATCCTTGAATTAATGCCGCCAGCAGTAAGTAAGACTGGTAAATCTGAGAGAGCATCTTCGTTGCATTTGAAGACTGCACAATAATTTCTAGTCAAAGCTGGTTTTCCTGTCTGCTTAGAATATTAAAATTTGCATTGCCTGGCACTCAGCCTCAGATAACGGACTTATAAAATTGTCCCTCGCTGTACTTCCAAGTAATCGCGTGATCTGTAACAATAGGTTCAACACCGCGTCAGAGTTTATATTAATCTTTGGGCGCTTCTATCTAAATTTCCGCGAGCGTTCATGATGACAATCCCAGGTACAAACACGACATTAATTCATTCTGATTATGTAGCACCGGATGGATTTGCGGCTTTTCCTACGGCGATTCATCACGCTTCTACGGTGTTATTTAAAGATGTCGCTGCAATGCGTGCTCGCAGTTGGCAAGATAAATCAGCCTATACATATGGTCTGCATGGAACGCCCACAAGTTTTACTTTAGAAGCGCGATTAGCTGAGATAGAGCAGGGCGACCATTGTTTGCTGGCACCTAGTGGCTTGGCTGCAATTACGCTGATCGATCTGGCTTTGTTGCAAAGCGGTGACGATGTTTTGATTCCAGATAATGTCTACAATCCCAATCGTGAATTAGGTGATTGGCTGGCAAGTAGTTTTGGACTGAGTGTACGTTACTACGATCCGCTCATTGGCGCTGGTATTGCGGCACTAATCAAGTCAAATACTAAATTGATTTGGACCGAAGCGCCGGGTTCTGTATCGATGGAAGTGCCAGATATCCCTGCCATTTGTGCCGCAGCGCATGCGCGAGGTGTGGTGGTGGCGCTAGATAATACCTGGTCTGGTGGATTGGCTTTCCCCGCCTTTGCGCATGGTGTGGATATTGTTATGCAGGCATTAACCAAATATCAAAGTGGTGGTTCTGATGTCTTGATGGGTGCAGTTATTACCAAAGACAAATTATTGAATCAACGTCTGCAATCAGCCCATATGCGTTTGGGTTTTGGTGTCGGTATGGATGATGCCTATCTGATATTGCGTAATTTACCTAGCTTGAAATTACGTTTTGATGCGCATGATGCCAGCGCCCGTAAAGTCGCGACTTGGTTATCAACTCGTCCGGAGATCAATAAGGTTTTGCATCCGGCTTTGCCAGATTGTCCCGGACATCATATTTGGAAGCGCGATTTTAGTGGTGCTGGCGGTTTGTTTTCTGTGTTATTTGATAGCGCTTATACCGAGCAGCAAACGGACCGCTTTGTCGATGCTTTGAAGCTGTTTAAAATTGGCTTTAGCTGGGGCGGTGCGAATAGTTTGTGCGTACCTTATCGTATTCAGCAGATGCGGACGACATGGCCACATCAAGGTGTGCTGGTGCGCTTTAATATTGGATTGGAAGACGCCGATGACTTAATTGCTGATATTGCGCAAGCGATGTCTGCTTTATAGCACTCAGCTTTTCTCAATTATTTAAAAGACGTAAATTCTGCTGGAAAGTCGTATCCATGATGAAAAAATCAAAACTGGTCATGCTAGTTGTATTTGTTTTGACCGGCTGTGCTACGCGCTCTTTAGAAGAGCCAGTCCCGCGTGGTCAAACTCCAGACGCAGGCAAAGCCGCGGCCCCAAAACCTGTGACCGCTCCCAGCTCTTCGACTGCTTTTACGATCAATGGATACAAACGCGATCTTGCTCAACATATTACAAAGCACAATGCGGATAAATCATATTCAGAGCAGCCACAAGCGTTGTTGCGGTCTGTCATCGTTTTAAAATTTATTTTGGCGTCAGATGGTAAGTTGATCAAAAGCGAAATTATGCGCAGTAATCACGACAAAGTGACAGAGGCGACTGCTTTGAATAGTCTGCGAGTCAGTGCACCATTCCCCAAG
>JANXTO010000012.1 GCA_025352365.1 Undibacterium sp. | reverse complement strand
TGCGTAGATGTGGATGCTGCCATCTGCAATCACTTCGGCACCATTGTTGACCGACGCGGTGATGATCAGATCGGTACCGCGTGCATAAATGCGCTGGCCTGCACGTACCGGAGTGTCAATCACCATTGCCGGTAAATGGCTTGCTGGGGCTTGCGCTGCAGGTGCTGCTGATGCCATTACAGGCGCCGCCGGTTCAGGAAAAACTTCGATTACAGCGGGCTCTGCCGCCACCAAGGGCTCTTGTCGTGGCCGGCTCACCACATCAATACTCAGGCCGTGGGCACGGATCGCAGCATGATCTTGATCTAATGCATTGCGAACAGCGACAGGATTTAAGCCAAAGGATTTGAATAAGGGAATTAAGGCCGCCCAATCGAGTGGTTCGGAGGCGATATTTTCGACATCGATGACTGCAAATTCATCATCAAAAAAATCTGGTGTTCCCGCCGTCATTTCTTTTAAAGCAGCTTCCAGCGTTGCCACCGGTGCTGCATGCAAAATGAGGGCAACTACGACTACAGTGGAAATTTTGATTTCTACAGGCTTGTGCGTCAGGCTGTTTTGCATAGGTGGCAAAGGGTCGCAAATTAAATGGTAAAGGCAATCATTGCCGTAACAGGAACTTCTACAATCTCATTGTCAGAACAGAATACCAGTCGGCGTTTTGGCGTCTCGGTATCCAGGCGTCCATCTGTGATTTTGTTCAAGTTTCCCCATGTGGTCTGCGTCAATTACAGACCCTGAAAACAATACAGGACTCATCCTACCAATTGATGAGCCAGATTGCAAAAAAAACAGGCGCCAGATGCGGGAATAATATGCTTGGCAGACAGCTTGTATCACTTTGGATTGTCAGCCGGATACTGAATTCTGACCCGGACTAAGTTGTGTTAATCGCTCCGTCAATGCCAGTTTTTCTGCTTTAAGCTGTGCTACCAGTGCGTTGAGTCGCTGGATCTCGATGTGCAGGGGATGTTCTCCGGAGGCAGTAAGTGCAGGAGCTAGTTCTACGCTGCTATCTGCTTTTGTTTCCGCTGCGGGAGTTTTGGCTTGCCTGCCGGACGACTTCATTTCTCGCACCGACTTGGCCGCTTGTTGTAATTCTTTTTTACCTCCGGCGACAGCGGCGATTTGCTGTTCGCTCGGGAGTGAGGCAATCGCTGCTGCCGCACTAATAGAGATAGTGCCCGCGCGCACTGCCTCCACTAACGCAGGTGAGGCCGCTTTTTGGATTTTTTCAATCTGGGTGACCGCGTTGCTGCTGATGCCTGCGGCTTTAGCGATGTCGTCACGGTTGACTTTAGATTTTGGCTCGACCGGTTTGTCTGTTGTTGCATCGCCATTCAACCCGGCTTGATCTGACACCGATAAGTCGCTTGCTGCACCAGATTGTTGCTGGGTGCGGGAGGCGACAATTTCTTGTTTGCGTAATGCCAGCATGCCACGCTGAAAATCAGTGACGCTGCGGCGTCCGATGTGATTATCGATTAGCCATAACACCACATCTTCCATGCTGTTAAGGCTGGTATTTTGTACGGTTTTGAATGGCAGGCCATGTTGCTGGCAAATGGCATAACGATTGTGTCCGTCAATCAGCGTATCGTCCCATAGCACCAGCGCATCACGGCAGCCTTCCCGCAGGATGCTGCGTTCCAGCGCTTCATATTCATTTGGGGTGAGCGGGTCGATCAGAGCAACTTGTGCGCGCAGGTCTTGATTGATTTTGATATTCATTGAGGATGGAAATAAATGGTCGTGAACTTACATGTTTGATTGTGATGCGCATGAGTGTCATGCATCTAATTCTATTGTGCGCTGACATGGACAGATTGGAGGTCGTCATGTCAGAAGCTTGCTGAAGATTGATCTTTGATTAAAATATACTCGCGGTGAGTATATTTTAATCGTCCAGATAATCATTGGACAATCAGGCATTATTTTAAAAAATCATAGGGAGTATATCGGAAAATGCGGATGGTACGCCAGCTGGCGTCTGATTGCTAAGCTAGTCCAAGCTCAATCCCGGATCAATTCAGGCTGTCCAGTGACGGCAAAAATCCAGAAAATAAACCAGACGTGCGGACAGCATTTTATGCTGATGATGGATTAAATAAAAGCGCCGTTCTAACTTGGGGATGCTGGTCTTCATCTCCACCAAGCGACCGATACTGAGCAAATCCGCGACCACGCGGCGCGACAGGCAGGCGACCCCCAGACCTTCTGCCGCTGCGTATTTGATGGCTTCTGAATTGCCAAATTCCCCTGCAGGTTGTAAGTGATGCAGGTGTGGCAACAGCGCATGCTCGACGGCCTCACGCGTACCAGAACCTGCTTCGCGTAACAGCCAGTGGGCGCTGCGTAGGGCTTTAAGCGGAACCTTGTCGCCCGGCTTGCCTGCCAGAATCGGATGATGCGGAGCGCATACGATAATCAACTCATCACTGATCCACGGTTCTACCTTCACATCGGCCTGATGGCAAGGACCTTCAATCAAGCCGATATCTACTTCAAAATTGCTGACTGCTAGCGCGATGTCGCCTGTGTTGGCAATCGTGACATTGGGATAATGCGTGCCGGAAGTCGCCTGGCTCTTGTTACTTAAGGTCGTCAAAGCCGCCATGATCGCGGGCAGCAGATAGATGCCAATGGTCGTACTGGCACCGATGCGAAGACCAGCGCCAGATGTCGCATTCTGATCCAGAAATTGCTGTTCTATGGTGTTGGCGGCATCGAGTATCTGGCTGGCTTGCGGTAACAAGAGGCGGCCATTGTCATTGAGCACTAACCGCTTGCCAACACGGTCAAACAAACTGGTAGCTAATCCACTTTCGAGCTCATTGAGGGCGGCGCTGGTAGCCGACTGCGACAAACTTACCGTCTCAGCAGCAGCCGTAGTGGTGCCGGATTGTGCAATCGCCAGAAAAATTTGTAGCTGTCTGAGTGTCAGGCGCATAGAAGAAAAGCTTGCAGAGCTGCGGTCACTATTGTGGTCAAGATCACGTTCACGTTACCGACTTTCGCGCCTGCTCAAGGTTGTCATCTGTCAGCCAGAGATCTGTTTGCAAAAACAGTTCGTCGCAATTATGTCCCTGACCTATTCTGTCCATCACAACAAAATCGCTGACTTGATGTAGTGCGATCAACGGATGATGCCAGACGCCTTTAGCATAATTGACACCCTGAAATCCACGACCCAAAAATGCCCGTAAGTACTCTACTTTGAAATCACCGGCGGGTGCAACCACGACCAGATATTCATCCCCTGTATTTTGTGTCACGGGGATAAACGCCTGACTGCCGAGAGGGTGGCGTTCCATGATCGTGATTTCCATCGGCAACGCGCGCGGCTGACCACGGAACAGACTAATGATCGTTTGCCCTCCCTGATCTGCCGTATCCGCACTGGTCAGTGCATGATAGCGTTCAGTCGTACCCTGATTGATGGGATAGTGTCGCGCACCCTCCAGCATAATCACATCGCCAAAAGCGGCAAAGCTGTCGCGGTTGAGAGGTTCGATGAGAAGTGCTGGCATAGGGTTCTAATAAAAAAAGTAAAAATCGAATGAAAAAAATTCAGAAAAAATGTGATGATAATTACGGCAGGCGACTCCACAAACGTAGCCGCGACACACCACCGTCCGGCACAATATTAAACCGGATATGCGTAATAGATCCTAGCGACTTGATCTGGTCGGCATAATAATGCTGATGATCCATTTGCAGTTTTTGCTCGCTTAATAGTACCGGCCAGAACATCGCCTGTGTGACCAGAGAAGTATCCGTACCACCAGTCACATGCGCTGCCTGAATTGAGCAGGCGTCGGGATAATTCCCTTTGAAATGGCAGGTATCGACCTCAATTTTTTCTACGATGCCGGGATGTGCCAGCGCGATGATGCACCAGTCATTACCTGGCTCACGACGACGACGAGTTTCCCAGCCATCGCCCATGTTAACGCCACGACCTGGCATTAACATATTGGATGCCAGACCAAAATGCTGATTGGCTGTAGCGACCACGTAGCCACCGTTTTCGACAGAAATCAGATCGAATAATTGAGTGCGGTTTGCTGTGTCCCAATTCGCTTGCGGTTGTCCATATACACGCAATCGGGCAACGCCACCGTCGGGATAAATAGTCAGTCGCAGGTGTGTAAATGCCTGCGTCGTCTTAATCTCGTGATAGTGATGGCTATTGCCTTGTAGGTTGACTGAGGGCAGAATTTCTTGCCACTGTGTTTGCGCATCTGGCGCACCGTTAGCGATATACGCAGCTTCCAGCGATGCTGCTGGTGGGTAGTTGCCGGTAAAGTGACTGGTGTCGATATCCACACCCTTGATCACTCCCGCACGTGCCAGTTTAAGCACGCACCAGTCAGCACCGCTGACACGCTTACGACGGGATTCCCAACCATCCATCCATTTGCCATTGGTGTCGTATTTACCGACAATAAATACTGCCGGATCGGGATTGAGCATGCGCGACATTTCAGCAAAAAAATCGTCACTGCAAGCAAGGGTAGCGGCACCCAAACGAGGATCGGCGAGATTAGGGTAGCGGCGCGTAAAGTCAGGAGCATTTGCATCGAGTTGAATGATGGCCATGGGCTTCTCTCAAGTATTTTAATAAATCGGGTTATTGTTTAATCGCATGAGGATGATCGTCACTTCGCGCCGTTTTCAACCCAGTGCGCAATCATCGCACGTTCGGCATCGGTGATATTAGTGATGTTCCCCATCGGCATAATCTTCTGTTGCACCACTTGCTGATAAATCAGTTGTGCCTTGCCTTTGATTTGGGCCGGATCATCCAGCATCAGTCCTTTCGGCGCCACCGCCATTAGACTAGGTTTGGCTGCATGGCATTGGATACAGCGTAACTGTACGATCTGCTGAATCTGTGCAAACTCTGTATCGACTTTGGCACTCGATGCAGGCTCTGATGATGCCCCAATCGAAGCTGTGGGTGTAGCTACCAAAGCAGCAGGTTTTGGCGCAATCCATGCTGCGACTGCCGCTAAGATGATAATCGCTGCAACAGGAAATACATAGTTGGTATTGCCCTTATGCCGCAGAATAAAAAATTGACGTATCAACACGGCTGCAGCCATGATCAATACCAGCACCAGCCAATTATGCTCGCTGGCATAGGTCATACTGTAATGGTTGGACAACATCGCAAACAAGACAGGTAGGGTGAAGTAGGTATTGTGGACGCTGCGTTGTTTGCCGCGCTGACCGTAGATTGGATTCACCGGTTCGCCAGCGCGCATCGCGGCGATGACTTTGCGCTGCCCGGGAATGATCACAAAAAATACATTCGCACTCATGATCGTGGCAATCATGGCACCGATGATCAGGAAGGCAGCACGGCCAGAAAATAAATGACAGGCACCCCAAGATGCGGCAACCACATACCCCGCAACCAGCACTGACAATAAGCGGGTATTTTTACTCAATATCCGACACAGCAAGTCATACACGACCCAACCTAAGACCAGAAATCCCAGCGCTAAAACTACCGCTATCGTTGGCGTCAGATCAGCAACCCGAGTATCAATCAGATAGGTTTTTGCGTTGAACAAATACAGCAGAGAAAATAAGCTAAAACCCGACAACCAAGTGCTATACGACTCCCAATAAAACCAATGTAAATCGTCGACCAGTTTGGGTGGTGTGCCGGTATATTTTTGCGGATTATAAAAGCCCCCGCCATGCACCGCCCACAGTTCACCGCCGACACCTTGTTTTTTTAATTGCTCATCGACGGGCGGTTGTAAACTATTGTCCAGCCAGACAAAATAAAACGACGAACCTATCCATGCGATCGCGACGATCACATGCAGCCAGCGTAGCAGCAGATTGGCCCACTCTAATAAATATGCTTCCATGCTTGTTTGCTTTCCTTGTTTGACTCTTTACTGATGACGCTGGGATGAGGGCGTTCAGCGTAAACGCTGACATTGAAGCGGGTCAGTTGACTCGATTCAATTCCAAACCGTCGCCTCACATGCTTGTCTTAACTACCGCGATAGGTGGAATAACTCCATGGCGTCACCACCAGCGGAACGTGATAATGCTGCTGCGGATGTGCGACGCCAAAGCGCAATGTCACTACGCCAAGGAAGCTGGGCTCTGGCAAATTGACGCCCATTTTCTGGAAGTAACTGCCGACATCAAAATCGATTTCATATACGCCGATGACGAGCGCATCGCTTTCCAGCAAAGGCTGATCGCAGCGTCCGTCGGCATTGGTGTGCACTGAGCACACGGCGAGTCGTTGTCCGTCTTTGATCTGGTAGAGTTGAACAGCAATGCCCTGACCGGGTTTGCCATGTGCGGTGTCTAGTACGTGGGTAGTGATACGTCCCATGATGTGCCCCATCCTGATTCCTTCACGATTAAAACACTAGCTTTGGGGGCGCTCTTGCTGGTTGAAGCAGGCCTGAAAATTGGGCAAAACATTGGCCTGAAACGAGCTGAAACTGATGAGCGACCTTCTATTATCGAAGTGTCGGGATGGCGACTGATTTTATTGCTCTTTATTATCGATAACACTGGTCGATAAAGAAAATAAAAATACCGATCGCCTGAAAATATTGACAACAAAAAAATACAATATTGTAGACAATAGTAGGGAGGTAATTTCTGACTGTCAAACAGATTTTAAAATAAATGCCGGATTATGCGGGTTCTTTTGGCGATGCAATTGGGTTTTAATCACTTCGCCCAGCCGTCCCAGTGATTGCGGATGCTGATGAGTCGTTGATGAATTACTGAAATTCAGCACCCAACTCTTTTTGTCATTAAAAATCGCTTGTAATTGTCGACAATCTATATTTTAATGAACCGATCATCCCGATCCAAGTAAAACCATGAACGACTCTCTCAAGCTTGCCGCACTAGACGGCAAGTCAGCCACAACGGATCAGCCAGCGGAAGAACGTATGTACCGCGAGATCTACGACGCCATTATGGAGCACCGTCTGCCTGCCAAGACCAAACTGGCAGAACAATCGCTGGCCGAGATATATCAGCTCGCCCGCCACGGCGTGCGCAAAGTTTTAGGTCAGTTAGCCGCCGATGGCCTGGTCGATCTGGAGCCTAACCGTGGTGCGTTTATCGCCAGTCCCAGTGAGCAAGAGGCGCAAGACATGTTTGAATTACGCCAGAGTCTGGAGCAATTGGTGCTGGAAAAAATCGTGCAATCGACCAGCCATGACAAAGCCACACAATTAACAGCGCTGCGCGACATGGTGGAGCGTGAGCGTGCCGCTTACATGCAGGGCGATCGTTCACTCTGGATCAGGTTGTCAGCGGATTTTCATATTGAACTAGCGAAGCTCAGTGGTAACCAGCTATTGGTCGATATGCTGCGTCGGCTGGTATCACGAACCACACTCTTGATCTCCAGTCTGGAGGCGTCCGGCGCGTCGGCCAGCGCGCAACCTTGTTCGTTTGATGAACATTTAAATGTGATCTCGGCGCTGGAACAAAAAGATCGCGCTACCGCATTGCACGCCATGGCACACCATCTGGAGCAGTGTGCTTGCCGGACACAAAAGAAAGCGGATAAAGGCTTTGACCTGCGCGCTGCCTTAGGAAAATCTCGCCCTGCGTAGAAATATACTCATGGTAAGTATATTTTAATCGTCCAGATAATCATTGGACAATAGGGCATATTTTATAAAAATAATGGGGAGTATATTAAAAAATGAGTGAGAGCACCTATCCACGCGACCTGATCGGCTATGGCCGTCACGTGCCCCATGCGCAATGGCCGCAACAGGCCCGGATTGCTGTCCAGTTTGTGCTGAATTATGAAGAGGGTGGTGAAAATTGTGTTCTCCATGGTGATCCGTCTTCAGAACAATTTCTATCTGAAATCGTCGGCGCAGCGGCCTATGAAGCGCGGCATATGTCGATGGAATCGATTTACGAATACGGTTCCCGCGCGGGTGTCTGGCGGATTTTGCGTGAGTTCGAACAACGTAAGTTGCCGCTCACCGTATTTGGTATCGCGATGGCATTGCAACGCCATCCTGACGTGACTCAAGCTTTCGGTGAGCTGGGTCATGAGATTGCTTGCCACGGTTTGCGCTGGATTCATTATCAGCATATGGAAGAAGCCAAAGAGCGTGAGCACATGCAACTGGCGGTTGAGATTATGCGCACACTGACCGGCAACGCGCCGCTGGGTTGGTACACCGGGCGCGATTCGCCGAATACCCGCAAGCTGGTGGTGGAGCATGGTGGCTTTGCCTATGACTCGGATTATTACGGCGATGATTTGCCGTTCTGGACCGATGTCACTGTCTCCGATGGCAGCAGCAAACCACACTTGGTCGTGCCGTACACCCTCGACAGTAATGACATGCGTTTCGCCACGCCGCAGGGATTTAATACCAGCGACCATTTCTATCAATATCTGAAAGACAGCTTTGATGTGCTGTATGCCGAAGGCGATCCTTACGGCCTCAATGCACCAAAGATGCTGTCGATCGGGATGCACTGCCGCTTGCTTGGTCGCCCTGGACGCTTCCGCGCTTTACAGCGATTTTTGGATTATGTGCAGATGCATGACAAGGTATGGATTTGCCGCCGTATTGATATCGCCCAGCATTGGATGGCACAGCATCCCTATCAGAAATAAATCAGAAATAAATTAGAAACAAACGTAAATATGACGATCATCATGCCCACAACAATCTCACTAGCAGAACTAAACCACATGGACCGCACCGAATTTATCCGGCTGCTCGGCGGCATTTTTGAGCACTCGCTCTGGGTGGCAGAGCATGCCGAGCCGCATCGTCCATTTGCATCACTCAATGACTTGCACAGCGCCATGGCAGCCGCGGTACTCAGCGCGGAGTTCGGTATGCAATTAGCCTTGATTCGTGCCCATCCAGAGCTGGCTGGCAAAGCGGCAGTGCGAGGCGAACTCACTGCAGAATCAACCCGGGAACAAAGCGGCGCGGGCTTAAACCAATGCAGCGCAGAAGAATTTGACCAGCTGCAAACATTGAATAGCGCGTATAACGAAAAATTTGGTTTCCCGTTTGTGATCGCAGTGCGCGGACATGACCGGCAAAGCATCATCGCGCATTTTACGCGTCGCTTAGCCTCAGGTCAGACCACCGAAATGCAAGAATGTCTGGAGCAGATTATTCGTATCGGTGGTTTTCGTTTAGCGGAGTTGGTGGCTGCTTAGGCAATTACTTCGGCAGTTGCTAGGCAGTTGCTAGGTAGTCGATTAGGCAGTTGATTAATTGCGCCCTCAGGCTCAAGCTGAGCGTCTGATTAATCAGGCTTACGGAATTCGTTTTCTATCCAGGTCGTTGCGTTGGCTTTAGTCAACTTAAATGTCGGCGCAACACGCACTTTGGCGAGTTCAGTATTGTCCGCATCATGTGCGCTGAGCATCGCATAGGGATCGTCGTCATCCGGCACGATATCCAGACTAATTTTAAAGTCAGCCGTGTGGGTGCTGACCATCAGACTCTTGTGCAAAATAGCGTGCAATTGTTGCTCATGACGGCGAATGACTTCGGATGCAGTTTTTACCAAGGTCCCAAATGCATTCGCATCCAGTGGCTTGGGATTTTTTTTATCGCGTCCCATAGTCCATGGACCGACGAGCGCAGGCTCTGGCTCACCATCCTTGATCATCGCCACCGCCCAACCCTCGTCATCCTCATTCTTGATTACGCGCGCCGTCCAGCCCTTATCACGCCACAGCCGTGGCTCTTGAGTTTTGGTGTCGCTATCTTGGTTGATTTCATCTGGCATAGTAGGTATCGGTCGTATTTGGAGCAGAGGTGAATGGCATTTGAACCATCGGATTTAATCCATTCGATTTAAAACAGCGGAGGTGCCGGTGAATCAAAGCTAGGGGGCGTATGCTAGCCGATTTTGCTACGTCGCGCCCATTTGCATGTGCTAGGGCTAACCAACAACAGGCAAGTTCAATCTAACTTTTAGAATTTGTTTCGTAGATAGCAGCCACGACAATGTCGTCCAGGCATTCAGGATGACGTTGTTCGGGTCTTCAACGTTAAATCCGTTTAACCGCAGCTACCAGCTGATCCAGCGCCTTGCCCCATCCTTCGTGGAATCCCATTGCCTCGTGCGCCTTGCGATCTTGTTCATCCTTGTGAAGGGCGATGGCAGTGTATTTTGTACCTTTTCCATGTAGCTCAAGCAAGATGATAGCTGTCATTGCAAGGCTAGGCGCTGAGACCAGTGGTCGAAACCCCGGTCCGACAGCGCTGGTCCATACCAGCTTTTTGTTTTCGATTATTTCGAGGTAACAACCCACATTAGCGAATGACTGACCTTCGGGGGATTGCATCTCTGTTTTGAAGGTACCACCGGGACGCAGATCAATTTCACATGCAATGGTTTTCCACGGCACCGGTGTGAACCATTGCGTAATCATCGCAGGGTCGGTCCATGCGCGCCAGACCAGTTCGGGCGGGATATCAATAACACGTTCCAGTATCAGATCAAGTGCAGGATAGGGTAAATATTGGGCAGGGGAGTTCATGATCCTGGTGCTCCTGTTTAGATGACTCTTGGAATAGAGATATCGATTTTTATTACGATGATTTTGTATTTTGATTGTACAGATAGAAGTTCTCGATTTTAGTAGTCCAATCATTCTGGGGCTTACAGGCCAAAAAGACTTGGAGAGGCGCACTTTAATTGGACATCTATAATTTAAATTTGCCATGATTTTTACAGTATGCTATTTACTTGATTTACAAAAACAACCATCCGGGCGTCCTCATGTTGAAG
>JANXTO010000009.1 GCA_025352365.1 Undibacterium sp. | reverse complement strand
GTTCGAACATTTATTTGGCCTGCTAAATAGGTACGCGTAACAGGTCAATTTTTCGTCAGTCCTAATTAATACTCATGGTGAGTATATTTAAATTGTCCATGTATTAATTGGACAATAAAGGTTTTTTTGTAGAAATAATGGGGAGTATATTCATTTCACGTTTATGTGATTAACTGAAAATGGAAGAATTTCTCTTGCTGTGTTCAGTTGTTGACTAAACAGCTTGGCGTCTTGATTCTTGTCTATCCAACTCACACAGTCGTGCAAGACCAGGCGTTTTAGTAGCGTGGCAATGCTTGGCGGTGTGCAGTGCAGCACAGTCGGATTTGGCAGAGTACAATCGAGTACCCATACATTCCGTCCTCACTTTTGTCAGCCAATCATGCTCTCCCATCCCGATCTGAATACGCTTAACGTTGATCTTCACTGTCACTCCACGATTTCTGACGGCGTACTCGCGCCAGCCGAGGTTGCTTTGCGCGCTAAAACCAATGGAGTGGATGTGTGGGCATTGACGGATCATGATGAAATCAGCGGTATCGCACAAGCGCGTTCTGCTGCCCTGGATATCGGTTTGTCGTACGTTACTGGAGTAGAAATTTCTATTACCTGGGCAAACAAAACCATCCATATCGTTGGATTAAATATCGACGAAACGAATGAAAATCTGGTGCGTGGACTGGCAATGACGCGCTCTGGCCGTGAGCGCAGGGCTGAGGATATGGCTGCTGATCTGGCTAAGGTCGGCATCCCGAATACATTTGAAGGGGCGCTTAAATATGTCGGCAACCCTGATTTGATTTCACGCTCACATTTTGCCCGCTACCTGGTGGAAATCGGCGCTGCTGAAACGGTCAACGATGTGTTTAAGCGTTATTTAATTGAAGGTAAGCCAGGTTACGTACCGCATCGCTGGGCGACGTTGGCAGAAGCGGTCAACTGGATACAAGGCGCTGGCGGTGTGGCCGTAGTGGCGCATCCCGGTCGCTATGATTTAAGCCCGATTGCATTTGATGCTTTTTTCGGCGAATTTAAATCTTATGGCGGTAATGCGATTGAAGTTGTTACCGGAAGTCATACTGTTGATCAATATGACGAATACACCAAAATCGCTCAGCGCCATGGCTTTATGGCCTCACGCGGATCCGATTTTCATGCCCCTGATCCTGCTGGTATTGATTTAGGGCAACTGCCACGTCTTTCCGCCAGTCTCAAACCAGTCTGGTCGAGTTGGATGCTGCCATCTTGAATTTCTTGGTTTAAGCCACATTTGAAGGATGGTTGTGGATGTAAACTAAAGGAGAAATTCGCATGAAACGTATTTTGCTTTTTTTGGCGACTAATCTGGCTGTCATGCTCGTGATGTCGGCTGTATTGTCGATGTTGGGTGTTAATCGCTACCTGACTGCAAATGGTTTGCAGATGGGGACATTGATGGTGTTCTCATTAGTTGTCGGATTTACGGGCGCTTTTTTCTCGTTGTTGATTAGCAAGCCGATGGCGAAATGGTCCACAGGCGCGCGCGTGATTGACGCGCCATCTAATTCCACTGAGTTATGGTTAGTCAATACCGTCAGAGCGCTCTCAGAGCGTGCCGGCATCAAGATGCCAGAAGTCGCAGTCTACGAAGGGGAGGCGAATGCGTTCGCCACCGGCGCCTTCAAAAACTCTGCCTTGGTCGCCGTGTCGACGGGTTTGCTGGAAAGCATGACCAAAGAAGAAGTGGAAGCGGTGTTAGGGCATGAGGTTGCCCATATTGCTAATGGCGATATGGTGACGATGACTTTAATCCAAGGTGTGGTAAATACCTTTGTCGTGTTTTTGGCGCGTGTTGTCGGTTACGCAATCGATAAAGCCGTGTTCCGCAATGGTGACAATGACCGGCCTGGGATTGGTTATATGGTGACTGTGTTTGTCTGTGAGATTGTGTTTGGTATTGCCGCATCGGTGATCGTGGCATGGTTCTCACGCCAGCGTGAATTTCGGGCTGATGCAGGGTCTGCCAAATTGCTGGGTAATCAGTTGCCGATGATTCATGCATTGGCACGTTTGGGTGGTTTGCAACCAGGTGAATTGCCAAAGTCGATGGCGGCGGCAGGTATCAGCGATAAAGCGGGCTGGAGTGCTTTGTTCTCAACCCATCCACCAATGGAGCAACGGATCGCTGCATTACAAAATTTGCAGAATTTGAAGTAAATTTGATCTGGCAGGGTATCTTTTAATGACCCTGAGACAGATAGGCATGTCGGCGGTAGTCGGGGATTTTCCCGCTACCGCTTTTCTACTTTTATCCATAAGTTCGAATGAGCCAATTTTTCCAATTACATCCAGATAATCCGCAGCTGCGCCTGATCAAGCAGGCGGCGCAGATTATTCATCAGGGCGGTATCGTGGCGTTGCCAACGGATTCTTGCTATGCGCTGGTCTGCCATCTGGATGACAAAGATGCAGTTACCCGCTTGCGCCGTATCCGTGCCGTTGATGAAAAACATCATCTGACTTTGTTATGTCGTGATTTGTCCGAGATTGCAGTATATGCCAGGGTGGATAATCGCCAATATCGTATGCTGAAAGCGGCGACGCCGGGTGCGTACACCGTAATTTTGGAAGCGACTAAAGAAGTCCCGCGCCGCTTGAGCCATCCTTCACGCAAAACGATAGGCTTACGTGTTCCAGAGAACCGTATTACCCATGCCTTATTGGAAGAGTTGGGTCAGGCTTTGCTGGGAACGACGCTGATTTTGCTAGGCGATGAAGAACCGTTGACAGACCCTGAAGTGATTCGTGAACGCTTAGAAAAACAAGTAGATTTAATCATCGACGGCGGCGCTTGCAGCTTAATCCCGACCACGGTGATTGATATGACAAATGAGGTGCCAGAACTGATCCGGCAGGGTAGGGGTGATCCTGCTATTTTTGGTTTGTAAATCCTAATCTTCATGCTTTTACCGATTGCCTTGTTTTGACTTTCACCCTCTTTTAATAGAAATTTCGCATGAATGATCTGATACAAACTATTGCGGTATATGCGTTGCCAGCGATTTTCGCAATTACTATGTGCGAGGCAGCTAAGGCTTTTGCTGCTAAATATTTTGGTGATACTACTGCGTATAGCCAAGGCAGGATGACCTTAAATCCCATGAGTCATATTGATATTTTTGGCACGATTGTTATTCCGGTGGCCGTATTCATCATTTCGCAAGGGACTTTTTTATTTGGTTATGCAAAACCAGTACCTATAAATTATTCCAATTTACGTCATCCTAAAAGAGATATGGCTTGGGTCGCTTTAGCTGGGCCTGGAGCGAATTTTGTAATGGCTTTCTTTTGGATGTTATTTGGAATTGCCCTTCAAATATTCGGTATTAGTGAGCCATTTTTAAAATTAGTTGCTGATGCCGGAATTTTTACCAATTTGTTGTTATTGGCTTTTAATTTAATTCCTATTCCACCAATGGATGGAGGGCGCATTTTAATAAGTTTGCTACCCTACAAGCTGGCAGTTAAATTTGCTCAAATAGAGCAATATGGATTCTTTATTGTGATGGCGCTGGTGTTGCTACATGTGTTGCAATTCTGGATCGTGCCGGTGATGATGGTCGCAGAGATGTTGCTGAATGTATTAATCTCACCAATTACTATGTTGCTTGGCTGACCATCGATGATTGCTTCCGCAAATACGCCGCCATCGAATGAATTTTCGTCCTCGTCCTGCTCAGCCTGGGTGCAGCGTTTCGCTTCTTTGATTCCTCATAATCAGGGACCGGTACTTGACCTTGCGTGTGGTAGCGGTCGTCACACTCGCTTATTGCTAGACGCGGGATATGAGGTGTGGGCATTAGACAAAGATGCTAGTTTGCTAGAGCCACTTGCTCAATCAGGGGCGTGTATTTTTCATGCTGATCTTGAAGCAGCGCCGGAGCCGCTGACGTCATTGCCACCATCAGTGTCGCCATCGGAGCCTCATTCATCCCCGCTCAACTGTTATTGGCCTTTTACGCCAGGCTCATTTGCAGGTATTGTGGTGTGCAATTATTTGCATCGCCCACTTTTCCCTTTTCTTAAATCTGCTTTGTCCAACAATGGTATTTTGATTTACGAAACCTTTTGCGAGGGAAATGCTGCTTTTGGAAGACCTCGCAATCCAGATTTTTTATTGCGCGCAGGGGAACTTTTGCAGCAATTAGAGTCTGACCCACAGAGCGGTCAGCAAAATCATGTGATTGCTTATGAACATGGTTATGTAGAGAATCCACGTCCCGCCATGATGCAGCGGATATGCGTACGATCAGTGTCTACGCTTGGCAATCTTCCTTCAATAGAGCCGCTTGAGAGGATTTGATGGCATTTCAAGTGATTTTCAAACGATTCGCGCCCATAGCGATGATCGATCCGCTACAATCAAGGTTTTACTTTTTATCGCACCAACATGACAATGACGACGAGTACGATGACTAAGATTCAAGGAAGTCTGGTTGCTATTGTGACCCCCATGCATGCTGACGGCAGTCTGGATTTGCCATGCCTGCGCAAATTGATTGATTGGCATATTGCCGAAGGTACCGATGGCATTGTGATCGTTGGTACTACTGGTGAATCACCGACGGTGACTGTAGAAGAGCATTGTGAGCTGATCCGCGTTGCTGTTGAACATACGAATAAACGTATTCCTATCATCGCTGGTTCTGGCGGCAACTCAACGGCAGAAGCGATTGCCTTGACCAAATTTGCTAAAGAAATCGGTGCTGACGCATCTCTGCAAGTCGTGCCTTATTATAATCGTCCTACGCAGGAGGGCATGTATCAGCATTTTAAAAAGATCGCTGAATCCGTTGATATACCTGTCATTCTTTATAACGTGCCGGGACGCACTGTCGCCGATATGTCAAATGAGACTATTTTGCGTCTGGCAGACGTGCATGGCATCGTCGGTGTGAAAGAAGCTTCAGGTAATATTGCACGCGATATGGATTTGATTCGCCTCGCGCCATCTTCTTTTGCCGTATATTCCGGTGACGATGCAACGGCAATGGCATTGATGTTTTGCGGTGGTAAAGGAAATATCTCAGTTACTGCCAATATCGCGCCGCGTGCTATGCATGAGTTATGCGTTGCGGCAATGAGTGGTGATACTAAAGCGGCAATTGCGATCAATAATCGCTTAATTCCTTTACACAATAAATTATTCATCGAGCCTAACCCTTTGCCTGTCAAATGGGCAATGCACGAGATGGGTCTGATACCAAGCGGACTGCGTTTGCCGCTAGTGCCGATGTCGGTGCAATATCATGATGTTGTTCGTGCAGCATTGCGCGAGTCAGGTGTATTACAATAGCGTCGCCTAGATATGATGCACATAAAAGTGCATATGTCTTATTCATGTTTTATATACATTCAATTGATTAAAAATCGTAGGGATTTTCACATGGCAAAAAGCTTTGTTGCTAAAAATGGGATCAACAGTGCATTAGCGCTGGCTGGTGTTATCAGCTTAAGTGCTTGTACTTTTGTTGGTAATGTCCTTGAGCCAAATAAAATTGATTACAAAAGCGCCAGCAAGGCTGCCACTATTTCTCTGGAAGTTCCTCCTGACTTGACACAGATTCGTCGCGATAATCGATTCTCTGTTCCAAATAGTACACAAGGCAGTGCAACAGCCTCTAGCTACAACTTACAAAAGGGCAATGCTACTCAATCTACAGCCGCAGTGATCGCGCCTTTGCAAGTTAAATCCATGCGTATCGAACGAGATGGTTCTCAGCGATGGTTGGTCGTTAATCAAACGCCTGAAGTCTTGTGGCCACAGATCAAAGATTTTTGGCAAGATTCCGGCTTCCTCATTAATGTTGAGTCCCAGGACGCAGGTGTGATGGAGACTGATTGGGCAGAAAATCGTGCCAAGATTCCACAAGATATTATTCGTAATACTTTGGGCAAAGTGCTTGATTCGCTGTATTCCACTGGTGAGCGCGACAAGTTCCGTACCCGTCTTGAGCGCACAGCGGATGGCAATGTAGAAATTTATATTAGCCATCGCGGTGCCCAGGAGGTTTTGGTTGGTTCGCAAAAAGATAGTACTGTCTGGACGCCACGTCCAAATGATAGTGGCTTGGAGGCAGAGTTTTTGTCTCGCTTAATGGTACGTTTGGGTGCTGACGGTGAGCGCGCTAAAGTCGCAGTGTCGTCTCCGGTAGAGTCGAAAACTCGTGCAAAATTGATTAAAACGGCTGATGCAACTTACATCGAGACGGATGAAGGTTTTGATCGTTCATGGCGTCGCGTAGGTTTAGCTTTAGATCGTATCGGTTTTACGGTAGAAGATCGTGATCGCTCGCAAGGCTTGTACTATGTGCGTTATATAGATCAAGACATTGATGCAAAAACAAAAGGCGCTAGTGAAGGCTTCTTATCTAAATTATTTTCATTTGGCTCTAGCGACGCGAGCAAGAATGCAAAAAAATACCGCATTCTGGTGAATGGCAAAGGCGACATCAGTCAGATCAGTATTTACGGTAACGACGGTAAATTAGAAGCATCTTCCACCGCTGATAAAATATTGAATTTACTGAGTGAGCAATTGAAGTAAATCAGGCCTAAGTAAAAAACGACATCATATTTTTATGATGTCGTTTTTTTATGTCTATTATTATATTAATTTATTAAATTACGGGCGAAAAAAAACGGAGCCAGGGCGTCTATCCGCACAATGTGGTCGGATATTCGCCATGGCCCCGCTTTCTGGTCAGTGCGACGCCCGCGTGGCGGGGCGGCGCACTGACTTGACGTTGCTTAC
>JANXTO010000003.1 GCA_025352365.1 Undibacterium sp. | reverse complement strand
GTAAAATGTCCGCCGTGTAGCTCAACGATGGTTTTAATAATCACCGATCCCAACCCAAGAGAAATCTCTGCCTTACCCGGAGCGATCAGCACACGCTGATCGCGGCGCTGTCCAAAACTGCGTATCACTTCTTCTGACATTTCCTCACCATCGTCCTGTACCGTAATCTCGATGCGGTCTGCCTTACAAATCATATGGGTACGCACGCTTGATCTTGCGTAACGGGCAGCGTTTTCATACACGTTATGAAATAGCCGCTATAGCAAATAGGCGTCGCCGATGATGTGGTAATCCTGGCTTGCCGTAGCAACGACAGCCGTACCTGCGGAGACTGGTTCGCTCGATCCAGGTAGTGTCGCGGCATCGTCCTATTTCAATATTGCCTCGGCATCAAAATGGATCTTGGGTGCGTATGTGTTAAAAAAAACAGGTATAGAGTCCGTGCGAGATACCGCTTCGCTCAGCGATGGCTTACGATTTTTATCTGGTTACACCGGACTTAACGATACTGCCTGCGCTGGTAGCGGTACGGTCAACGCCTGTTTTATCGCCGGGATGAGCGGCAACACCAGCCAACCCGACCCCGCCACCGTCGGCAAGTTTGGTTATGACGGTGGGCATGACCAAAAACTAGCCGCCGTCGATCTGGTATTAGGCAAATTTGTTTCAGCATAACTGAGGGCCGAATACCAAAACACGCTGGGGTTGAGTAAGGGATTCAATATGGCACCGCTAGATCCTTTCATGGCTGGCGGTATGATGGGCTCGGTAACCGATTACGCTTTATTCCTGCGCAAAATGATGAACCAGCAATTAGTCATCGGCAGCCACCTAGGCGAGAATGCAGTCTGTACTTTGCCAAGTAACTGTCCGGGCAAAGTAGTGTATTCGCCAATTGTCGCGCTACAAGAACCATGGACTTATTTATACAACCACTGGGTAAAATCGCACTACGGTAAACGTAGCATTGACGCGTATTCCAGCCCAGAGAAATGGGGCTTTTATCCGTAGATTTCTGACAATAAAAATACTGCGGCATCGTCTCCAGGCACGACACTACCCCAACTGCCTACGCCGTCTTGGTACTGTGCAGCAGACAAATCCGTAAGGCATTTTTAGGTGCGCTTTGAAAAATTTTGAGGAAGCTTTGAGAGTATATTGGGTTCGTTTTGATGAACAAGATTCTCAGATATATTTATGCAGTTTTTCATATACTCCCCATTATTTTTAAACAAAATAGCCTATTCCCCATTATTTTTCTTGACATATTTAATATACTTATAAGGAGTATATATTTTAAATAACTGAATGAAAAATCTAAGATTCAGTTAACACTGTTGGTAATCTGTCCAAAAAATAACCGTAATAATCATATCTACTTGTTGAGAAGATAGCGGCTCTCAGACACAATCCGGTTAAACGGACAACAGACGAAGCCACTCTATGCCAACGACGATACCGCAAAATGCGCCTGCAATAACACCCTCCGCTGGGATCAAAAAAAATCGCCGCTGGCCTTTGCGCATTATCGGCGGCCTACTTGGCCTGATAATTTTATTACTTGCTATTTTTGTCCTCATCAATTTGCGTGACGCGCAACTCACACCTGTCGCCCAAACTTTGTTGAAAGAGCCGAGCTACCTGGTTCCTGATGAGCAAAAGAGCAAAATGGCTTCTTTATCCTGCGAGCGATGCAGGCAGATGCCAGCCTGGATGCGCTGACAACCGGTAAAAATAGTGTTCACGCAGAAGAAGCACGCTACCGCGCAGATCCTGGTCATTTCGACCTTAGACGTGTTGAAGATACGTATAAGACAGCACCCAGTTTTGCATGGGATGGCCATGCGTGTCGTAATACGCAACAAAATTGCGCTACAGAGAATTTAATTCAGCGTGCCAATCGGACAAAACAAATCAATGCGAATGCGTTGTTGCTGCAACGTTATGCACAAATGCAAGCACTACAAGGTTATGAAGAACATATCATTCCTGGAGGGACTGCGGCGATGCCAATTTATTCCTATCTAACCACAGCGTCCGAGATGACGATTACAAAGGCAGAGTTTGAGATTGCTGACGGGCATCTGCAAAATGGTATCGCCATGCTGCAAAAAAATGATCGCTATCTACATTTATTGGCGGAAAAAAGCACCAGTCTTATCTCAAAAATGGTGACTTTATCTATGCTGCGCAAGCAGGCCAGAACCATCAGCGAGCTGGTCAATAAGTATCCAAAATTAGCAAGCGACTATGGAGACTCAGTGAGCGCATTAGTGCGTCCGCTAACGCAAAGTGAATTGGATTTTTCCAGCGCATTGATGGCGGAAGCACGCTTCATCAATTTTTTCTTAAACATCGATTATGCTCAAACTAATGTCATCGAAGATCCGGCTGATTCGCCAATTGCCTTAAATGTTTGTGAGTACTTGTGTAAGCTTTTTCTTCAACCCAACGCGACTGTAAATGACATGGCAGCATATTGGCAAGCACGCATCGCCACCGCAAATCAGCCAGCGTCGCATTACACGCAGATACGGCAGACACTCATTGCACAAAAATCAAACCAGCAAGCTGCATTTAAGTACCTGCGCTATGCCTATAACCCGGTCGGCAAAATTCTGACGGATGTTGCTGCGCAAAATCCAGATACTTATCTCAGCTACATGGAGAAAAGTGCGGACATTGATGCCTACTTGCGGTTAGTTGGACTACAAATCAAGCTGCGCCAGAATAAGATTGCCGACAACGCAATTGCAGATTATGTGGCGCACGCGGAAGAACCTTTCCGTAGTCCTTATGATGATTCTGCGATGATCTGGAATGCAAAAGAGAAACAGCTAGAATTTGTAGGAAGACAAAGTGCTTCGTGGATTTTTAATCCAGGCAAACGTTTTGTCATAAAGATGAGCTAAGCAGATAAGAAATTGCCGTCAAATTTGAATAAAATCAATATGCTCCCATTAATTTTTTATTAAAATTAGCATTTACCCAGTAAATTAATAGAGGATTAAAATTTACTAAGTGGGAGTATCTGTTTTAGTTTAGCTAAAAAATCACTGAGCTGCGATTGTCGCAGGCTGACGTCCGGCGTCCGTCAATACAAATTGGCTGACGGTATCCAAGGTCGGTGCTAATCCGCGTAAGGGCCAAGACATGCTGCCGATCAGACTGACATGGCTGGTTTTATCGAAATGAAATTCCTTTACCGACACGCCAGCAGCGCGTAATTTGTTGGCAAGTCCGGTCGTGTTACGGATGGGATTCACCAATATATCGTCCACTGGCGCGATCAATAAACTTGGTATCGAACTGGCACTGACGTGGTTAATTGGCTGCGAATCAGCAGGTGTATCAGGATAAAAGAATACCGGCTTCGCTTCTTCATTAGTGATGGGAATAAAGTCATACGGTCCGGCCAAACCGATCCAGCCACGCAAGGCCGAAGGCCGCATGCCGACCGCCGCCAACCAGCGCGGATCTAGCGCGATCATCGCCGCGTTGTAGGCACCGGCGCTGTGCCCCATCACGAATAGGCGCTTGGGATCAC
>JANXTO010000323.1 GCA_025352365.1 Undibacterium sp. | reverse complement strand
GTCTTTTATATATGCACGAGCAAAACATTACTGAACGCGACGTTCAACAGTGATTTGTTCTACTTCTACCCGGCGATTTGGTTCCAAGCAAGTAATTAAAGCCGCCTTATTCTTTTCAGTACATTGCACGACTGGATTTGTTTCGCCCTTACCTTGCGCTGTTAAACGTGTAGCAGCAACACCTTTATCGATCAAATAGGCTTTGACGACATCTGCACGACGTTGTGACAATTTCAGATTATATTTAGGTGAACCGATACGATCACTGTACCCGCTGACGACGACATCATTGATTTGCGTATTGTTGTTTAACACGTTAGCAATTTCATCTAATTTCGGTTGCGGTGTACCTAGTTTTGCGCTGTCAAAACCGAATAATTCTGTTGCAGATAATGTTACTTTTTCAAAACGTGGTGGCGGTGGCGCAGGTGTTGGCGGCACTGGTGCTGGCATTGTTTCTGTAATTGGCATTGGCTCTGAAGCGGGCTCTACACGGGCAGCACGCTGCACTGGCTTGTCAAATGTATAGACCAGGCCTACATTCAAATAATTATTATTCGAATGACTAAATCCTAAATCATCACCACGGATAAAGCCATGTACACGACGGATATCAGCTTGCATTGCTAACTGGTCGGTAAAGCCATATTGAAAACCAGCACCTGCATTGATGTAAGGAGAAGTCGCATCACGTTCGCCAAGTGGCGTGTTGATTTTGTCATATTGAGCGCCGCCGCCGATTAAGACAAATGGGCGGAAACTCTTACGCGAAAACATATACATCGCATCGACGCCTAAAGTATTTTGTTGATAACGCGTACCGTTTTCACGCTTACGTCCGTAGCTAGTACCAAACTGCAAATCCCAATCTTGGGAGATCGCTTTACCAAAACGTATTGCAGCAGCTTGACCATGTCCTGTCACGCCGTAGTGCGTATCTGCATCTAATACACCCAAACTAGGTGCGACATACCAAGATGGATTGTAGTCATAATTTTCTGGCGCACGCTGCGCCATGCTGCTGGATACTACTCCGCACAATAAGCTTGCTGCGAGCGCGATTTTATTAAATTTATGCATATAAGACCCTGAATATAAAGTAGTTAGAAAACGAATTAGAAAAATAAAGATATTGATGACGGAGAAATTTAAAAATTCTTCCTATAAACAACTAGAGAAAATTTCACGGCAACGCATGAGAATGGAGTTTACGGAGTTGTACATATGGCTTCTGTGCGCTAACCAACATAGAAATTAAAAAATTAAATTTTTTAAAAATACGCAATACCGCGTGCATATACAGCGCGTACATGAAGTAGCGCGTACTGACTTGCTAAAGGTAATTTGTGGGGAGGTTAAAACGGAGTTAATGCAGCCCAGATCTCTGAAAAATTGAAGTCGACACCGATTTTATTGAGGAATATTTCGAATAATGTTGATTTATCTATGTCGCCCACTACAGAAAAAATCTGTACATGAGCAATCAGGTCAATAGGGAATTCTGTTTTTATAGAATAAATTAAAATAATTTCTAACTGTTAGTGGTTTTACCTATACTCCCCATTTATTTTTTTAAAAATACCATGCTGACCAAATAATTCATGGACAAATAATAAATACTCGTTATCAGTATATAAAAAAGCCAGAGTAAAAATCCTAATGACGTTGTACGCAATGGCGTAAAAAATACATTATTTAATGCATCTTCTACGCATTAAGTATCGGATATTTTCTCTGCTTACTGTAGTGCTTTGTGCGGTGCTTTACCTGAGTCATCCACTTAAGCTTTAATACCACCATCAGCCAAAGCAAGCGATTTCAGGTTGACTAACATAACCTCGACAATATGCTCTTGCTGATCATTGATCAGCGGTATAAATGCGGAGTCTTGCATGACGCCATCCACTGAAATTCCTTTGCTGATATCGCTACCGAATTGTTGTGTCACGGTGATCTGGTAGCTGGTTTCTTTGTATCGATAGCATAATTTAAATGTTGTCCAATCGACAGGCATACAAGGTGTGCAATATAGTTTTTCACCATCGAGTGTCAAACCTAATAATGACTCCGTGATGAAGCGGTACATCCATCCAGATGATCCTGTATACCAGGTCCAGCCACCGCGTCCGATATGTGGTGATACTGCGTAGACATCGGCTGCGATTACATACGGTTCTACTTTGTAAATGGCAACTGCTGCGGGAGTAAGTGCGTGATTAATTGGATTAATCATAGTCATTAATTCCCAGGCTTTTTCGCTATCACCTAGTTTGGCAAATGCCATCGCAGTCCAGATTGCAGCATGAGTATATTGCCCTCCGTTTTCACGCACACCAGGTAGATATCCTCTGATATAGCCAGGATTTTGATCAGATTTATCAAATGGAGGATCGAGTAATTGGACTAAACTGTGGTCACGTCGAACCAGATGTTGATTGACTGATTGCATAGCAGCATGGGCACGGACAGGATCGCCGGCTTCCGACAAAATAGACCAGCTTTGTGAGATTGAATCAATTTGGCACTCAGCATTGTTGGCAGAACCTAAAGGTGTTCCGTCATCAAAATAAGCACGACGATACCAGCCTCCATCCCAAGCGTGCTGCTCGATATTAGTTTGTAATTTTTGAGCCTCTAGCTGACATCGGTAAGAGAAACTTTGATCGCCCCGTTGCTGTGCGATAGCAGAAAATTGCATCAAGACTTCGTACAAGAAAAATCCCAGCCAGACACTTTCACCCTTTCCTCCGGCGCCGACTTTATCCATGCCATCATTCCAATCGCATGAACCTATCAACGGTAATCCATGTGCGCCAAAACGTAAGCCATGTAAGATCGAGCGAACACAATGGTCGTACAGCGAGGCAGATTGATTAGATTGTCCAGGTAAGTCGTAATAAGAATCTTCATCCGTATTCAACTGACGACCCTCAATAAAAGTAACTGACTCATCCAGTATCCGATGATCATGGGTACTTGTCAGATAACGGCAAGTCGCTAGCGGCAGCCACAAATAATCATCAGAGCAATGGGTGCGTACTCCGCGATTCATAGGCGGATGCCACCAATGCTGTACGTCACCCTCAATAAATTGATGTGCGGCGCAGACCAGAATATGTTCGCGAGCCATTTCCGGACGGGTATGCATGATCGCCATCACATCTTGCAACTGATCGCGGTAACCGAATGCGCCACCGGATTGATAGAAGCCACTCCGTGCCCATAAGCGACAAGCGATGGTCTGGTACATCAACCATCCGTTGGTCAACATATTGAGGGCAATATCCGGTGTCTCTACTTGCACTGCGCCTAAAGTATGTTGCCAATAATTTTTGACTTTAGTGAGTGTCTCCTGCGTTGCTAATTTACTGCGGAAGCGTTGTATTAAATTGCTGACGTCCGCGCTACGTTGTCCCGCAACACCGAGCATAAAAATAATCTCATGCTGTTCACCGTCACCTAACTCAAATGGCACTTGTATCGCGGCGCAAGGATCAAGACCGGCACCTAATTTTCCTGATAACCGGGATCGGCTCATTGCGGCAGGATTTTGTAGACTACCGTTGCGTCCAATAAATTCTGTCCGGTCACCACTCATCGTCAATTTCATCGCATCGACGTAAAAGAAACTGGTGCGATCACAAAATTCAGAGTTGTAAAAGTTACGGGCAAATATAGCGCCTGTGGCAGGATCAGCTTCAGTCACGATATGCATGACGGATTTTTGGCGAACATCGCCCAAGACCCATTCCACATAACCGGTTGCGGATAAGCGTCTTGTCTCACCCGTATCATTGCGTATTTTAAGTACCGAAAATTTAACCGCATCATCCGGTGCAACAAAGACCGACAATTCGGATGTAATACCTGCCTCGGTATGTTCAAACACGCTATAGCCAAAACCGTGGCGCGTTACATAGTCGCCTTGACCACGGCGTGGTAAGGGGCTTGGCGACCAGAAGTGTCCGGTATCTTCATCACGCAAATAAAATGCCTCGCCTCCATTGTCAGAAACTGGATCATTAGACCAAGGTGTCAGTCGGAATTCATGCGCGTTCTCACCCCAGGTATAAGACTGGCCGCTCTCTGAAATGACGGTTCCAAAATGTGGATTGGCTAATACATTGACCCACGGTGCGGGAGTCAGATTGGACTCATTGGTACGGATAATATACTCACGACCATCTTTACTAAAACCACCTAAGCCGTTCGGCAAAATCAAGTCTGCCAGATCAGTCAGTCTGCTAGAAACCTGTGACTGATTAGTGTTTGACGATACTGGAATTGCTTGCCAAGCTGCAGGTAATTGTCGGGTCACTGTCAGTTGTGGCGGACGTACCTCTACTTGTCCACGTCGGTTGATTTGCTCTGCCAGAGTACCGCGACTGTCAGACAAAATAGCGCGTGCAACAGATTGTAATAAGATCCGGTCATCATTCGGTATCTGATCAGCAAGACGTATAAAAATACCGCCCGGACGCTCCATCGCATGCGCCTCAATACCTGAGGCAACCAAACCCATGATTTGCTCTTGTAATATCTGGCGATAACCAGCACGGTCTTCATTCCAGATCACTAAATCGACGGCTAAACCTTTCATACGCCAATAGGCATGTGCCTGCACCATCTGGCGTACTAATTCAATATTTCCTGCATCACTGATATGCACTAAAACAATAGGTAAATCACCGGAGATTGCATAACTCCAAAGACCAGATTGACCACGACGGTTTTTTACCAAAATACTGGCGTCGGCACGCAACAAAGCATTCGGATAAATAATTGAACTAGCCAAACGCTCATATAATTGAGCATCAGCTTCACTGGCATTGAGCTGGCGCAATACCACCTGGCTGTGGGTCCAGGCTAATTCAAATACACGGTCAGCCAAATGCATATCTTGATATTTTTCGATCATGCTGAGCACCGCGTCACGCGTTTCTGCAACGCCGGTCACAATATCAATAATTGCAGTTTGTTCTGGTGCTAAGCTGATCTGATGACGAATCGCCACAATCGGATCAAGCACTGATCCCTGGCTGCCAGACAATGTCTTTGTCGTCATGGCAGCAGGCGCTGCGACCGTATTGCCGCGTCCGATAAATGCCATGCGATCTGTCTCATAAGAGACCGCATCACTATTCGCGCCATGCACCACCATCTGATGGAACATGGTCGGCGTAAAGTCATTCTCAGAACGCGGACGACGTACACACAAAATCGCTTGATGCTGAGAAAGGATTTCTGTTTGCACAAACAGATTACTAAAAGCAGGATGCATCGTATCTGCGGCAGCAGGTGCCAGTACAACTTCTGCATAACTTGTCAGGTCAATTGTTTTTGCGAACCGGGACCGATTGGTAATACGGGTGCGGCGCAATTCGATATCGTCCTCTGGCGACACGACGATTTCGGTATGCATATCAAAGCCATTATCGTGACGTCGAATTTCTGCCCGACCTTCTGAAAAAATCACTTCATACGTTTTAGGTAATTTTAAAGTCGGGTGATATGAAGTCGACCAATAACTAGAGTCTGACTGATCGCGCACATAGCAGTACGTGCCCCAATTATCGCAAGTACTATCTTCACGCCAGCGTGTAATCGCCAAATCGCGCCACCGACTGTAGCTACCGCCGGTATTGGTGACCATGACGTTATATCTGCCGTTAGATAATAATTGAATTTCAGGCAAACGCGTATCGACTCTGTTAATAATGCGCATAGGCATTTGCTGCTCGCTGGCAGTAGAGCGGATATCCGCCAGTTCTGTGGTGTTTGAATAGTGACTACTTGGTTTTGGAATCCGCTCTTTCAGCAATAATAGCGTTGCCTGGAACAGAGGATCGGATTCAAAACGTTTTTGCATAGGCCGATCCAGCAGCACATACGCAAGCGATAACAAACTCATGCCTTGGTGATGTGCCATATACGACCGGATCAGAGCTTGCGTTTGTCCGCGTGGCAGACGGGATGGCGTGTAATCGATCGCCTCAAACATACCAAACCGTCCTTCAGCGCCCTCTTCCACTAATCGCTGGAGGTTGGTGCAGGCCTGATCTGGCGCTACCATCAGTGCCATTGCAGAAGCGTAAGGCGCAACCACAAGGTCATCACCCAAGCCCCGCTTCAATCCCAGGCCAGGTACGCCAAACGCGCGATATTGATAATTAAGACTGGCATCAAAAGCGTGATAACCCGATTCAGAAATCCCCCAAGGGACAGCACGCTGCGCACCATATTCAATCTGTCGCTCAACGACGGATTTATACGTTTGATCGAGTAAAGTATTCTGATAATTTGGCATCACCAACAGCGGCATCAAATACTCAAACATTGAGCCACTCCATGACAAGAGAATTGGCTCACCACCGGCAATCGTTAACTGGCGTCCCAGCGCGAACCAGGTTTCTTGCGGTAACTGGCCTTGTGCGACAGCGACAAAACTGCATAGCCTTGCTTCTGACGCTAAGAGGTCATAAGACCCGGTATCGCGCCGACGCTCCGTAACGTTGTAACCAATTGCTAACAGATGGGTCGCTACGTCGTATAGAAAGTCATACTCCATATGCGCAAACTCTGTGGCCTGTAAAGCTAAGCGTGTAATTGTGCCCATACGCTCAGTTGCGCGCCGGCTGCCTTCTGCTACGAAATCCATCAGATTATTCCAACCCGTTTGCAGATCCGACGCTACCGCTGATGGCAACTCCCCTACGCTAGCGACCAATGTCTGTATTTGCGCCCGCATTTTTGCGTCTAGTCTTGCCAGATCACTCAGATTTAAAAGACTATTTAATTCGGGCAAATCCTGAATTAGATTTCCTACATTCGGCATCGCGAGCCAAGGTGCTAACAATAATAAATCCTGCCGCGCCTCATGGGATTGCTTTATCAACGCATTTGCCCACCAGAGCATCTCGGCTTTTTTATCATTATTGATACCGGAGTCAGACGCGATCGCGACGGTTAAATCGCTGGCCTTAGTCCGGAATATTGCTAGCAATTCATGTACTTCAGATAAAGTCGCTGGTGGCGTCGCTGATGTCGTGGCTAATTGCTTCTTAAACTCAAGCATGCTATCGCTAACAGCAGCGGCAATATGATTAATATTAGTCGCAGAAGCGTCTGTTTTGTTTTGCTTTGCCAAGTCGAGTAAGACGCTAAATGTATGACTCAAGCCAGTGAAAATGCTTGGTGACAAAATACTTTGATCTGGCAGCAATAATAATCCGGCACGCATTGTTAACAAGTGTCCCGCTAGGTTGCCACTATCGACGGTCGATACGTAGACAGGATTTAATGGTTTAAGACTTAATGTGTCGTACCAGTTATAGAAATGACCTTGATAACGTTCTAACTGCCCCATGTTGCGCATCGTATTCTCAGTACGTATCAGCAGTTGCCCCATGTCGATATAGGCAAAATCATAGGCAGAAAAATTCGCCAGCAGCGCCAATCCAATATTGGTGGGTGAGGTTCGGTGAGCTACCACGGCAACCGGGTGTTCTTGCATATTATCGGGCGGAAGCCAGTTGTCCTGAGGTCCGACATAGGTTTCAAAAAATGCCCAGGTTTTACGTGACAGACGATGCAAAAACACCAGCTGATTCGCCTCTAAAGCAGAGTGCCGTTCAGGAATAGGCAAACTAATGCGCCAAGCAATCACAGGCGAAATCATCCACAACAACAAGAATGGCAATGCAAGGGATAAAGCGCCTGTACGTAAGCTAACAATTGCCACTAAAACCAGAATAGCAAATACGGGTGCGCTCCACATAGTGCGGATTGATGCAAACAGCGTTGTACCGGCTTTTTGATTTGATTCGCTAGAGGGATTCCACTCCAGCAAGCGGCGATGTGAAATCCATTTTCGCCATATCGTTCTGAATATCGCGTCCAAACTATAAAAAGCTTCGTAAGGAAGGAAGGCGAGGTTTAATAGTGCGTTCGTCGTGTGTTGTTCCATAGACCGGAAGCTGGCGACCAGATGCTGACGCACTAATACTTCACGCGGTTTACGGAGTAACTCTACTATAGATGCTGCTAACGAAGGCAAAAATAGAACAGCAAGAACAGAAATACTCCACAGCCACGGCGATGGTAATTTTATCCAGCCCATCACCAATAGCATTAGCAAGACCGTCGACGTCAAACTACGTCGTAAATTATCTAAAATTTTCCAGCGTGATAAGGTAGAAAGCGGATTTAGTTTGCGGATGCTATTACTTATTTTGACTGGCGCAATTGAGGAGCTAACTTCAAATTTCGCATTTTGATCAACGATAGATTCACTTTGAGTAGCGGACGATTTCTTAGAAGTTGATGCAGCACCCAAGTCATCAGGACTACTTAACACAACAGGGACTTTTGGCATGAGCCAAGATATCAGTTGCCAGTCACCGCGAATCCACCGATGGCGGCGACTGACATCTGCGCTATAGCGTGACGGATATTCTTCATGCAATTGCAGATCACTGATCAAGCCTGCACGAGCATAGCAACCCTCGAGCAGATCATGACTGAGAATGCGATTTTCTGGCAATTGCTGGTGTAGTGCCTGCTCGAACGCATCTACATCATAAATACCCTTACCGATGAAGGATCCCTCTTGGAATAAATCCTGATACACATCAGACACCGAGCGCGTGTAGGGATCAATCCCGGCCTCCCCACCACATAATTTTTCATACATTGAGGCATTGGCGCTAGGCAGACTAGCTACCACGCGAGGTTGTAATATCCCATAGCCTTCCACTACGCGCTGTTTGACTTCGTCATAACGAGCGTGGTTTAGTGGATGCGCCATCGTTGCAATAAACTGGCGTGCTGAGTCGCGTGGCAATTGCGTATCTGAATCTAAGGTGATGACATACTTAACGCTATTCAAAGCGAGTACATCACCGACAACTCTCTCAAACATGGCATTGCGTTGCTCGCATCCCTCACCAGTTAATATATCGCAGGAGCCATTACGTAAAAATGCATTTAAGTTAGATAACTTGCCGCGTTTGCGCTCATATCCCATCCACATTTGTTCTTGAGGATTCCAGCGACGTGCTCTATGCAACAATAAAAATGGACTGGTTTTATTTGCGCCGGTATTTTTAGTGTAGCGCTCGTTCAATGCAGTAATTAATGCTACTGCTTGCTCAAGCAACGCATCATCGGCTGGCGTCGTTTCAGTCTTGGCATCCGGCAAATCCGTTAATAAGCAAAATCGTAGATTGTCGTCTCGATTAGCGAGGTAACGCACCTCTAAGGCTTCGCATAAAAACTCAATATTCTGAACATGGAACAATATCGTCGGCACTACTACTAAAGTACGCGCCGAAGGCGGAATATTCTTAGAAAAATCCATCCGGGGTAAAGCCTGCGGAGTTGCTACTACGGTGACCAGCCAATTGATTAAAGCAATCGCTAATTGACTGCTGGCAATCACGACAATCACACCCAGCAATGCAAGCATATAGTCACGTACGCCGTCGCCGTAAGAATGATTCAGCAGAATAGCGGTGAAAATGATTGTCAGTAAAGCGATGGAGCCGAGATAAAGGCCTAAAGGAATTTTTTTACTCTTTTGTGCCAAGTGTCGGAATACACCATGCCGAGCATTAATACGTTTTTCTAACGCCGGTAGGCCATTTCCAATCAGGTAATAACCGATGTGCGCAGTACGAATATCAACACTAGCCTCATCACCATTAAGTTTAGCGGCCAGCTCAGACAACAACAGGGCTTGTTGAGCGACTTCAACCTCTGTCAGTAAAGAATGTTTCGCAAGATTTTCTATCACGTGCCGATAACAATCTCGGGTAGAAAAATCCATCTTATTATAGACATCTGCATGATCATGGCTAAGCACATGCTCAACATGACTCATGGTTTCTACAAATTCACGCCAGTCCATCGTCCCCAAAAAACGCAAACTGCAAATGCTATTACTGATGGATACTTGGTCTGCCGCCTGCCGTTGGCTTTCTAACTGGACCAGATGCTCTATCGTGGTACCGGATTCCGCTAAGCGTTGCGATATCCAGGTCAAAGGCAGCGTTAACGCAGGGCTTTGACCTTGCAAACGGCGCGCTACTTCGGCCACAAAAGCGCTGTCTAAGGTTGGCTCCGAACGCGCCATATCGGCGACTAATAAAATTAATTTACTCGGATCTTTTTCCGCAGCCTCGATCATCTGATCGGCCCAGCTATCGGCTAAATTTCTATCGACGCGACTAGATGCAATACGAGTCGCTACACGACGTAAATTTTCAATCAACGCTAAGCGCAACATGATGGGAATAGCCCATAGCTCACCTAATTTGAGCACGGTCACTTGTTGATAAGCGGCGACAAATCGACTTAAGCCTTCAGGATCGACCCTGCCGTCACCATGTGAAATAGTCTCTAGCGCAATGTCATATACCCTTGGGCGATTGCTATACGTACCTTTAATCAAGCGCGGTAACTCTTTGCTATACCCTTTGGGGAGATGCTGCTTTGCCGTACGAATCTGCTCTTCAATCAAATAAAAATTATCCAGTAACCATTCAGCCGCAGGCGTAATTTGACGATTATCTTTTAATGCGGAAGTCAGTGCGGCACAAGCACTGATCAGTGCTTCTTCATTATCAGCCAGACGAGATAAAAGCTGATCGGGCTTTTTGTCATGATGTACTTTGTGGGATTTTGCCAGTACGCCACCATGATGTTCCATCTGAGCGGCACTAAACAACTCTGACTTTAGTGGCGGCAATGCGTTCTCATCGTCTGAATTAAATCTGAGGGAAGTAATTTTTTTTAACATGGGAGTCGGGCTTTACGATGATGGTTCGTGCACTTAAGGTGTCCAGATACTTAAAATCCAGACCGGTAAGTTATGCAGAATTGACCATGAGTGAATGCAAAATTAGTGCAAAGTTAATGCAAGGCATAAGTAAATAAATTGCAAATAGCTATTACTTTCTTATAGGCTTTAACTTTAATAAACTCGGTACGCCAACGTACATAGCAACTATCTTGATCAAAATGAGTTACATAAATTGATGTGCAGAAATATCCTTAAATATTTCAGTGGTGCGCTTTAATAAGAGCAAAGCTTGAGAAGGTTTTTGAGGCAAACGTGCGCTATCGTACAGATCATTTAATCAACCCTCTTTAATCTGTAACTACTGAATTTGAGACAGCTTTAGCAGTATTCAGTACAGACCGCAACTAGCGTTCCGCTCACAAGCTGCCTCATCAGTTATTTAATTCATTGCGAAGTAAATTGGTGGAATCGTCCATTATTTAAAGGAGAAACAATCATGAATAAAGACCAAGTCAAAGGCGTAGCAAAAGAAATTACTGGTATCGCTCAAGAAAATGCTGGCAAATTAGTCGGCAATAAAGAACAGCAAGCTAAAGGTTTGTTGAAGCAAGTCGAAGGCAAAGTTGAGAAAAGTGTTGGCGACGCAAAAGAAGCAATTAAAGATTCACTCAAAAAGTAATTTGGGTAAAACGAGTGACGTAATAAGCTAAGAAGCCAAGTTACGTTGGAGGGGCATTGATTGAATGATCGATGCCCCTTAATTTTTTTCGTCTGGGTTTATCGAGAAACTGCATATAAATCCACGTGTACAACTCCCTGCAAAAACATCTAATTAATTAGATCAGAAAGATGAAGTCGACATCTACTTAATATTGATTA
>JANXTO010000241.1 GCA_025352365.1 Undibacterium sp. | reverse complement strand
ATTAGCCCTCATCGGTACTGCCTATCCGATGAAGGTATCAGACACCTTACTCAATGCTGCACGCGACGAGGAGCAGACCGCCATCGATATGGTGAATATCTGGTCCCATAGCTCCATCGCGCATAAACCATCTTGCCCGGGTCCGGGATTTTATGTCATGGGCGGCAGCCAGCGTCTGATGCAACGTATTTCTAAGATCAATCCTGAGAAAGTGTTTTATACCGATTTTTCAGCATGCAATGCCTACGCCAACGGCGAACATGCATCGCAAGCGGTGAGCTGCCCTACCCTGTTTGTTTTAGGAAAAAAAGATATGATGACGCCACCCAAAGCGGCCGCTACGCTACGCACTGCGATCCCGCACAGCACAACGACATTGATAGAAAATTGCGGACACTCGCTGATGGCAGAACAAGGCGACGCAGTGCTGACAGCCTTGTTTGATTTTATAAAATCGTAAGTGTGATCAGACTGAGATCACCCCTCCTCTCCCGCTTACGGGAGAGGGTTCCGCCAGAAATGCTGAAGCCAGCTTGTTAAGCCAATACAGAAAAATATTACATGAACAACTGGCTACTATTCGCTGCGACTAAGGCAGCACTCTCTTTATCGCCAGGGCCCGCCTTTATGATGGTCGTTGCCTATGGCATGGCACGCGGATGGCGTATTTCCCTCTTCGTCATTGTGGGGATTTTGACTGGCAATGCGATTTATTTTGCCGTCTCAGCAACTGGCCTAGGACCACTCATATTAGCTTCGCCCAAGGTGTTTATGGCGATCAAATATATCGGTGCGGCGTATCTGGTGTACTTAGGTTTGTCCGCTATTTTTGGCACACCATCACCCATTACTTTGAGCAAATTAGACAGTAAACCGCAAAGCGGCAAACGGATATTTAGTACAGCGGTGATGCTGCAAATGACAAATCCAAAAGCACTGCTAGGCTTTGTCGCAATTCTGCCGCAGTTTATCGACCCACAAAAACCCATCATTCCACAGATGAGTATCCTTGCTGCATGCTCCATCATTCCAGAATTTTTTATTCTGCTGGGCTATGGCATGCTGGCAAATAAAGCCACTCATTGGGCAACACAAGCAAAATATAGTTTAATCACTGAGAGAATTTCTGGAGCCTTGGTACTAACAGCAGGAATATTAATCGCAGTTGTTTAGCTGAGTTGAAAAATCAAATAAGCCTAATTATTACAAAGATACATAAACTCGCTGCAATAAAATAATCCCTCTCCTTTTACATCAGAGTTTGCAATACGACTTCGTTAACGCCATGCCTTACTCAAAACGATTAACATTGCTAAGTCACTGACGACTCAATTACAAGCAGACTAGCGCTGGATATTGTTGGCGCTTTCGCCATCACAGCAATAAACAAATCCGATTGCAAGAATCTATCTAACCATGCAATCAAATGCTGGTATCGGCTGGAGTAAAACCAATCGGCATCCACCAGCGCACATTGGCGTACAAACGGCAAAATCGCCAGATCGGCCATACTCAGCTGCTCGCTGCTTAAATATTGGTGTTGTTGCAGGCGGCTATCTAGTATCAGCAGGAATACTTCGGCTCTTTCTCTATACGCTGTTGCGCTGTGTTCCGGGAAACGCTCAGCGTACTTATATCGATCCAGATCGTGCTTAAACGTACTGTCATTTTGACTAATCAAGTTTTGTACTTCGGTTGGCAATGTACCGTCGGGCAAGAAGCATAATATAGTGCCATTTTGTTGATGTTGTGCCATTGCCCAACACATGATGTCCAGGCTTTGATCTATTACTCGTCCATCCGTCAATACCAACACAGGCACGGTACCTTTAGGGGAATGATCAAGCATCGCTTGTGGTTTGTTAAGCAAACTGACTTCTTGTATATCAACGTCGATGCCGCTGAGCTTGATCGCTAGCCGAGCACGCATGGCATAGGGGCAGCGGCGAAAACTATACAACAAAGGTTTGGCGGTGGAGCTCATGAGGACTTGGTTTGATTGCCAACTATAATGATAGTGTGACTATTTTGTGATTACGACAAATGCGGAAACAACGAGCTTAGCCCCGCATTTGATCCTAGACGTGCAGGATTAAGTCTACAACCCCAACTCCTGCCAAATCAAATCCACCCTCGCCTTCACTTCGGTCGACATCTGTATCGTAGTGCCCCACTCCCGGCTAGTTTCACCTGGCCATTTATTAGTGGCATCCAATCCCATTTTGCTACCAAGCCCGCTGACGGGTGAGGCAAAATCAAGGTAATCGATCGGTGTGTTATCGACCAGAATCGTATCGCGCAGTGGATCAACTCTGGTGGTAATCGCCCAGATGACTTCTTTCCAGTCGCGGATATTCACATCTTCATCCACCACGATGATGAACTTGGTATACATAAACTGGCGCAGAAAACTCCATACGCCAAACATGACGCGCTTAGCATGGCCTGCATAGGCTTTTTTTATCTGAACTACAGCCATGCGGTAGCTACAACCTTCAGGTGGCAGGTAGAAATCCGTGATTTCGCTAAACTGTTTTTGCAGCAAAGGAATGAACACTTCATTGAGTGCTACTCCCAAGATTGCTGGCTCATCAGGCGGCTTGCCGGTATAGGTTGAGTGATAAATAGGATCACGGCGCATCGTAATGCGGTCAATGGTGAAGACGGGGAAACTGTCTTGCTCATTATAGTAACCAGTGTGATCGCCATACGGTCCCTCAAGCGCATGCTCGTAGCCAGTCGGATGCGACTCGTCTGGGTAAATATGTCCTTCCAGCACAATCTCGGCACTGGCAGGTACACGCAACTCACTACCGATCGCTTTAACCAGCTCGGTGCGACTGCCACGCAAGAGTCCTGCGAATTGGTACTCGGACAAGCTATCAGGCACTGGAGTGACCGCGCCAAGTATGGTCGCCGGATCAGCGCCGAGTGCAACAGCAATCGGATAAGGCTGACCTTTATTGACGATGCTGTGCTCACGGAAATCCAGAGCACCGCCACGATGCGCAAGCCAGCGCATGATGACTTTGTTGCGCCCTAAAACCTGCTGTCTATATATACCCAGATTTTGGCGCTTTTTATAGGGGCCTTTGGTAATCACCAGACCCCAGGTAATTAAAGGAGCGACATCGCCGGGCCAGCAATGCTGGATCGGCAGTTTCGCCAGATCGACATCATTACCTTCCCAGACTATCTCCTGGCATTTGGCGCCGCGTACTTCTTTAGGCGCCATATCCCATACCGCTTTCACTAGCGATCCGAGGCCCAGAATATCTTTAAATCCTTTCGGAGGCTCTGGCTCTTTCAGCGATGAAAGAACGTGGCCGATTTTGCGTAAGTCACTAATACTATCTGCGCCCATTCCCATCGCGACACGATGCGGTGTACCGAATAAATTACCCAGTACTGGGATGCTATGTCCTTTTGGCTTGGTAAATAGAAGCGCAGGTCCTTCGGCACGCAAGGTGCGATCGCAGATTTCTGTCATTTCCAAATAGGGGGAAACAGGTGTAACTATTTGTTTTAATTCATTTTGTTGTTGAAGCTGAGAAATAAAATCTCTTAAATCCGAATATTTCATGTTTTTAGCTTTTTATGAGTTTGAACTAAGTAAAGTAAAGAAATCTGCTAAGTACTTGATTTCACACAGATTTGCTGCGATGCAGCATGAATTTTAAGATTTAAAAGTAATAACGATTAACTTCTATAGTATTGACTTGATATAAAACCGTCCCTACAATTCGCTCAACTTGATGACGAGGCTATAAAGTAAATGCGCTCAGTTGTTATCTAACTAAGATAGCAGCGCCAAACGGTAACATCATTCACAGGGATCGGGCCCCACATATAACATTGTAAGGATTGTTTTCATAAGGCGTCTGCCTTGTCCCGAAAAAAGTTGTTTGTCATTGGAGAGACTGCGAGTCGCCCACATATAACTGACAAATAATTCCGGCGTCTTCCGATCGCGCCTGCGACGAAGACGATGTTTCTGATTCGTAGCTAGTCCGCTATACAGCACACCAGCAGTAACGCTGATTAGCAAGGACATAGTCTACGAAGGTTCAGGAGGTAATATGATTCAAAGTTTTAACCTGGCAGCACAAAAAAGTAATTTGCAAAATAGTACTTTATTTAGCGGCAAGATGACCGCTACAGCAATACTCACCTCATTGCGTGATGCACGCAATGGTTTCATCACAACGATGCACCATCTTTTGATGATATCTGGCGTAAGCGCGATTGTTGTGCTTGGTCTGATGTTTATCAAACCAGATCTAGTTGAAAAATTCAAATCTCTTTCTCCTTTTACAATCGCTAAGCAAGATGTCGAAGAAGAAGCTGCACAAGCACCGAGCTTGGCGATGCTGATGGCAACTCCATTGCAAGTAGCACAATCTGACCAAGCGCCTGTTACCGCAACTGAACTGACTGAAGAAGATAGCAAAATGCTCGGCACGCAACGCCAGCAGCAATGGGTAACAAACTGGCTGGCTAAACGCTATCGTATTGCCAGCGATGCGACCAATATGCTGGTTTCTGCCAGTTACTTGACAGCGAAAGAGATCAAACTCGACCCTTTGTTAATCTTGTCAGTAATGGCGATTGAGTCCGGCTTGAATCCTTTTGCCGAAAGCCCGGTTGGTGCGCAAGGTTTGATGCAAGTCATGTCCAAAGTACATCATGAGAAGTTTCAGGAAATGGGCGGTATTAAAGCCGCGCTTAATCCGGTTGCCAACATCAAAGTCGGTGCCCTGATCTTAAAAGATTACGTCTCACGTGGTGGCTCGGTTGAAGCAGGTTTAAAACTGTATGTTGGTGCAGCTGCTTTTGAAAACGATGCTGGTTATGGTTCACGTGTTTTAGCAGAATATCGCCGCTTAAAAGATGTTGCTAACGGCAAAAATATTCCTACATTTAACGCACCGGTATCAGCACCCATTCCAGTTGCAGCGCCAGCACGTCAGATAGAAAATATCGCGACTAAAGTTGATGCTGCTACAGAGACCAAAGCTGCCGAGCAAAAGCCAGCGCATCCAGAGCAAATAGCTAAGCTGTAATAATCTAATTGAAAACTTCATCAAGTCGTAAAAAAGCCACCTCAACTAAAAAAAGTCAGGTGGCTTTTTTACGCGTCAAAGCCAAAATCGTAGTCCTTTGCTACATCCAGAGCCAGCTCGCGGAAATCATGCATTAACTCTGAACGTTTGCCACCACTTGGGTATGCCAGGACATACTGGTGACGAATGTCGCTGGCAAACGGCCGCACAATCACACCGTTAGAGCGCCATACCTTAGCACCAAAAGGTTCAACAATTGAGATGCCCAAACCATTCGCAACCATCGCATAACGTGTATGCGATGTTTGTGTCTTAACCCGATGGCGCGGACGAGTACCGGTTTCATCCAGACGAATCTTTTCCAGCTCATAACTTTGCGAAATAATGGGTAAGAAACCGATAATATTTTCTCCATCCAAGTCCATGGGATCAATCATCTCTTTATCAGCCAGGCGATGCCCTTCTGGCAAGCCGCACATGACACTGACTTCTTTAATGGTTTCTTGTTCCATACCGGCGAGTGGCGGAAACGCCATGCATATAGCGATATCAACTTTAAGATTTTGCAATCGCATTAAAATCTCTGGTGTGTTGCAACTATCTACAGTCACTGGCACATCGGGATGATGTTTAAAAAATTGACGCAAAATCAGCGGCAAAATCGTGGTGGACAAGACGGGCAGACAAGCGATCGTAATGCCTTCCGGCGCTTCATTGCGAATGTTGCTGGCGACTTGAGTCAAGCGTTCCAATCCTAAAAAATTCTCTTCCACCGCACTATAAAACCGCACACCAGCCAAAGTAGGCTCTAAACGTCCTTTGTCGCGGTTAAACAACCTAAACCCGAGAGCACTCTCTAAATCAGCAATAAGACGGCTAATGGCTGGCTGAGTAATATTCATTTTCCGAGCGGCGCCAACACTGGTTCCAGCGATCATCAAACACCGGAACGCCTCAATTTGCCTAAATTGAATCATAGAGTTTCTTATCTCACATCGAAAAATATACAGGAAAAATATATACTCCCATGATGTATTATTTAATCGTCCATATAAAATATGGACAATAACGAGTATTTTTAAATAATTATTGGGAGTATCTATTTTTTATCTTGAAAATCAAGATCAACATAGCTTTGTTAGCGTTTTATCTAATTACTCAACTTTCTGGATAACACAATATAACTAGACGCTTGCCACATAATGAATTCACATTAAGTATGCGAATTTGTGAGTGGACATGATATGGCAATATTGTGATAATTTGTTACACCTTGTTAAAATTAGTTCACAAAGACAACCAAATAGTCTTGGTAAATTACTCTTAGCATGGTCGTAAGCTGCTCTGCCATTCAAAATCCACGGCCAATATAATGGCTTGTTGGTCAGTCCAGCCGTAAGCATTACAGCATCAAAGTAATACCCACAAGGTGAAACATCGACGCGCTTCCATCTCCCATAAGTAGATAGAGTTGCGTTGACTAATTATTTTTATCATCGTCATCAACATAGTCCGACCAAAATCTGGCGCGGACTTTATTCAGCTAAAGAGCTTGATGACATAGTAAAGACACTATTTGTCTGTTGTTTAACAACATGAGGGAGAATATGCTTGCCGTAGGAACTGTCAAATTGAATGGGATGGATGAAAAATTCAACCAGCACACGGGGATGATGCAATCCAAGGTGAAGCACCACTATGCGGGTGATATCGAAGGCGAGTCTTGTTTTGAATGCCTTAGCTTTTCCGCCAACGCCAATTCCGGAAATTTTGTCGGACTAGAATATCTTACGGGTCGCATAGGCAATCGCCGGGGCGGATTTATTCTGCAACACGTAGGCTCAATCAAATCAGGTAAATCTGAAAGTACGTTAAATGTATTATCCGGATCAGGAACGGGAGAACTTGCTGGCATCAAGGGCTACGGACGTTCCACCTGGAGCGATATTGGAGGTCAGGTTTCTCAGGTTTTACTTGAATATCATTTTGACTAAGCATCAACGCTAGAGTCAATAAATCAAACTAACGATCTCGGTGATAAGCAGTCGAAGAGCTAATCGACTTTTTAGGCGATTAACTTCATCTCTGTTGTAAGCCCTATCATTAGTCCGATCTTTAGCCCTGCAAATAGTGCGCGATTCTCTTCACTGCTTCTTTTAAATTATCCATCGAAGTCGCATAAGAAATCCGCACATAACGCCGTGCGCCGGATGAACCAAAATCCAGGCCCGGCACAATCACTACGCCTGCCTCTTGCAACAAAGACCGTGTAAATTCGTCCGCGTCGTCGGAGAAGTGCGAACAATCCGCATACACATAAAAAGCACCGTCTGGCATTACCGGCACATCAAAACCTAAAGCGATCAGCGCAGGCACGATGTAATCACGACGACGTTTAAACTCCGCTTTACGTTCTTCATATACTGCCAGAGCTTCGGAAGAAAAACAGGCAATCGCCGCATGTTGCGCGACCGACGAGGGGCAAATAAATAAATTCTGTGCCAATTTTTCGAGCTGAGGCACGATGCGCTCTGGCACCACCAGCCAACCCAAGCGCCAACCCGTCATGTTGAAATATTTACTAAAGCTATTGATAATCACCACATCATCATCCAGCGACAACGCCGAAACAGGCGCAGCGTCGTAGGATAAACCTTGGTAAATCTCATCCACAATCGTAAAACCGCCATGACTTTTGACCGTGGCAATAATCTTTGCCAGCTCATCAACAGCAATCGAGGTACCAGTTGGATTGGAGGGCGATGCGAGTAATACGCCTTTAGTCGCAGCGCCCCAATGCTGAACTACCATCTGATCAGACAACTGAAAACGCTCGGCTGGCCCGCTCTCGACCAACACCGCCTTGCCTTCAAACGCAGCGACAAAATGCCGATTGCACGGGTAACAAGGATCTGGCATCAAAACTTCTGCCCCGGGCTCCACCAATGCAGCGCATGCCAGTAACAATGCAGCCGAAGCACCTGCGGTAACAATGATGCGACTGGCCGGAATCGTCAAGCCATAAGTGCGTAAATAATGCTGGGCGATCGCCTCACGTAAGGCAGGCACGCCCAGTGCTGAAGTGTATTGCAAGCGACCGTCGGCCATCGCTTTGCTGGCAGCATCAATCACTACTTGCGGCGCAGTAAAGTCCGGCTCACCTATTCCCATATGAATAATATGCCGCCCCTGCGCCTCCAGATCTGCCGCCATTTTGGCTAGCTCCATGACATGAAAAGGAGCGATATTATTTAAGCGGGTGGCGAGATTGTGGTCCATAGAAGGCTCAATAAGAATCAATTTAAAATCAATTGCAGAGATAGTAAGGCTAAAAAAAACCGCCTTACTTCAGAACAGAAATAAGACGGCTTTCATAAAATGATGTTGATTGCTACTTTGAGATAAAAACCTGACTCAGATTTACTTCCCTGCGCTGATCTCAGTAGCACGCAATCTGGCAGCTAATTTATCCAAAACGCCATTCACATATTTATGGCCATCCAAACCGCCAAATGACTTGGTCAGTTCTACAGCCTCATTAATGACGACGCGGTAAGGGATTTCTATATGATGCTTTAATTCGTAAGCACCGATCAGCAAGGCAGCATGCTCAATTGGCGATAATTCAGCAATGGTGCGATCAATCAAGGGCGCGATCTCTTCGCGCAATTGGATCGATTGTTTGATTGCGCCATGCAAGAGCGCGTCAAAATGCTCACGGTCCGCCTTATCAAAGCCATGCGCCTGACGGATATGGGCATCAATCACACCAGAATCTTCATTGTTCAACAACCATTGATACAATCCTTGCAAAGCGAATTCGCGGGCGCGATGTCTCGGCGAACGGCTTTTGCTCGGGTTGGCGTGGATTTGTTTGCTTGTCATATTTTTCTCTTGCAAATGTATTTTGATTGCGCTCTGTTTGATTCTTTACGCAATTTATTTTAACTCTGTACTATGAATATTGGTCACTCAATGATCAAGCATCAAAATCAGCATCATCTGTAGCTTCTGCTAATTCTTCCAATGCTAGCGTCAGATTGGCCATTTCAACTGCGACGCGGGCGGCGTCAGTGCCCTTTTCTACCATGCGTGCTTCTGCTTGTTCGTCGTTTTCGGTCGTCAAAATCGCATTTGCAATCGGAATGCCACTGTCCAGACCAACACGCGTAATCCCTGCGCCAGATTCATTCGACACCAGTTCAAAATGATAAGTCTCACCGCGGATCACTGCACCTAACGCGATTAAAGCATCAAACTGATGGGTTTCAGTCAATTTAAGCAAAGCCAGCGGCACTTCTAAAGCACCAGGAACGGTGACATGCAAAATATCCTCGTCCAAGACACCAAGGCGGGATAATTCGGCCAAGCAAGATGACAGCAAACCATTGCCAACTTTTTCGTTAAAGCGCGCTTGCACGATACCGATGCGCACGCCAGCGCCATCCAGATTTGAGTCGTAATGTCCAACAGTCATGATGTTTCCTTTTTGCGCCTTGGCGCTGCAATAAATAAAGTAAAGAATGGATTCAACAAGAATAGGTTATTTTCTCCTACTCAAATAATTTTCTTCAAACAGGCTTGTCCATATAGCCGACCACTTCCAGATCAAAGCCTATCATTGACGGCATTTTTCTTGGATTGGCGAGTAACTTCATACGGCTGACGCCGACATCCTTCAATATCTGCGCACCGATACCGTAGGTACGTAAATCCATGCTGGCAGCGCGTCCTTGCGGTTTGGTTTTAGGTGTCGTCAATGCTTTGAATTGATCAAACATCTGCTCGGCTGTTTCTTCGCAATTCAACAATACCAGCACACCGCATGGTGAGGCTTGTACCGCCGCCATTGCACTGGCAACATTCCAGGAATGCGTCGTGATTTTGCTCTCTAAAAGATCAAGAATCGAGACTGGTTGATGTACACGCACCAAGGCGACCTCTTCCGATTTAATCTCGCCATGTACCAAGGCTAAATGGGCAGAGCCACTTGGTTTGTCGCGATAGACGATGGCGTTAAACGTGCCATGCACTGTTTGCATTTCGCGTTCGGCCACACGTTCCACGATACTTTCGTTCTGACTACGATAATGGATCAGGTCAGCAATCGTGCCAATTTTTAAACCATGTTCTTTAGCGAATTCCATCAAGTCCGGCAGACGCGCCATGGTGCCGTCGTCTTTCATGATTTCGCAAATGACGGCAGCTGGCGTCAAACCCGCCAGATCCGCCAGATCGCAACCGGCTTCAGTATGACCAGCACGCATTAAAACGCCACCTTTTTGCGCCTTAAGCGGGAAAATATGACCCGGCTGCACGATGTCGTTCGCGGTCATTTTTTTATCGACGGCTACTTGTATCGTACGCGCACGGTCCGCAGCAGAAATCCCCGTGGTGACACCCTCGGCGGCTTCAATCGATACCGTAAAATTAGTACCGTAAGCGGTACCGTTACGGCTGGACATCATCGCCAGGTTCAACTCATCACAGCGTTCTTCTGTCAGTGTGAGACAGATTAAACCGCGACCAAATTTGGCCATAAAATTAATCGCCTCTGGCGTCACAAACTCTGCTGCCATCAACAAATCGCCTTCATTCTCACGATCTTCTTCATCAACCAAAATGACCATACGACCAGCGCGCAATTCGGCAACAATTTCTAAGGTATTCGACATGTTCATGGGGGAGTCCTGGAGTTTTTGTGTTGTGCTTCAGTTGGAATTGCTAGTACTTCGTGCGCTTAGACTTAAATACAAGACCGCACAAATAAAAAAAGCCGCTAAAAAGCGGCAATTTTTTCTCAAAACCAGACTGCTTTAGTAGGCCGCATTATACAACTTAGTCAGACTGACGCAAAATCAGGAGCGACATCGATATGCAAGGTATAAATATAGTGCGTGGGGAGTTGTATAAAAATCAGACCTAAATGCCACCCTCTCCAAATGCTCTCGTAAGATTTTAGATAATCTGATTAGAAATCCACTCGCAATATAAATATACTCCCATCAGGTATATTTAAACTGTCCATATAACTAATGGACAATTGGCTACTTTCCAAAAAAATAATGGGGAGTATATTAAATTTCACTCTAACCAAGTTCTAAATGAGTTCTAAATAAGCCATTACTAAACGTTAACTGATTCCAAACAAAATTAAAACAAAATGCAGAAACCTAGGTTCCACTCCCAGGCTCTGCATTCATGCGATCTACTCATTGGTCACAAATGACTATCCTGGTCCGTCACCATCGCCATGTCCGCGGGTTTCTACCGGTACCGCACTGCCATTTTTACCTTCGAAGAAGAAAGGCTTTCTGGCTTTTGCCGTACCGCCCACTTCGTTCATCGTGGTGACATCGTACAAACGGCCGTTCAGCATGACGTTAGCAATTTTGTCGGAGTTTTGGATGTTCGCCAAAATGTCCCCGTTGATGATAACCAGATCGGCCAGTTTGCCAGCCTCTAATGACCCGACATCTTTTTCCATACCAAGATATTTAGCACCGTTTAGCGTCGCGACGCGGATCGCTTCTAAGGACGTCATGCCGCCGCGACCGAGTGTCCACATTTCCCAATGAGCGCCCAAACCTTCACGCTGACCATGTGCACCCAGATTGACCGGGACGCCGGCGCGTTGCAATTCGGTTGCTGTGCGGGCGATGTTGAAGACGTTGTAATCTTCTTCCGGCGCAGTCTCCACCCGGACACTACGCGCTTGCAACACCGTGGCGGGCACATAACGCGACAAAATCGGATGACGCCATACATCCGTATGTGCATACCAATAATGCTCGCCATCCAGGCCGCCATAACCAACGATCAGGGTCGGTGTGTAGCCCACTTTAGTTTGCGACCATAATTGTTTTACGTCGTCATAGGCATTGGCAACCGGGATTGCATGTTCGATGCCTGTATGCCCATCAACGACCATCGTCATATTATGCTCAAACAGTGAACCGCCTTCTGGCACCACCATCATGCCGGTCTCACGCGCCGCTTCCAAAATTTGCTGACGCTGATCGCGACGTGGCTGGTTATAACTCTTGACTGAGATGGCACCGCCCGCTTTCAGGCGTTTTAAATGTGTCAGTGCGTCATCCAGATTATTCACGATGGCACTCATGTTAGCCTTAGCACCGTACAAAATCGTACCAGTGGAAAAAATCCGTGGCCCGACCACTTTGCCCGCGCGTTGCAGCTCACTCTGACTAAAAATCTCCGCCGTGTCGTTGGATGGATCGTGGATCGTCGTCACACCAAAGGCAAGCGAGGCATAGTTGATCCAGCTTTGCTGTGGAATGATTTCATCCTCACCCATACCGCCGTGCCAATGCACATCCACGATGCCAGGAATAATCGTTTTGCCAGCAGCATCGATTTGCATCGCACCAGCCGGGATTGCAATGTCTGCAGCCTTACCAATGGCGACGATGCGATTATCTGTAATCACAATGCGTCCATTCTCGATGACTTCATCCCCCTTCATGGTCACAATACGCGCACCGGAAATTACCTTGGTGCCGACGGGCTTATTCGCGGCTTCCTGGAAACCAATTTTCAACCCCGCCTCGGTTGGCTTAGCGACTTCTTTAGGCGAGCCTGGCAAAAACGTGAACGCATTTTTTAATTCGCTACTAAACAGCTCATCACCCAGCGAGAAAAAAATCTTGCTGCTATCACCCGACCAATGCGCATAATCTCCCGCATTAACATCCAGCTGCCTGACGGGCAATGCATCCATTTTAGACCCCACGGTCACAGGCTTACCCGCAATCGGCAACGGCGTGACATACGTATGAAACCGCTCGGTAAATGCCAGCCAGTTGCCATCCGGCGACAAGGCAAAGTCACTCACAAATTCACCTTTAGCGACGGCTTGCTCTTCCCCTTTATTTAAATCAATACGCACAAGCGATGTTGTCCAGTCCACCTCACCGGCACGCTGCATGCGCGACACATACAGCTGATCATTGTCTTTACCAAACTGTGGTGTACTGCCGTCATCAGTGACTAAGCGCGGGGTCGCTTTACCATCCGCACTCGTCACAAAAATACCGGTATCCAAACCAAACCAAGGTGTCGTCAAATAACCGCCATGCATTTTTTCAAAAGCGACTTGTTTGCCATCGGGAGAAAACTGAGGATTCACGTATTTACCCGGGCTCTTGGTGATGATCGTTTCTGAGCCGCCACGAACATCAATGGTACGCACCGAACCCAGTTTTTCATCATCCCAGGTAGTGAATACGATGCTCCGACCGTCACGAGAAAATCGTGGGAAAAATTCAAAATGGTCTTGTTGTTTGGTCAAACGCTGCGGCGTGCCATTTGGCAGATCGCGAACATACAATTGTCCTAAAGCCGAGTACACCACTTTATTACCTTGTGGCGAAACATTCACCCAACGCAGTTGATGCACATCAAATTTATCTGGCGCGACGGGCGTTTCAAAACGGACGGCAGCACGGATTTCTCTGGTGTCTTTGACGTGAAAAGCAATTTCTTTTGCGGTATGCGCAAATGGATCAACACGCCAAATTTTACCTTTAGCCCACAGCACCATTTGTTTGCTGCCCGGCAGCCAACTCATCGATGGATACACGCCATGCACAGCCCAGGTTTCTTGCATATCGCGCTCTAGGTCACTCCATGCAACTTTCTCTTCACCGGTCTCTAAGTCTTTCAAAAATAAAGTACTTTGGTTGCGCACGCGACGCACAAACGCCAAGTATTTACCATCAGGCGAAGGCGTTGGACGTACCGCACCACCAGCGCCGCTGACAAACGCTTTGGTCTTACCGTCTTTTAAATCTTTACGGAAAATCTGATAAATCTGGGCATTCCCATTTTTATTGTATTCGAATGAATTGCCCGGTGTCGTGTCCTGCGAGTAGTAAACATAACGACCATCAGGAGAAAAAGCAGGCTCGCCCAAATCTTTTTGCCAATTTGGTTTCTCATTCAACTGCACACCAGCGCCACCGCCAATGGAGTACAGCCAAATCTCGCCAGACCCCAACGAACGTGTACCAGTAAAGTGCTTACGGGCAGCAATGTATTGACCGTTCGGATGCCAGACAGGATTATTCAATAAGCGAAAATCTTCTTTGGTCAAGGCGTGTGCGTTGCTGCCATCCACATCCATCACCCAAATATTGTCGCCACCACCGGCATCTGACATATAGGTTAATTGCTTACCATCGGGTGAAAAGCGCGCCTGCATTTCCCACGCGATACTATGTGTCAGTGCTTTAGCCTCGCCACCTTCAACTGGCATCAAATACAAATCGCCTAGCAAATCAAACACAATTTGTTTACCGTCAGGGCTGACGTCAACACTCATCCAGGTACCGGTTTTGGTATCGATAGCCACCGTGCTCACCACACCTGGCGGCGCATTCACGTCCCACTTTTTCTTGGCATCAGCATCATCTTTGAGTGTTTCTGCACTAATGGCGACGGTACTACACAAGCTCAGCAGTAAGGCGCACCAATGTGCTTTTGTGATGAATGGCATCTTGTCTCCAGTGGGTATTGAATCAGCGGGATCAGTGGTATCAGCGGTATCGGCGTTAAGCAAATTTAGGTAAATTAAACGAATAGCACGGCAATTACACTCAGCGATTGCTCAACAATTAGTTAGCGCTTGAATTACGCTGCTGGTATTGTAAAAGAACATTGCCTGATTAAATTAAATTGTCGGATTTAATTATGTGTCAGCACAATCTCGTAACTTGATCGTCATTACATGAATACCCAAAGGAATTAAGGCGTCATTCCCGCATAGCTTTAGCCTGAATCCAGCGACGTTTGTCGCGCCGCACGTCTGACTTGAAAGCGACAATACTATTTATCAGGCTAACGACACGGGATACCGTTTAAAAACACGCCAGAATGGCATGAAAAAAATCCATCACCCATAAAAACCTGTCCACACTACATCTATATACCAGCAAGAAATCAATATACTCCCCATTATTTATAAATAAAATGCTCTAGTGCCCCTCATTTATATGGACAATAAAAATATACTTACCTAGTGTATATAAAAATTTAAAGCAAGGAATAGACGTACGACAGATCAAAAACAAATCCAATCTAAAGAGACCGGTCAACAACCCTTACTGCATTGCGCAGTAAGGGCTTGGGGTTCACTTCACCTCATTTTGTTTTACTTCATTTACTTCATTTACTTTATTTAAACACCAACACCCCATTATCAACATCAACCTTAATCACATCCTTAGGTCCAAACTTACCTTGCAACAGTAACTTGGATAAAGGATTTTCGATCTCTTGCTGAATCGCGCGTTTGAGTGGTCGTGCGCCATATACAGGGTCAAAGCCTGCTTCTGCGATTTTCTGCAATGCGGCATCGCTGATCTGCAAACCCATGTCCATTTGTGTCAGTCGTTTTTCGAGATCGTTTAGCTGTATCTTGGCGATGGCACCGATGTTTTTGGCATCAAGCGCATGGAATACGACGATATCGTCAATCCGGTTAATGAACTCTGGACGGAAATGCGATTTAACCTCACCCATCACAGCCATTTTAATCACCGCAGGGTCACTGCCTTCCATCGCCTGAATCTGATGTGAACCAAGGTTGGATGTCATCACGATGACCGTGTTTTTAAAATCCACCGTGCGGCCTTGCCCATCGGTCAGACGACCGTCATCCAGCACTTGCAGCAGCACATTAAAGACA